>NZ_JBEXHU010000010.1:0-294267 GCF_040608175.1 Micromonospora sp. NPDC005206
CGGTCGTCATGTATAGATGATCACGGCTCGGACAGGCAGGGGCCGGCAGGGCATCAACAGCGTGTATCAGATCAAAGTCGCACGAGATGCCCTCTTAGAGCCTCCGCGGCAATCCTTCTCCAGGAGGTCCGACCACTGCTGGCGGACCGGTTCGGCTAATCACGGCACCGCCGGATCGGGGTGCTCGGCCCGGGCGGGCGGTGAGCCCGGCCCGACGCCGGGCGGGGGCAGCCGCTGACCCGGTGCTGCGCCGGCCGGTCGCGCCCATGCTCGCCACGCCCGTCGACCAGGTCCCCGAAGGTCCCGACCTGATACACCAGCCGAAGTGGGACGGGTGGCGCGCGATTTTCTTTCGCGAGAGCGACGGTGTGTACGTCCAGTCGCGGGCCGGACGGAACTTGACCACTTGCTTCCCGGACGTCACCCGGGTGGTCCGGGCGGCCATCCCGCCAGGCGTCGTGCTGGACGCGCGAGCTGATCGTGTGGCAGCGCGGCCGGACGGACTTCGCGCTGCTGCAGCGGCGGATCACCGCCGGCCGCGGGCTCCTGCGCCTGGTCCACGATTGCCCCGCCCACTACGTGCTGTTCGATCTGCTGGCTGACGCCGGCGGCGAGGTGATCGTCGACCGGCCGCTGTCGGAGCGGCAGGCCCGGCTCGAGCAGCTACTCGTCGACGCGCCGCCCCAGCTGACTGTGACCCCCGAGACGACGGACATGCGGCAGGTCGCGGACTGGCTGCTGAACTGGACCGTCGCGGCCGGCATCGAGGGCGTGGTCACCAAGCGGCTCTCGGGGCGCTACGAGATGGGCAAGCGCGGCTGGTGGAAGTTCGGACCAGGCTCGTGACCGAGGCGATCGTCGGCGGGGTGACCGGCAGCATCCACAACCCGGTCACGGTCCTGCTGGGGAGGTTCGATCGGAGGGGCCGGCTGCGGTACACCGGGCGGACCCACCCGGTGACCGGCGCCCAGCGGGAGCAGCTCGGCGGGATGCTGTCTCTGCTGCACCCGCTGCAGCACCGCCTGGCCGCCGCGGTGCACCCGTGGCCGGAGCCGCTGCCGGCGTCCTGGTCGGGGCAGCTGGAGGGGCCGGAGCCGCTGCGGTACGTGCAGGTGGAGCCGACGGTGGTGGCGGAGATCGACGCCGACGTCGCCTTCGAGCACGGGCGGTGGCGGCATCGGGTGCGGTACGCGCGGGCCCGGCCGGACATGTCGGTGTACGACGTGCCGCTGCTGCTTGGTGAAGAGGAGGGCTACTTCGGCGTGCCGTAGCCGTGGTCGCACCGCTGGCGCACGGGCCAGAGACGGAGGACTTGCGTGCGCCGCGCCCGGACTCGACACACACACGTAGTGGCTGCCCGCCGGTCAGAACCGGTCGTACCCTCGGCTCGTGCTGCTCAGCTACGTCGACGAGTCGTTCGCAGCCGGCGTCTACTGGATCGGCGCCCTGATGGTGCCGGACGCCGTCGCGATCCCGCTAAGCGAAGCGCTTGACCAGGTGGTGACCGACGCGGTGAAGGCCTACGGCGTGCCGGTCGACGCCGAGCTCCACGGCTACGACATCTTCCACGGCCGAAAGGCGTGGAGGGGTGTGCCGCCTCGCGCGCGGATCGCGGTCTACAGGGCTGCTATGGCAGCCATCGGCGCTCAGGACGAGGTGGCGATCATCCTGCGCGGTGTGAAGCGGGAGCAGCTAAACAAGCGGTACACCTACCCGCGGCCAGCTCACGAGGTGGTGCTGTCGCACGTGCTGGAGCGAATCGACGGGTACGCCGCATCGCGAGAGGAGTACGCGCTGGTCATCGCCGACGAGGTGCACGACCAGGCAACCCACCGGGCTGACCTGGACCGGTATCGAGTGGCGGGCACCGGCGGCTACCGGTCGCGGAAGCTGACCCGGATCGTCGACACGCTGCATTTCGCGCCGTCCCACGCGAGCCGCCTGGTGCAGGCGGTGGACTTGGTGACGTTCCTGTTTCAGCGGCTGGAGATCCCCGGCACCGACCCGCGTGCCGCCGCAGTGACCGAACAGCTATGGGCACTCGTCGAGCCTCGGCGCTATCACTCGCACCGCTGGAATCCGATGGCCCACCCGCACTGATCCGGATGCACGAGAGGCCCGCATCAGCGGGCCTCAAGGCGGGCGCGGGAGCCCGGAAGGGCGTCCTGCGGTCTTTAGGCTAGCAGGACTTTGTGCGTCGCGGGCAAAGTCCTGCAGGCGACACGGGAGGCCGCCACTCGAGGGGACATAAGCGGCCCGAGTGGACAGGATCGCCTGCGTTACGAAGAGCCGCCCCGCCGCCCACGTACCGAGATGTTGCGCGACGACCCGGCCGCAGCTCGACGGGACAGCCATCCCTAGCAGTACGTCCTGCGCGGTGGCGAGCACCGGCGAGCGTGGACGGGCAGTGCCGGTATCGGCCTCGGGCACGGGCGGGGCCGGGTGGGCAGAGCGGCAGTTGCGAGCGGCCGGACGAGCTGTTCGCCATGTAAGCGAGAACGTTGTGTCATGCCGGCGACAATGGGAGATGCGGTCCCGCGTCGTCGTGCTCGACGAACTTAATGGCAGCGGGTCCGGGGCCGCGCAAGCCTCGCCTGTGGCCGTCCTGCAAGTAGGGGCAGCCATACTGCTGGCATGCGTGACGGCCTGCATGGACCGAACGTCATCATCGCTGGGGAGCAGGTTCTGCTTCTCGTGGCGGTCAGCGGTGGTGAGGCCGTGCACCTCGCGCGCCGGCACCGGCCGTCGGAGCCGGGCCGCGGCGCTGTACCCGAGCACTACCTCACGGGCGGGGATCGCGAACGGGAGGCAGTCCAGCGGCGGTATGACGTTGAGGCGCTGCGGGAGCCGGTCTGGGAGCACACGACGATGTGCGGCCAGGAGTGGGCGCTGATGGTCGGGGGTGAAGGGGGCACGCTGAGCAGGTACCGGGAGCCGGCGTTCGCGCCGACCTGCCGGCGGTGTCTGACGGCGATGGACCGCCTGTTCCCCGCGCCTGCGGTCGACCGCAGGGTCCCGGTCGTTGCCCAGGTGGTCTGCGGCGTGGTGCGTGAGCACGGGTACGCGGAGGTCCGGGAGGTGCCCGGTGACCAGCTTGCCGTCCTCCGGAAGGAGATTCGGTCACTGATCAGGCAGCAGACGGGCCACCCCGCCCAGACACTCGTTCACGGCGATCTCCTGCTGGTGGTATGTGATCCGCTGCGGGACCCGGAGGCAGAGATGCGCGCGGCGGCCGAAGCGGTAGGAGCAGTGCTGTTCGGGGATCAGCCGCTTCCGGCCACGCGACCCGAGCGGCCTTGGATTGTCACGTGGACCGCGTGGGACCTGGGCTAGATGCCGGATCGGCCCTTCCGCGTGCTCGCCACTCGCGGCTGCTTGAGCTGGATCTGCAGCGCGGCTCCTGGACGCGGTCAGATGGGCGGGGTTGCGGTGCTCGCCGCTGTCGGTCCGGCCCTCCCCTACGGCCCACATGCCGACCGCGGCGAGGACGCACGGGGTGGTGAGTGCGGTGAGCACGAGGTGGTAGCCGTGCGGACTAGGCGGCCAAAGTCGTGTTTCCGCAGCTCAACCCCAAGATTCGTGTACTAGCGGACCAGTACATCAGTGGAACCCAGGGAGTCGGATGACCTCTAGAAGCTGGCGTGTGACGGCTTCGCTGCCGTCGTCGATCGCGGCCAATGCCCCCGCTTGGATCAAGTGGGACAGGTTGCCGATCATCCCGTGCGTTCGTTCGTGTAGGTACCGGTCTAGGTGGATAAGGGTGCCATCCTCGTGGCGGTGCAGCCGCAGTCCGGCCTCCAGGTTGGCCACCAGGCCCTCCCACTCGGGCCCATAGGGAATCGCCCCCGCTTTGACGAGCGTTATCTGGCGAGCGGTTTGCGTGGCGTGCCCCCTGGTGAACAGCCCGGATTTTTCGAGGTTGATCCCTGCGTAGACGAACGTCGCCGGCAGGCGCTCGGTCAAGTATTTGAGCTGATCGGAAGGGTACTCACCGGCGGCGGTAGGCAGGTACAGGTTGTGGATCTCGTCAACCAGCGCCAGGTCACATCGGGCTTCAGTGAGCGCTTGGCCGACCCCGTCGACGACGTTGGTGAAGCCGGCCCGCGGGTTGATCGGTGACAGGCCGAGAAACCGGGCGACCTCCGCAACAAGGTCGCGGGGAGAGCATTGCGGCGGGGTGGTCACGTAGACCACGGGGATGCGGTCTTGGCTGGGATAGCGCTGGCGAATCCACAGCTCGTAGGTGCGCCCGAGCTGCGTGAGGCCGGTGCTCTTGCCCGTGAACGGGGGTCCCGACACGACCAGGCCACGGCGGGCGATGGAGTCGTGATGGTTGAGCTGGGTCAGCCCAACCTGCTCTTCGATCTCCTGAATAGTGGGGGTCGCCAAGACCACCCTTCCGCAGTGGTAGTCGAACCGGGCCTTGTTGTAGGCCGGGCGTGCGCCCCGGACAGCGCGGCCCACTCGGCCTCGGGGAGCAACTCGAAGTGGGGCGGGACTGCCTCCACAAAACGGCGCCAGCCGCGCAAGGTTGTGATCGGGTCGGGCCGCTCATTCGGCAGGCCGTCGCCGTGCGCCTCGGCGTTTACTGCCATTGCGTGGCCTCCTCGTTTGCATCGAAGACGGCGAGTGGAAGGCCTTGCCAGTTGCATCTCGTCTAGTTCCGGCTTGGCCGGTGTCGCCACGAATCGGTGCCGTCGGTAGTCGCGGTTGGGCGGGCAGAGGCGGATGCCGCGGCGCAGATAGGTGCCACCACCCGCCCCGCGGCCGCTGGTGGCTCCGCCATCGCACCGCCCTCTCAGATTGATCGACGATGATGGTAGCGGTCGCATGGCCGAAGGCGGAAGACATTCAGCGGGCCACGCCGGGGTCCGACATGACTTCAACCAAACATCGATCGGCCGTACGACGACCGGAGGGAGATTCAGCCAGCTGCCGGTGGCGGTTAGCTTCGAGCCTCCATCTCCCGAACGAGGCCAGATCGGATGTGCAGCGGCGGTTGTTCGTGGAGACGAACCTGCCACAGCCGGGCAGGCGGTCGTGGCTGACGGCGACCGGCGACAACGTCGACTACACCCACGTCTGCCTCAAAACGCACGTCCGGATACGGCTTCGCCGTTTCCCCGGAGAGCCCGAGGAGTTCGGATACCCAAACCCGCACCGAGCGCGTTAGTACGCGCGTTCTAAAGTCTGTTGTATTGTCCATGGATGACAACCTCCGATGGGGCCGAGGCCGAGCCGCCCCACGTCAGCGCCAAGCAGCAGCGCGTCCTGACGGTGATTCACGATTGGATCCAGCAGCACGGCTACCCACCCACGGTGCGCGAGATCGGCGCAGCGGTCGGGCTTGGCTCTCCCTCGTCCGTGGCGTACCACTTGAACATTCTGGAACGGCGTGGCCTCCTGCGTCGTGAGGCAAACGCGTCCAGGGCGGTCGACATCCGCAGGGCGCGGGTTGGTACAACATCGAACGGTGCAGACGAGCCAGGTGTCAAAGTTCCGGTGCTTGGCACTATCGCTGCTGGCGCCCCGATCCTCGCCGAGGAACACGTGGAGGACGAGCTGACGCTGCCTTCCACCCTAGTAGGGCACGGCACGTTGTTCGCTCTGAGAGTGAAGGGCGACTCCATGATCGAGGCGGCAATCTGCGATGGCGACGTGGTCGTTGTGCGCCAGCAGGCGGTCGCCGAGAGCGGTGACATCGTCGCCGCGATGATCGAGGGCGAGGCGACGGTCAAGGTCTACCGGACCCGCGACGGTCGCGTTGAGCTCGTCCCCCGCAACCCGCTCTACGAGGTGATCTCCGCCGAACACGCAGTCATCCTGGGCAAGGTCGTCTGCGTGCTTCGCCGCGTCTAGGCCAGGCCGACGCCTGTTTCTCGACTCCGGCGCCGCCCTTCATCCTTCAGCGACGCGAATTAGTTGGTGCGGCTATCTGTGCAGGCCGCCTGGGCTAGGTCGCCCAGCGGGACATTGACGGCGTGCGCGATAGCATGCAGGACGCCGATGCTGCAGTTCTTGCGGCCTTGTTCGACCTCGACCAGCATCCGACGCGAGAGGCCGCTGCGCTCGGCCAGACCGTCGAGGGTGAGGTTTGCCGCTTGTCTGGCCTTGGCTATCGCATGTCCGAGCGCCGCGAGGTCGGCGGGCGGCGGCGGCTCGATCACAAGAGTTCAGACAGGTAGCCGTTGGAACTCTTGTCAGTGCACGATAGTGCACTGAATATGGAGGCATGTCGCCGTCAAGCGCTGCTTACGCTGCCGCCTCTTCGGGTAACCGGCCTCCACCCGCGCTGCGGGGCCGGGCGGCCGTGACCGGGAGCCGGACCGCTCGCGCGCCGGGCCCTCAAGAGACCGACCGGACGGTCGACCGCGACTCGGCCTACCGTCTCTTTGACGACCGCCACCCGTCCGCCCCATGGCTAAGCGAACACACGATCGCCGGTCAAATGGCGAGCCTTCGCCGCGCGGTCTGGCGAGTACTCGTCGACGCCGCCGACGAGACCATGAAAGTAGCGCTGTCAGCTACTCAGGTCGCAGCAGCCATCGCTACCGCGTCCGGACGACCTCCAGCGAACAGGGCCAACATCCAGTCCGCGTTGAGGATGGCTTCGAGGCTGGACTGCTGACGATCATCGACTACGGCATCGGTCAGCAGTGCAACACCTACCAGCTCTGCATTCCGCGCCCGAAAGCGCCGCCCGTACCCCGGCGACCCGCGCAAGATCACCGGCTGCGAGCCTTCGACAACCGTGCCACCGCCTGGAGCCCGCAAAGACGTCGCACCTGGCGGGCGGTGTGGCAGGCTGTCCTCGCAGCGGCCGACTCAGAGGGCGAATTCGCCGGCGATGTAGCAGAGCTTGCTGACGCCGCGAGCGACAAACTCGGCGTCGACATCGCCGACGAGACCGTTGCCAGATTCCTGCGGTGGAGCATCGCCGCCCAGCTAACTGATCAAGCTCGTGGCGGACGCATTCCCCTGTATCGAATTAGGGCATGAGGTGCAGCATGAGGTGTAGCCCCTTCCGGTGTTGAGTTCCGCTCCGGCTGCCCACTGTGGGGAATGTCCACGTGAGCGACTTCGACCAGCAGATCATCGGGAGCCAGGAGATGACCCCAGCGGAACTGAAGCGGTTCGAGGCATGGGAGATGAGCGCGTGATGGACGAGGACGTGGTCCGGGCGGCTGAGGCGTTCGCCCGCGGTGAGGTCGAGTACGACGAGACCGCCCGGGTCGAGTTGCCGCCGGCGGCGGACACCGAGCCGATGGTGATACGCGGGGTACGGCTGCCCGAGTCACCGCCACCGCCGTCCATGTGTCGCCCTCAATGTCCTGAGTAGTTCCCGACAGTCTGGGGCGCCCAGTGCAGCAACGCCGTTTATGCCCCGTCGAGCAGGGCCAGCAGTTTCGGGTTGTCGCCGGCCTGGCCGGGGGTGAGCAGGATCGACAGCGGCCGGCCACGTCCGTCGACCGCGAGGTGGATCTTCGTGCTCAGCTCGCCGCGGGCGGCACTACTCCCCGCACCGCGGCCCACTGGCTCCAAGACACACTACGGAGGACGCCATCCCGGCCGCCACCACCGCCGCTTGGTAGCCGGCCGCGGCGCGGCCGGCTCAGTCGCAGGCGGAACGTCGCTTCCAGCTGGACATCTTCGAACAGGGTCGGCTGCAGGTCGACTTGGACGCCTGGCGCGACGGCGAATCGGGCGGTGCCCAGCCAGTCATCCGTGATTTCTACGGTCTCCGGAACCAGGTCGCCTGCGCCGCCCGGCACGTCCTCGTCACCCGGGGAAGGTCCAACGAAGGTGCCACGCAGTCCTCGACCGTCCCAGTGTGCGGTCAGTTGGCACCAGCCATCGAGTGGTGTCACGTGCCGGCGCAGGAATAGCTTCGCGGGAGCGCTCACCAATTGCACCGGCTCGCCGATCTGGGCCATATGAACGACCGGCTCCAGCAGGGAATGTGTAGTCGAGTCGTGGTCGCCAGACTGACTGGACATGCTGAGGCGCCTCCTGGCTGCTCGGTCCTTGGCCTTCGCGCAACCGTCAGCCCGGCCGTCGGCGATCTTCTATACGATACGCATCACCGCCGCCGTCGACCGCCAGCCCCAGGTGGCCAAGCGCACTCTTCCCCCTCCAGCCGGGCCAGCCGTCGCTCAGCAACCCCACCTCGCTGGTCAGGTGGTCCTGTTGGCAACGGGTCGATGTGCGTGGAGAGGTGGTTGTTGAGGATCCGGGACACCTTTCCAGGCGCACATCGACCGGACTGGGCTGGATCAGCGCCGGATCCGACGGCTCCCGGGCCAGCCCACCCGCCTTGATCTCGGCGTCCAGGCCCCGATCCGACGGCAGCTGCACCGCGACGCACGACCGGCTGCCCGTGCCCGCGCTCCACCTCGTACGCCTTCGCGGGCTGGCCAGGGGAGACGCTGCCGCACACCTCGAACGGGGACCGGCCGAGCACCGCGACGTGCCGCCACGTCTCCCCGTGCAGGCCGACCACCACCAGGCAACTGGCGCACAGCACCGCCCGGTCAACGGTGGCGGGACGCGTCTACATGACACGGGCAATCCTGTCGGCCTGGGCCGCTTACGTCGGACAGGCCGGCCGGCCCGCCGCCCCGGCCGGCGCACCCGTGTTCACTGCGGTTCTTTGTGCGTGACGCGCAAACTAGGTCAGATGATTTTCATTGCGGTAGCGATCCTGGCTGCCCTTGCTGGCGTGGGCTTGTTCCTGCCACAACCGGCCTAGCCGTCGCTCAGCCACGCATCGTGATGTGCCGGGGCAGCCGTGCAACATCGCCGTGTGCGGCGAGTTCCGACAGGGCCTTGGCGATCTGCCGATCGCGTCCGTCGACGGCGTGCAGGTACCGGCGGGCCGCCGCCATGGACGAGTGCCCGAGTCGCTTCATCAGGTCAGCCAGGGTCGCGCCGGTCTGCGCGGCGAGGGTTTGCCCGGTGTGCCGCAGGTCATGGAAGGTCAGATCATCAAGGCGGCCCGCAAGCGGGCCGTGCCGGCCCGGCCCCGGCCTGCTGGCGACCTCCGGCCGGCATCGGCCGGGCCGGCCGGCCACGTTGACGGACGACCAGGACCGCACCACGCGGCGATGAGAACAGCGGTGCGGTAACGCGGGTTGATGGCCTCGACCAGGGCGACAACCTGAGCCGGTGTGGCGACCGGCCGCTCAGCGACGCGCACCGTACCGGCACCCGGAATCTGGCATGGATTCCGGGCGATGATGCCCTCACGCACAGCGGTGTTCATGACCATGCGCAGGAAGCGGTACGACTGCGAGATAGAGGTGCGCCCGCCCTTGCCCCGCAAAGCGGCAGCGTGCCACTCCCGGACCCGACTCGCCGTGAGTTCACGAAGAGGCAGGTCGATCAGGGGTGCCAGGTGCAGCCGCAAGTTCCGATCGCACGTCTTCCGCCAACGAACGCCGATCTTCGGACCGTCCCGAAGAATCGCCCTCGCGTAGTTGCCGAACGTCTCCGACGCCGCGCGGTCATCCAGCCAGGTGCCGCGCGAGATGTCCGCCTCCACCAGTGAGCGGTTGGCGTCAGTCTTGGTCTTGAAGGTATGCGGCGCGGTCTGCCGAGCACCGCCGCCGGGCGGCATGAACGAGGCTTGGAACCGTCCGGAAGGCAGCTTGCGGACCATGCCGAACCGACGCTTGCCCATCAGGCCAACGCCTTCCCGCCCGACCACCCGACGGTGAGCGGTTCGACCGTGCCGGCGATGATGAACTCGGCGAGCGCGGTTTCCGGGATGCGGACGTGGTGGCCGCCGAGCTTGACGTAGCGGATGCGCCGCTCGGCGATGAGCCGGCGGGGGAAGCGCTCGGTGGTGCCGAGGCGGGCCGCAGCTTCCTTGACCGTCAGCAGTTGCTCCACTCGGTGGCCTCCTTCCTGGTCGCATCATTAGGCGCAGTTGCCGAAACATCGGGCGGCACGGCAGCGCGTCTCGCGGCGTCAAGGCGGCCCGCAAGCGGGCCGCGCCGGCCCGGCCCCGGCCTGCTGGCGACCTCCGGCCGGCATCGGCCGGGCCGGCCGGCCACGTTTCGGGACACAAAACCGTGAAGACCTCGGGGCTCCGCCCCGAACCCCGGCCCTCCTCAGAGATCAGCCACGGATGCCCTCGCCGGGCACCACAAGGGCTACCAGCCTCCCCGGACTGGGCCAAGGTCGTTCGGACGTAGGGCGCTCCACCTTGTCCCCGTCCGGGGATGCTGGACGGTCTGGCGACTGCCCGACGAGGAGATCCGCAGCAGCAGGCCATCATGATGCGTTTCTTTGCCCCCGGCCCGAAACTTCGCCCGATTAACTAAGGCAAGGTTTCGTTTTTTTTGGGGGTGCCATGCCGAGGACGGCCAGTATCGCAGCCAGGACTGCGGTTGTGCCCGTAAGCACGATCTGGGACGCGGTGGGACGAGCAGTGAAGCCAGACGCAATCTTGAGAACCTCGACGAGGGGGTGGGCAAGCACCAGCAGGGCCACCCCTAACTGAGTGGGCCTCGACTCGGGCATCCAACGCGCCATGAGGGGCAGCCTACAAGGCCACTGCAAGCACCTGATGGGGGCTGCGCACGGAGGAGATCCACACACGACGCTAGGGCATTTCCTCCGCCGTGACGGTCGCAGTCGAGCCAGCCTGTCCGCTGAGATTGAGATCAACTAATCTGCTCAGGATTTCATCGTCGCTCAGGGGATACGGCCAGCCATAAGCGGCGTGAACGGCGGCATCAAGTCGGGCGTGTGCCTGGTCAAGCCAGCTTGGGCGCTCGTTGTACAGGTTGGTCAGAGTGCGCCGGCGAAGGACGGCGTCCTCGGCACCTGGGGGATTAAGCCATCCTTCACGTAGCCGATTGAGTTCCTGGGCAGCGGCAGCGATTTCCTCAGCGACAGCAGGCGTGGGCCGCGGCATGGGGAACTTTTCAAATGTGGTGGTCGGCGTATATCTAGGACGAGTTTCGAGCTGCGTGCCGAGGCGCAGACCCCATACCTCATGGGGTCGAGAGTGCAGCACCCCGAAGAAATAGTCGTCGTCTCGTGCGAAGACAATCAACTGACTGTCCGGGAGGGTGGTGGTCGGCAGCCACGCGAAGAGGCGGTACTTCGCTACACGAGGTGTGGCGAGAGACCCGGCGTTCCGAGCGCCGGGGCCGCCGGTTCGATTCCAGCCGGGGGCACACGGTCGAATGCCCGAGTGGTCAGGGGGCGGTCCGCAAAATCGTTGTACGCCGGTTCGAGTCCGGCTTCGGCCTCCAAACAGTCGTCCCTGCGGAGCTCCGGCACCTGGCCCTTGGCCGCGTCCGCGGAGAGCGGCTGCGCGGGGGGAGGTCAGTGTCGATGGCCGCGACGAAGCGGCGGAGACGAGAGCGGCCGCACCGGCCATCTGGTGCGGCCGCTCTCCGTTGGAGGTTCAGTGGCTCAATGCCGCAGCAGCACGCCCGCGTCCGCCAGCGCGCGGACCACCGTGGCTGATTCGCTGAAGCCGATGATCAGCACAGCGTCCGCCCCGAAGCTCTTGATCTCCGCAGCGCCGGCCGTGAAATCGACAGCCAAAGCGTTCTCCGCGGGTCGTAGGTCAGCAGCTTCAACCCGAGCGGGAGTTCCTCGCCGACGCGGCCCTCTCGTCCTGAGCCAGCCGCCTGAAACGCGCCGAGGCGCGACCCGGTCGGCACCGGGCCGCGCCTCGGTGGAGGTACGGCGGATCGGGACGGTCAGCCGGCGCGGTACGCCCGGATGATCGTCTGCTCGATGCCGCTGCCGCCGTCGGCGGTGGCCTTCACCCGCAACGAGACCGCCTGTCCGCCCGTCACGGTCGGCAGCGCGGCGTGGTAGCCGTCCCGGTCCCGGTCGACCGTGGTCGGCTGCCAGGTCACGCCGTCGTCGGTCGAGGTCCAGACCTGGAACGTCGTCACCCGCTGGGCCGGCGCCCCCTGGGCCTGCCGGACCGTGAACGTGGCCGGACCACCGGTGGGATGGTTCGCCGCGTCCAGTGGCAGGGCGTAGTCGACCGACAGGAGCGGCAGGGCGCTGCGCGCCGTGCCGGCCGGTCCGGCCGACCGGAAGGTCCACGCGGTGTTGACGTGGGTCGAGAACGGCAGGATCCGGCTGGTGTCGACGTCGAAGGTGAGCCGGTAGTCCGCCGCCTTCGCCGGCACGCTGAAGTCGGTCCGGGCGGCGTTGCGCTCGTCGACGAGCTGGCCGTCCCGGTACAGCGCCAGCGTTCGCGTGATGCCGACCGCGCCGGGCTGCAGGCAGTCGGCCCGCTGGTGCTGGTCGACGAGCATGGCCAGGTCGACGTGCAGGTTGCCGCTGGTCCGCCACGGCGCGCCGGCGCAGCTGTACTGCCCACCGGCCGGGTCGTCGAACCAGTCGGAGCGCAGCGGCTGCCGCGCCCAGATCTTGGTCTGCCGGCTACCCGGGGTGTAGTCCCGGGGCGCCTCCTGGGCCGGGAGCCCGCCGTAGGTCCCGGTGTCCTGCCAGAGGAACCCCGGCGAGACGTAGTCGGTACGCGTCGCCGGCAGGTCGTAGGTGGGGTTCTGAGTCAGGTAGTACCCGTCGAGGGTGAAGCCGGCGCGGCGCATCGAGGTCACCATCCCGGCGAGGTCCAGCTGGTTGAACCGCTGGTCGATCCGGGCGAGCCGGGCCTGCTCGGCGGCGGTGACCCGGTAGGTGGGGTCGGCCGGCACTCCCTCGGTGTACTCGTGAGCCAGGTCGTAGTGGTACGGCGCGGCCGTGCCCGCCGGCGAGTCCAGCCCCCAGCCGCCGTACATCCGCAGCGACCCGACGCTGGGTAGCGTCACCGGGCCGACCGCGACGGTGGCCGAGTCACCCCACGCGGCGATGGCCTGCCACCAGGAGAGACCGTTTACGGCCGTCTGCACGTACAGGAAGTCGCTCGCGAGGGCCTGGGTGGGCTTCCCGGGCACGGTCGCGGCCATCGGCTTGACCTGCGTCGGGTCGAGGACGACTGTCCGGGTGCCGTCGACGGCGAGGTCGCTGTCCCCGACGAACGCGCCCGTCTGCGCCCCGGTCTCGTCGTCGTACGTGCTGAACCCGGCGGTGACCTGGTAGCGGCCGGCCGGGACCCGCAGCGTGGCCGACTTGCCGGGGGTGAAGAACGCCCCGCCGGCGTAGAGCAGCGGGTCGGCGAGGTTGGTCACCTCCACCCCGACGGCGCTGTACCCGTTCACCGGGGCGCCCGGCACGGGACGGGTCTGGATCGTCAGGTCGTAGCTGCGCGGCTCCACGTAGAAGGCGACCGGCGTGGTCGCCACCAGCGCGTGGTTCGGCGTGCGGGCGGTGACCGTGGCGAGGTAGTACC
Organism: Micromonospora sp. NPDC005206; assembly: GCF_040608175.1. Taxonomy (NCBI): domain Bacteria; kingdom Bacillati; phylum Actinomycetota; class Actinomycetes; order Micromonosporales; family Micromonosporaceae; genus Micromonospora; species Micromonospora sp. NPDC005206. The sequence continues at coordinate 13,331 of NZ_JBEXHU010000010.1, forward strand.
CGGGCGAGCCGGCCAGCGCCGCGCGGTCGAGCCGCAGCGTCGCCGTGCCGGGCACGCCGCCCTTGAGCGTCACCCGGGTGGCCGACAGCTTCGCGGCCCGGCGGGGTGCGGTGGTCCCGTCGTGGTTGGCGACCGTGACCGCGAGGTTGAGCGGGACGGCCGCCGGGGTCCGGTCGCCGGTCCAGCTCAGCCGCACCTCGTGGGTGCCGGACTGCGGGTAGCTGAAGGCGCCGAGGTTGACCACCGGCTGGTCGCTCACCGGACCGGTGAGCGCCCGCACCGCGTTGAGCCGGCCGGCGCCGACGGTGTACGGCTCGGCGTCGGGCAGCGGGTCGGCGGCGCCGACGAGCCCGGCCTTGAGCCGGTCCGCGGTCCAGTCGGGGTGGCGCTGGGCGAGCAGCGCGGCGGCCCCCGCGGCGTGCGGGGCGGCCATGGAGGTGCCGGAGAGCGTGGTGTGGTACTCGTCGAACGGCGTGCCGAGCGTCGTCCCGGCGGCACGGCCGGCGACGATGTCGACACCTGGGGCGGCCAGCTCCGGCTTCGCCGCCCAGGTGTTGATCAGCGGTCCCCGGCTGGAGAAGCCGGCCCGCTCGTCGTCGGAGTCGACCGCGCCGACGGTCAGCGCGCGCCCGGCCGAGCCAGGGGACGCGATCGCGCCGCCGCTGTTGCCGGCGGCGATGACGAAGAGGGCACCGGTCTGCTCCGTCAGGTTGTCGACGGCGACCGCCATCGGGTCGGTGCCGTCGTCCGGCATGGCCCCGCCCAGGCTCATGTTGATCACGTCGGCCCGGGCCGCGGCCCACTCCATGCCGGTGATGATGTCGGAGTCGAACCCGGAGCCGAAGTCGTCGAGGACCTTCCCGATGACCAGGCGCGCATCGGGCGCGATGCCGCGACGCTGGCCGTGCGAGGCGGCCCCGGTGCCGGCGATGGTGGTCGCGACGTGGGTGCCGTGCCCGTTGTGGTCGACCGCGTCGCCGCCCGGGGTGACGAAGTCGGCGCGCTCGACGACCTGGCCGGCCAGGTCGGGGTGGCTGAAGTCGGCGCCGGTGTCGAGCACGGCGACCCGGGCGCCCTTGCCGGTGTAGCCGGCCTGCCAGGCCTGTGGCGCGGAGACCTGGCTGATGTTGTGGTCGAGTTGACCGGTGGAGCCGCCGGGCTTCTCGCCGCCGTGGTTGCCGGCGACGATCCCGGTCGCGTGCACCTTCCGGTCGAGCCAGACCTTGCGCGCACCGGTGAGCAGGGAGACGGTGGCCGCCCTGGCGGTGGCCGCGGTCTGCTTCGGCAGGGCCCCGGCGACCGCACCGATGCTCGACAGTGGCCGGACGTCGGCGAGCGCCGTCGTCCGCTGGTTCTCGGCGGGCTGCACGATCACCGGCAGCTCGCTGGTGCTCACGTCGTCGTAGCCATCCGCGATCAGCGTGGTCACGTCGAACAGGTCCGGGTCGAGCACGGTGCCGACCTGAGCCGCCACCTTCGCCGGGATGACCTTCAGGTGCCCGTCGGCACCGCAGCTGCGCCGAATCACACCGGCCGGGTCGACGGGCTGCACGCGGACCCGGGGGCAGCCGGACCCGGTGGCCTCGACGGTCACCACGTCGCCGGTGAGCAGCGTGACGATGTGCGTCTCACCGCTGCCGGCCGGGGCCGCGGTGGCGGGGTTCGGGGTGGTGAGGTCTGGGGTCGGGTCGGCCAGCGCCGGGGTTCCCGGCACCGCTTGCAGCGTCGCAACCACTGTGACGGTCGCCAACAGCCACCGAATTCGTCTGGGCATTTCGCTCCCGGGGTTGAGGGGCGGCCGCGCCTGCCGAAGACAAGACCAGTGCAGCCGTCCATTTTGAAAGGGTCGGAAAGAAGGCCGGGCCCGAGCGGCTGCAGCCGCTCGGGCCCGGCCTCGCTCGGTTACCGGGGCCGCACCTCGTAGGGGCGGTGGACGGTCTGCGTGACCTGGTTGCCGTCCCGGTCGGTCAGCGTGACGCGCAGCGCGACGTGGCCCGCCGCGGGCGGGTTGGGGACCATCACCTTGCCCAGCGTCCCGTCCGGCCCAGCGGTGACCTTCAGCGACTTCCAGGTGCCGCCCTCGTCGAAGGACGCCTCCACCCGGGTGACCCGGGTGGCCGGGACGCCGCCGGCGGGCTGGCCGCTGACGCCGATCAGCACCTTGGTGGGTGCCTTGCCGGCGGCCCGGTTGTACTCGTCGAGGCCGACGGCTGCCAGGCGGGGCACCATGAGCGGATTGGCCAGCCACTCCGTGGTGCCTGCCGTAGTGAACCGCCACTCGGCGTCGATCCGGCTGGACAGGGTGGCGAACGGCACCGACCGGGTGACGCTCGCCTGCAGGGTGTACGTGGCCTTCTCCACGGGCAGCCCGTAGGCGTAGCCCCACTGGCCGGCCTGCCACTGCGCGACCTGCTCCCCCTCCCGCTTCAGCGTCAGGGTGCCGGACGCGGGGGTGTACGCGAAGTCGTGCGTCTCGGCGTCGACGAACCACGGGATGTCGGGGATCGACATGAAGCCGTCTCCGTTCAGCCCGGTGGTGCTGTCCAGCGTCGGCCCGAGGAGCGCGTTGTTCCAGGTCTCCCGGCCGGGTTCAGCCAGGCTGACGGTTCGGGCCGGTGCCGTGATCCAGTTGTCGCCGATGCGGATCTCGCTCTCGTACCGCCCCGGCGCCCGGTAGTCGATCACCTTCGACGGGAAGTCGGCCGGCCCTTCGACAGTGAGCGTGGGAAGGCTGTCGTCGGTGATCATGCCGACGGCGGCGGATCCGCTGGAGGCGACGCCGGGAGCCTTGAAGTCCATGACGACCCGGGCGAGGTCCTCCCTGGCCACGGTGCGTACCGGGTCGCTGGGGATGCCGGCGCGGGTGTCGGCGATCCGGTAGTGGTAGGGGCTCGGCGACTGCTCGCTCGAACTCTTCTTGTCGAAGACCGCCCGGGCGCCATAGGTGACGGCCGGATCCTCGACCGGGAGCACGTAGCTCGCACCCTGCACGCCGAAGGAGCCGCCGTGCGCCATCCGGGTGCCGGCCACGTCGAGGGTCAGGTCCACGGACGTGACGACATGCTCGGCCGAGCGGTCGGAGACCTCGAGCCGGACCTGCCTGCCGCGGCGGGCGTCGACCCGTACCGGCAGGACGGCCGTATCGTCGGTGACCGTGACCGGCACGATCCCGTAGGTGAAGGCGATGTCCTCCGGCCCGCCCGGGAACACCGTGGTCAGCAGGTAGTGCCGGCCGGTGGGAAGCATCCCCCGTGCCATGCCCCCATTGACCGTCAAGTACGTCACCGCGCCGGTGTCGCCGTTCACCGCAGCCACACTGCCCTCGGCGGGCGCGCCGAGCCGGTTGACCAGCTCCACCGACACGTCGTACCGCGCGTCCTGGTGGTAGGTCAGCGCGGTCCGGGCCACCGGGGCGCCGTCGACGGTGGCGGTGAGGGCGCCGAGGTGGTACGCCTCTGCCTCGCCCTCGCTGCCGACGGTGAGCGTCACCGAGGCGCTGCCTCCGGCGGGCACCGTCAACCGCTGGGTGCTCAGCGTGACCAGCGCGGCCGGGATCGACGAGACGGCCAGATCGAGGACGACCGGCTCAGTCCCGACGTTGCGATAGCTGACCGTGCGGGTGACGCCCGCTGTGGGACGCGGCCAGGGCTGGTTGATGTTCAGACCACCGACGCTCGGCGTGACCTGAGCGGCGACCGCCCGCGCCACGTCGACACGGCCGGACCCGTACCGGGGCGATGGCATGCTCTCCCAGCGGGGCTCGGAGGCGCTGCTCATCAGGCCGGCCTTCAGCTGCTCTCCGGTCCAGTGGGGATGCTGCTGGGTCAGGATCGCCGCCGCGCCGGTGACGTGCGGGGCGGCCATCGACGTACCGCTGAAGGACCCGTAGCCCCCGCCGGGGACGGCCGCGACGATGCCCACTCCTGGCGCACTGATCTCCGGCTTCAGCGCGTCGTCGAGCATGCGTGGACCGCAGCTGGAGAAGTCGGCGATGAAGTCGGTCCGGTCGACCGCGGCCACGCTCAGCGCCGCGTCAGCGGTGCTGGGCGAGCCGACCGGGCGGGCGCCATACCTGCAGCCGTTGTTGCCCGCCGAAATGACGAAGAGGGCTCCGGTCTGGGCCGACAGGTCGTTCACCGCGGCCTCGAGTGGGTCGATACCAGCGGAGTCGAGCCCGCCGAGGCTCATGTTGATGACCTTCGCATGCACCTCGTTGGCCGCCCAGTGCATCCCGGCGAGGATCGCCGACCAGGGGCAGCCTTCTTCGGAGCAAACTTTGCCCTCGGCCAGCTTCGCGCCGGGCGCCACGCCCTTGCGCAGCCCGTTCGAGGCCACTCCGCTGCCCGCGATGGTCGAGGACACGTGGGTGCCGTGCCCGACGTGGTCGTCTACCGTGCCCTCGCCGACGAAGTCGGCGGACGCGACGACCACGTCCTTGAGGTCGGGGTGGTCGATGTCGTAGCCAGTGTCAAGAACGGCCACGGTGACACCGGTCCCGGTGAGCCCCGCCTGCCAGGCAGTCGGGGCGCCGATCTGGGGCACACTGCGCTCCAGCGAGACCTTCATCCTGCGGTCCAGCCAGAGCTTGCCGAGGCCACCGCGCAGACGCTGGGCAGCTTTCTCTCCACCGGTGACTGCACGCCACATGCGTCCGGTGTTGTTCGGGGGGACGCGCAACGCGTTCAGCCCGAGCCGGGGCAGGGCGAGAGTGGTCCGGGCACCGTCGGCGAGCACGCCCCGCACCCGGTTGGAGGGCCCGGCCGTGGTCGCCTTGGCGTACTGCGCGATCAGCGGCAGTTCGCCACCGTCGTCGGGCGCGCTGTCGATCAGCGCGCCCAGGTCGAACAGTTGGGGGTCCAGTTGGTTGGCGGAGAGCAGGTTCAGCGCGTCGGAGGGGATTACCGAGGCGGCGCCGTCGCTGGCCGATCGGGTCAGGAACGTCACGTCCTGGCGGCCAGGGCCCGGGGTGACGCTGTACGAAATGATGCCCTTCGGTCCACGAGTGACGGCCACTGTATCGCCGGTGACAAGCGTGATCGTGTGGTGTTCGGCACGCTGCTGCGCGCGGCCAGGCTCGGTGGCAGGTTGCGGCGAGGCGAGCGCCGGTGGCGGAGGCACGGCCGCCAGAGCCGCGAGCCCCACCATGAGGGCACCGGATACCGCCGTCAGGGCAGTACGCCGGTGTGGCCGGGAAGGATGCACAGACATGGACCCCTTCTTCAAATGGCCGCTCTTGACCCTGTAGCGACCTCACGACAGGGCCCTCCTCCCGACCGCGGTCTCCCGGATGATCGTGGAATCGAGCTCGGCCGAGTGTCACACTTGGCACCACCCGGGGCTAGATCACTCAGGGGCGCAGATGAGTCGTGACTCAGGTGCGCCACGCCGATCACACAACCGCCGGCCTCGCCACCGGTCCCGTCCCACACCGCCGCTCGATGGGAGGCCCACGCATGCTCGAGCCCGCCGGACTCACCACCGCCGAGGAGTCGGCCTACCTTGGGCTGCTGCGGCAGGGCAGCGCCACCGTGGATCAGCTGGCCAGACGCACCGGACGGCCCACCACGCAGATCAGCCGGGCGGTGGCCGGCCTGCACCGCAAAGGAATGGTGCACCGCACGCCACCGCCGCACGGCCTGGTCGTGCCGGTTCCGCCAGACGAGGCGATCGAGCAGTTGATCCAGCGCCAGCACGCCGAGCTGGACCGGGTCCGCGAGGCGGCGCACGCGCTGGCGGCCCAGACCCGCGACCGTACCGCCGGACGGCGTACCGGTGAACTCATCGAGATCGTCCAAGGGCAAGCAAGCGTGCAGCGTGCCTTCGACCGGGTACAGCGTGTCGCGAAGGCAACGATGCGGATGCTGGTCGCGCCGCCGTACGCCGCGGCCGAGCAGGTCAACCGCGTACAGATGGAGCGCGGGCGGGAAATCACCTACCGCGTCGTCTACACCATCGACGCGCTCGCCGATCCGGCCACCCTGGCGGCGGCCGGGGAGCACGTCCGCAATGGCGAGATAGCGCGCCTCGCGCCCAGCGTGCCGACAAAGCTCGCCGTCGCAGATCGCACGCTGGCCCTGCTCCCTCTGGTATTGACGGATGCGGCGCAGGATGCGGCGGTGCTCGTCCACCCGTGCGCGCTGCTCGACGCGCTCGTCGCACTCTTCGAGGGCGTGTGGTCGACAGCGAGTCCCCTGGGCCTGTCGGGCGCCGGTGAGGTTACCGCGCGGGGCGAGATCTCGGATGAGGACCGCAAGTTGCTGTCGCTGCTGGTTGCCGGGATGACCGACGAGACGGCGGGTGCGCGCCTCGGGATGAGCCGGCGCACCGTCGTTCGCCGGGTGCAGCACCTGATGGAGACGGCGGGGGCGCAGTCGCGCCTGCAGTTGGGCTGGCGTGCCCGGGAGCGTGGCTGGCTGCCCGAGGCGTGAGTGTCGTGCGGTGACTCCACCGTCCGGCTGTTGGACTCCAGTAGCCGGCGCTCAAGCACTACCGGGGTGGCCCGGCTCCCGCCATGGAGTCGGCGCCGATGGATCAGTGGACCCCGGACGAGGTCGACGCGCACGTGCAGTTCATGCGCGACTTCGCGGCTCGGCTGGAGGAGACGGGCGAGTTCGTCGACACCCAGGCGTTGGCGTCCGGCGGCGCGTTCGTGCGATACGGCGGCGAGGGGCGGCCACCGGTGACCGACGGGCCGTTCGTCGAGACCAAGGACCTGATCGCCGGGTGGTACATCATCGACGTGGAGTCGTGGGACCGGGCGGTTCAGCTGGCGGGAGAGCTGTCGGCGGCTCCCGGGCCCGGTGGTAAGCCGATCTACGAATGGTTGGAGGTTCGGCCGTTTCTGGGCGGGTCGCCCACGGTCACCGAGTGAACGCGGCGCTGCTGCGGGACCTCGTACCCGCGGTGATCGGTGTCCTCGTCCGGCGGGGAGCCGACTTCGCGTCGGCTGAGGATGCCGTGCAGGATGCCCTGGTCGAAGCCGTGCGTGTGTGGCCGGATGATCCGCCGCGGGACCTCAGGGGCTGGTTGGTCACTGTGGCCTGGCGCAAGTTCCTCGATGCGGCCCGTGCCGATGCCTCCCGGCGGCGGCGTGAGGTACGCGTCGAGGTCGAGCCGATGCCCGGACCGGTCGAGGCGGTGGACGACACGCTCCGGCTGTATTTTCTGTGCGCGCACCCCTCCTTGACACCGGCGTCGGCCGTCGCGCTCACGCTGCGTGCGGTTGGCGGTCTGACGACGCGGCAGATCGCGCAGGCGTACCTTGTGCCGGAGGCGACCATGGCCCAGCGGATCAGCAGGGCCAAGCGGACCGTCTCCGGTGTTCGGTTCGACCAGGCCGGTGACGTCGCCACGGTGCTGCGGGTGCTCTACCTGGTCTTCAACGAGGGCTACTCCGGCGATGTCGACCTCGCCGGAGAGGCGATCCGGCTCGCCCGTCAACTGGCGGCCAGGACCAGCCATGAGGAGGTCGCGGGCCTGTTGGCGCTCATGCTGCTCCACCACGCGCGGCGCTCGGCGCGGATCCGTACGGACGGCCGTCTCGTGCCCCTCGGCGAGCAGGACCGCAGCCTGTGGGACACCCGCCTGATCGCCGAGGGCGTCGAGGTGCTTCAGGCGGCCCTCGGCCGTGACCGGTTGGGCGAGTTTCAGGCGCAGGCCGCCATCGCCGCGCTGCACGCCGACGCACGCACGGCTGAGGAGATCGACTGGGTGCAGATCGTCGAGTGGTACGACGAGCTGCTGCGGTTCACCGACAGTCCGGTGGCTCGGCTCAATCGCGCCGTCGCGGTCGGTGAGGCCGACGGGGCGCGGGCCGGACTGGCCGCCCTGGCGGAGCTTGATTCCTCCCTCCCCCGGCTATGCCGCCGCCGCGGCGTACCTGCACGAGCGGGACGGTGACGCGGTCACCGCGGCGCGGCTCTACGCCGAAGCTGCCCGGTCAGCGCCCAATCTCGCCGAACGGGACCACCTCACGCGGCAGGCCGCACGGCTCAACGCGTGGTTGCGCAGTCGGGCGGCGGGCGGGAGTGAGTGAGGATCTGGCTTGCGGGCCGCGAAGCGGATCCGGCCAGGGGCCGGGAACGCCGACGGGGCGGCGTACGCCGACATGGTGTCGGGGTACGCCGCCCGTGGGCGGGACGAGCTGCGGGACGCGGCCCGCGCTGTCGCGGGGTTACTTCGGGTCGCGGTTGAACGTGGAGGTCGACCAGAAGTAGCCGAGTACTGCCAGAGCCAGGCACCAGGCGACCGCGAGCCACCCGTTGTGGCCGATCTCGCTGCCGAGCAGCAGGCCGCGCAGGGTCTCGATGGAGGGCGTGAACGGCTGGTACTCGGCGATCGGCCGGAGCCAGCCGGGCATGGCGTCGACCGGGACGAAGGCGCTGGACAGGAGCGGCAGCAGGATCAGCGGCATCGCGTTGTTGCTGGCGGCCTCGGCGTTGGGGCTGACCAGACCCATGCCGACCGCGATCCAGGTGAGGGCCGTGGCGAAGAGCGCGAGCAGCCCGAGTGCCGCGAGCCATTCCAGGACGCTGGCGTCCGTGGAGCGGAAGCCGATGGCCACGGCGACGGCGCCGACGAGGACCACGCTCATGACCGACTGCAGCACGCTGCCGACGACGTGCCCGACGAGCACCGAACCGCGGTGGATCGCCATGGTGCGGAAGCGGGCGATGATGCCTTCGGTCATGTCGTTGGAGACGGACACCGCGGTGCCGATCACGGTGCTGCCGATGGTCATCAGCAGGAGGCCCGGGACGATGTACGCGATGTAGTCGGAGCGGTCCGCGCCGCCGCCGTTGATGCCTGAGCCCATCGTGTCGCCGAAGACGTAGACGAAGAGCAACAGCAGCATGATCGGGGTGAGCAGCAGGTTGAGGGTGAGGGACGGGTAGCGCCGGGCGTGCAGGATGTTGCGGCGCAGCATCGTGGACGAGTCGCGTACGGCGAGGGTGAGGGTGCTCATCGGACGGTCTCCTTGGGCTGGTGGGGGATGTTGGTGCCGCCGGTCAGGGCGAAGAACACGTCGTCGAGGTCGGGGGTGTGCACGGTCAGCTCGTCGGTCTCGATGGCGGCCGAGTCCAGCCGGTCGAGGATGGAGCGGAGTTCGCGCTGGCTGCCGTCGCTGGGGATCTGCAGCGCGAGGGACTCGTCGTCGCGGGTGGCGTCGTGCAGCGCGAGGGCGGCGGACTGGTACGAGGCCGGGTCGGTGAAGCGGAGCCGGACGTGCCCGCCGGGGATGAGCCGTTTGAGCTCCTTGGCGGTGCCCTCGGCGGCGATCTTTCCGTCGTTGAGCACGGCGATGCGGTCGGCGAGTTCGTCGGCCTCTTCCAGGTACTGGGTGGTGAGGAAGACGGTGACGCCGTCGGAGACGAGTTCGCGGATGATCTGCCACATGTTGTGGCGGCTGCGGGGGTCGAGGCCGGTGGTGGGCTCGTCGAGGAAGATGATCCGTGGGTTGCCGACCAGGGTCATGGCGAGGTCGAGGCGGCGCTTCATGCCGCCGGAGTAGGTGGAGGCGGGCTTCTTCGCGGCGTCGGTGAGGTCGAAGCGTTCCAGCAGCTCTGCGGCGGCGCGGTGGCCTTCGCGCTTGGGCAGGTGGTGCAGGTCGCTCATGAGGAGCATGTTCTCCTCGCCGGTGATCAGGTTGTCGACGGCGGAGAACTGGCCGGTGACGCCGATCGCGGCGCGGACCGCCTGGGGGTCGGTGGCGCGATCGTGGCCGCCGACGCGGATGGCGCCGGAGGCCGGGTCGGGGGAAATGAGGGTGGAGAGGATCTTGACGGCGGTGGTCTTGCCGGCGCCGTTCGGGCCGAGCAGGGAGAAGATCGTTCCTTCGGGGACGGTCAGGTCGACGCCGTCGAGGACGACCTTGTCGCCGTAGGACTTGCGTAGGCCGTGCGCCGCGATCGCCAGGTTGGTCATGGTGTGTGCTCCTCAGAGGCTGCGGGCGACGATGTCGCCGTGGGTGGTGGTCGCGTGGATGGTCAGGTCGGCGGTGCCCTCGGTGTTCCGGAGGGAGTTGTGGATCCGGCCGAGGGTGGTGCCGGCGTCGAGGGAGGCGGAAACGCCGGGGGCGGCGTCGACCGACAGGTTGCCGGCCTGGGTGCGCAGCACGACGGTGCCGCGTACGGCCTCGGTGATCCGGATGTCGCCCTTGACGGTGCTGATCTCCCCCGGTCCGGTGAGGCGGCCGACCGAGACGTCACCGGCGGCGGTGGTGAGGCGGACGCTGGCGGCCTCGTCGATCTTGATCTCGGCGTGCGCGCCGTCGAAGGCGACGTCGCCGAACCGTCCGACGGCCCGGAATTCCGCGCTGGCCGCCTTCGCCGTGACCCGGGAGTCGGCGGGCAGTTGGACCGTCACCTCGATGGATCCGGAGTGGCCGAGGATCTGGTTCTTCGCCGAGGCGGTGATCCGCAGGACGCCGTCGCTGTATTCGACCTTGGTCTGCTCCGCCACCTTGACGTCGCGGCTCTTCGAGGCGTCCGCGGGCAGGACCTCGACCGTGGTGTCGGCCCGGTCGGCGGCGATGAACTGGACGCGCCCCGCGGGGATGTCGAGGACGGTGGCGATCGGGGTGGGGGTGTCGAACTTCTGCATCGTGCTCTCCTCCTGCGCTTGTTTCTGACACCGGAAACGCTACGTTGCGTTCAAGGATCAGGCAACATGATCGTTGCGCGCAATCGGCGTATGAGCAGGTGGCAGCCCCATTTTCGTTGCAACAGTTCTGAATCTAACGCAACGTTGCTCGCCCTCAGCGTTGCATTGAAGTGGGAGTGAACGCTATGCTGGCGGTGTCAGGGAAGCGTGAAGGGAGATCGCGATGCCGGGAGGCAGGCTCAGCCAGCACGAACGTCAGCAGATCGCGTTGGGGCTGGCCGACGGGCTCGCGTACGCCGAGATCGCCCGGCGTCTGGACCGTCCCACCTCGACGATCACGCGGGAGGTGATGCGCAACGGCGGCCCCACCGCGTACCGCGCCGATCTGGCCCACCGCGCCACCGAACGCCGCGCGCACCGGCGCAGGCAGGCCGCTCCCCCAGGGCCGCAGGCACCCTCGCAGGCGCACGGACGCGACGCCGAGGCCGTACGCGAGTACGAGGAGATGTTCACCACCCTGCTCATGCAGCAGGGCCTGCCCAAGATGATGTCCCGGGTGTTGACCTGCCTCTACACCGCCGACGCGGGCAGCCTCACCGCGTCCGAACTCGTCCAGCGCGTCCAGGTCAGCCCGGCGTCGATCTCTAAGGCGATCACGTTCCTCGAGAGTCAGGGCCTCATCCGCCGGGAACGCGATGACCGCCGCCGGGAGCGTTACGTCGTCGACGACGACGTCTTCTACCAGGGCACGATCGCCGGCGCCCGAGCCAACGCCCAGCTCGCCGAGGTCGCACGGCAGGGCGTCAGCGTCCTCGGCCCCGACACCCCGGCCGCCGCGCGCCTGGAGAGCATCGCCCGCTTCGTCGACTTCATCGCCGAGAGCATCAGTCGCGCCGCGGAGCAGGCCCGGGAGATCCTCTACACGAAACCCCGGGCGGCCTCGGGCGACACCGCCGCGCCGGGTTCAGGTCGCGAATAGACAGCCGCGCCGGTCCGGGGTACTCCCCCGGGCCGGCGCGGCTGAGACAGCTTGGTCAGGCGCCGACGTAGGCCGCGAGGTGCTGGCCGGTGAGGGTGGAGCGGGCGGCGACGAGGTCGGCGGGGGTGCCCTCGAAGACGATCCGGCCGCCGTCGTGGCCGGCACCGGGCCCGAGGTCGATGATCCAGTCGGCGTGCGCCATGACCGCCTGGTGGTGCTCGACGACGATGACCGACTTGCCGGAGTCGACGAGCCGGTCGAGCAGGCCGAGCAGGTGCTCGACGTCGGCGAGGTGCAGGCCGGTGGTCGGCTCGTCCAGGACGTAGACGCCGCCCTTCTCGGCCATGTGGGTGGCCAGCTTGAGCCGCTGCCGCTCGCCGCCGGACAGGGTGGTGAGCGGCTGGCCGAGGCTGAGATAGCCGAGGCCGACGTCGGCGAGGCGTTCGAGGATGGCGTGCGCGGCGGGGGTGCGCGCCTCGCTGGAGCCGAAGAACAACTCGGCCTCGGTCACCGACATGGCGAGCACCTCGCTGATGTCGCGGCCGCCGAGGTGGTATTCCAGTACCGAGGCCTGGAACCGCTTGCCTTCGCACTCTTCGCAGGTGGTGGCGACGCCGGCCATCATCGCCAGGTCGGTGTAGATGACGCCGGCGCCGTTGCAGGTGGGGCAGGCGCCCTCGGAGTTGGCGCTGAACAGCGCGGGTTTCACGCCGTTGGCCTTCGCGAAGGCCTTGCGGATCGGGTCCAGCAGCCCGGTGTACGTCGCCGGGTTGCTCCGCCGCGAGCCGCGGATCGCGCCCTGGTCGACCGAGACGACGCCCTCGCCGGCGGGGATCGAGCCGTGCACGAGGGAGCTCTTGCCGGAGCCCGCCACGCCGGTGACCACGCAGAGCACCCCGAGTGGAATGTCGACGTCGACGTCGCGCAGGTTGTGGGCGGTCGCGCCGCGGATCTCCAGCGTGCCGGTGGGCTTTCGTACGGTGTCCTTGAGGGCGACCCGGTCGTCGAGGTGGCGGCCGGTGACGGTGTCGCTGGCGCGCAGTCCGTCGATGGTGCCCTCGAAGCAGATGGTGCCGCCCGCCGTGCCGGCGCCGGGGCCGAGGTCGACGACGTGGTCGGCGATCGCGATCGCCTCCGGCTTGTGTTCCACGACCAGGACCGTGTTGCCCTTGTCGCGCAACCGCAGCAGCAGGTCGTTCATCCGCTGGATGTCGTGGGGGTGCAGGCCGATGGTGGGCTCGTCGAAGACGTAGGTGACGTCGGTCAGTGAGGAGCCGAGGTGGCGGATCATCTTGGTGCGCTGCGCCTCGCCACCGGACAGGGTGCCCGACGGCCGGTCGAGCGAGAGGTAGCCCAGCCCGATCTCGACGAACGAGTCGAGGGTGTGGCGCAGCGCGGCGAGCAGCGGCGCCACCGACGGTTCGTTGAGGCTGCTGACCCAGTCGGCGAGGTCGCTGATCTGCATCGCGCAGGCGTCGGCGATGTTGATTCCGTCGATCGTCGAGGAGCGCGCCGCCGCACTGAGGCGGGTGCCGTCGCACTCGGGGCAGGTGGTGAAGGTGACGGCCCGCTCGACGAACGCCCGGATGTGTGGCTGCAGCGCTTCCTTGTCCTTGGACAGGAACGACTTCTGAATCTTGGGGATCAGTCCTTCGTAGGTGAGGTTGACGCCGTCGACCTTCACCTTCACCGGGTCCTTGTGGAGGAAGTCGTGGAGTTCCTTGCTGGTGTAGTCGCGGATCGGCTTGTTCGGGTCGACGAAACCCGACTCGGCGTAGACCCGGACGGTCCAGAAGCTGTCCGACTTCCAGCCGGGGATGGTGAAGGCGCCCTCGGCGAGGGACTTGGAGTCGTCGTAGAGCTGGGTGAGGTCGATGTCGGAGACCGAGCCGCGCCCTTCGCAGCGCGGACACATGCCGCCGGTGATGGTGAAGGTGCGGCGTTCCTTCACGGTCCGCCCGGCGCGTTCCATGCTGACCGCGCCCGCCCCGCTGATGGAGGCGACGTTGAAGGAGAAGGCCTGCGGTGAGCCGATGTGCGGCTTGCCGAGCCGGCTGAACAGGATGCGCAGCATCGCGTTGGCGTCGGTGGCGGTGCCGACGGTGGAGCGGACGTCGCCTCCCATCCGCTGCTGGTCGACGATGATGGCGGTCGTCAGACCGTCGAGCACGTCGACCTCGGGCCGCGCCAGCGTCGGCATGAAGCCCTGCAGGAAGGCGCTGTAGGTTTCGTTGATCATCCGCTGCGACTCGGCGGCGATCGTGCTGAACACCAGGGAGCTCTTGCCGGAGCCGGAGACGCCGGTGAACACGGTCAGCCTGCGCTTCGGGATCTCGATGCTGACGTCCTTGAGGTTGTTCACGCGCGCGCCGTGCACCCGGATCAGGTCGTGGCTGTCGGCGATGTGCGGCGCGGACGACCGCGTGTCCGTCCTCGTGGCCTTGCTCATCGTGTCTCCATCTGTCGGGGCGGGGCCTGCTGGGGGTCTCCGTCGGCGTCGCCGCGGGAACCACGGTATCCATGCGGCCCGTGCTGGCCCTGTGGTCCCGGCCACCGGCGCGTCGTCGCGGGGGTCAGACCAACCAGCGGCCGTCACGCATCAGCTCACGGCCGGGCATCTCGTTCACCTCGCGCCACGCCTGGATGCGGCGTGGTGAGATCCGGAACCAGCGGTACGACGTGGTCAGCGCGCACGGGTCGAAACCGGTGTGCGCGGCGAACAGGTCAGCTCGCTCCCGCGGCAGCGTGTCGATCTCGAGGACCTCGACGTCGCCCTCGATCATCGACACGTCGCGGGTGTCGCCCAGGGCCAGCCTTGCGCTCCGGGTGGCCGCCAGGTTCCGGCCGGTCGGGCTGTCGGCCGCCGTGGCCAGGAGCAGGGTCTCGCCGTCCCAGTGGAAGGACAGCGGCACCAGGTGGGGTGCGCCGTCGGCCGAGGCGCTGGCCACCCAGACGTCGATGTCGTGGCTGAGCCGGTGTTCGGTGTCGCGATGACGCTGGGCGCGAGGGCGGGGGTCAGCGCTTCGGGGCGGCTCGACGGCGGTGCCGTCGGTGTGGGTGATGGCTGGGGTGACCACGGTTCAGCGCAGCTCTTGGATGCGGATCATGTTGCCCGCGGGGTCGCGCAAGGCGCAGTCGCGGACGCCGTACGGCTGCTCGGTCGGCTCCTGGACGACCTCGGCGCCGCTGCCCTCCAGCTTGGCGAAGGTGTTGTCGAGGTCGGTGGTGGCCAGGTTGACGCCGAAGAAGCTGCCCTTGGCCATCATCTCGAGGATGGTGCGGCGCTCGTCGTCGGTGAGGCCGGGGCTGGCGGTCGGCGGGTGCAGGACGATGGAGGTGTCGGGCTGCCCGGCGGGGCCGACCGTGATCCAGCGCATGCCCTGGTATCCGACGTCGTTGCGGATCTCGAACCCGAGGATGTCGCGGTAGAAGGCCAGGGAGGCGTCCGGGTCGGTGTGCGGAAGGAAGCTCGAGTGAATGGTGATGTCCATGGCGGTCACGCTAGTTGCGGCTGGGTGGCCCGCGCTTCTCGATTCCTGATCGGTCTGGTCACCTGTTTGGCCACGCACGCGGGCATCCCGGCCGTCGCGGCCGCCGCCTCGTCCCGGTAGACGCTGGGCGGCACGCCGACGAGTTCGGTGAAGCGGGTGCTGAAGGTGCCCAGCGACGAGCAGCCGACCGTGAAACAGACATCCGTGACGGTGAGGTCGCCGCGGCGCAGAAGCGCCATGGCGCGTTCGATGCGCCGGGTCATCAGATAGGCGTACGGCGACTCGCCGTACGCGAGCCGGAACTGGCGGCTGAGGTGCCCGGAGGACATGTTCACGCCGCGGGCGAGCGCCTCGACGTCCAGCGGCTGGGCGTACTCCCGGTCGATCCGGTCGCGGACGCGGCGCAGGCGTGCGAGGTCGCGCAGGTGCTGCGTCTCGTCAGGTCTGCTGGTCACGTACGTGATCGTGCCACGTCGTGCCGACATCGCCCAGCAGGACGGTGGGGTCCGGGCCGCCTCGGACCCGGACCCCCGTGTCATCCGGTCAGAGCCATGGCACCTGCGGCGACGGGTAGAAGTCGACCTCCTGCAGGCGCCACCGGGGTGCCTGTTCCCCCAGCCGGGTCCGGAACGACTCCCAGTCGTGGCTGGCCGTCGTCGACCAGCCCAGTTCGGCGATCGCGGGCAGGCGTGGGAAGGCCATGTACTCGATGTCGTCCAGGCTGCGCAGCGTCTCGGACCACAGCGGCGCCTCGACGCCGAGGACCGCGTTCTCGCCGACGCCGGTCACCCGGGTGGCCGGGTCCCAGCCGTACGCGTCGGACACCTCGATGAGGCCGGCCCACCGCAGCCCCAGGCGGGTGTTGGCGTCGTACTTCATGTCCAGGTATGCCTTGTTGGCCGGTGACATGATCACCTTGTTGCCCCGGGCGGCGGCCTCGACCAGGTCGGCGTTGGTGGTGCCGGTGCCCCAGAACTGCGCCACGACGTCGGTGGGCGGGTCGACCTGCACGACCTCGTTCCAACCCGAGGCGCGCTTGCCGTACTTCGACACCAGCGGCAGGACCCGTTGCATGAACGTGCGGTAGTCCTCGTCGGTGGTGGCGTGCGCCTCGTCGCCGCCGATGTGCAGGTAGGGCCCGGGGGTGATCGCGGCGAGTTCGCGGATGACGTCCTCGACGAACCGGTAGGTCAGGTCGTCCCCGATGCACAGCGAGCTGTAGCCGACGGCCGTGTCGGTGCGCGGGGCCGGTGCGACGCCGTCGCAGTTGAGCTCGGGGTAGGTCGACTGGGCGGCGTTGGTGTGCCCGGGCATGTCGATCTCGGGGACGATGGTGATGTGTCGGGTGGCGGCGTAGGCGACGACGGCCTTGTAGTCGGCCTTGGTGAGGAACCCGGGCCCGACGCCGTCGACTCCGGTGCCGGGGCCGCCGCCGACGGTGGTGAGCCGGGGCCAGGAGTCGATCTGGATCCGCCAGCCCTGGTCGTCGGTCAGGTGCAGGTGCAGGTAGTTGATTTTGTACTGACTGAGCAGGTCCACGTACGCGGTGATCTCGTCGACGGTGTGGAAGTGCCGTGCCAGGTCGAGCATCGCCCCGCGGTACGCGAAGCGCGGGTAGTCCACGATTCGTCCGCCGGGCACGGTCCAGGTGACCCGTTGCCGGTTGGACGCCTCGATCGCGGCGGGTAGCAGTTGGCGCAGGGTCTGCGTGCCGGCGTACAGCCCGGCCGGGGTGTTGGCCCGGATCGTCACGCCGTGGCGGGTGACGTCGAGCTGGTAGCCCTCCTGGCCGACGCGCCCGTCCGCTCCCCCGATGACCAGGGCGATCTCGGGCAGCGGCGTCGAGCGCACGGGCAGCACCGGCAGGGGGTAGCCGGTCGCGGGGCGCAGCGTGTCGGCGAGTTGCCGCCCCACCTGCCAGGCGGCGGCCGAGCCGGGTGAGGTGCGGATGACCGTCAGGGGGCTCAGGCGGAATGTGCCCCGGGCGTCGGGGTGGGTCTCGACGGGCGCGGGGACCACGTCGTCCAGGTGGCGGGCCGGGGCGGTCGGCGCGGCGACGGCCGGGGCTCCGGGCAGGATGAACGGCAGTCCGAGTGCGGCTATGACCAGCAGCCGCGTCATGGTGGGTCGGCGACGCACGGATACCTCCAGGCCTTCGTCGTGATCGGCGTTCATCGATCAGACCCGCACGCTACCCGCGCCGAACCTGGACTGTAAACCTTCCTTATCGTCCGGGCCGGTCCAGCCGCAACCCGGCGCGGCCCTGTCGCTGTCCCCACCCGGGCCGTCCGGCGGGGAATTCCGAGGTGGGCCGGGAGGTTCTCCGGTGGGAAGATCAGGTTCACTCGATCGGATGGAAGTGTCATGCAGGTGCGCTCAGACGCGGTGGTGCTGTTCGGCGTCACGGGAGACCTCGTCTCGAAGAAGCTCTTCCCGGCGCTGTACGAGCTGACCCGGCGCGACCGCCTCGATGTCCCGGTGATCGGCGTGGCACGCTCCCCCTGGGATGATCAGCAACTCGTCACCACCGCCCGCAAGTCGATCGCCGAGGCCAACGACGAGATCGACGACGAGGCCTTCGACGCGCTGGCGCGGAACCTCTCGATGATCTCCGGCGACTACGCGGACCCGGTGACGTACCAACGGCTGGCCGAGCGCCTGCGGGGCGCCGAGCGTCCGATCTTCTACCTGGCGATCCCCCCGGCGGTGTTCGGCTCGGTGGTCGAAGGCCTGGCCGCGGCCGGGCTGGCCGAGCGGGGCCGGGTGATCGTGGAGAAGCCGTTCGGGCGTGACCTGGCGTCCTCGCACGAGTTGGACCGCACGCTGCGCGCGGCGTTCGACCCCGAGCGAGTGTTCCGCATCGACCACTACCTCGGCAAGGAAGCCGTCGAGGGCCTCTACGCCTTCCGGTTCGCCAACCGGCTGTTCGAGCCGCTGTGGAACAGCGAGCACATCGACAACATCCAGGTGACGCTCGCGGAGGGTTTCGGCACCCAGGGCCGTGCCGGCTTCTACGACACGGTGGGCGCCACCCGCGACGTGCTCCAGAACCACATCCTGCAGGTCGTCGCGCTGATCGGCATGGAACCGCCGGTCGCCGACACCACCGACGCGTTCCGCGAGGCGGAGGTCGCCGTGCTGCGGCAGATCGAGCCGCTGTCGCCGGAGTCCACCGTGCGGGGGCAGTACGCCGGCTACCGGGACGAGCCGGGCGTGCGGCCGGACTCGAACACGGAGACGTTCGTGGCGACCCGGTTGACGGTCAACTCCCGCCGCTGGGCGGGTGTGCCCATCTACCTGCGCACCGGCAAGTCGCTGCCGGGGACGGCGACCGAGGTGGTGGTCGAGTTCAAGCAGCCGCAGCGCTCCCTCGTGCGCGCCGAGGGCGGCGCCGGGGCCGCCGCGAACCTGCTGCGGTTCCGGCTCGGCCGCGGCGACGGCATCACGATGTCGATCCAGGCGAAGAGCCCCGGCGCCGAGGTGGCGAGCCGTCCGGTGGACCTGTCCGTGGACTTCGGCGCGGCGCTCGGGCACCGCCAGGAGGCGTACGAGCGGCTGCTCGACGACGCGATGGACGGGCAGCATCTGCGCTTCGCCCGCGAGGAGACGATCCAGCAGGAATGGCGCATCGTCGAGCCGATCCTGGACCTGGCGGCGCCGGTGCAGACGTACGACAAGGGCACCTGGGGTCCCGCGGACGCCGACGCCCTCGCTGGCGGCTGGCACGCCCCGCAGCTGCGGTGATGGTGGAGGACAGGGCGCGCGCACTCTTGACGGCCCGGGCGGCGGCTGCGGCGCAGGCCGGCTGCCGGTGGGTCACCGCCGAGACGGGCAAGCCAGCGCCCGGCTCGTCCAACCCGTCGCTGAACAACATGCTCCGGGTAGGCCTCACGCCCCTGTACGAGCGGCGCAACTGGATCTGGCGGGCGGACCCGGCCAGCTAGCAGCGTGCAGGGCTGCCCGACGAGGCACTAGGCCAGTGTCGCCGCGATGTCGGCACAACTCTGGAGTGCCCCCGTCGCCCGCTCGGCCTCATCCGTGCTCAGCTCGACGCGGTCGATGCGGGTCAGCATCTGCGCAGCCGTCGCCGGCTCGTGCAGCACCATCGCCACTTCGGCGCGATAGGCGAGAGCCTCCACCAGCGCGACCGGGTCGTCCCCCGTTTCGAAACGGGCCAGAGCACTGTCGAGGATCCGGGCGGCTTGCGGGAAGTCACCCTTGGAATCCCCCTGCACGACAGCGTTCGCCAGAGCTTTGTCGAGCCCTCCAGTCGGCCCGGGCGCCGGTGTGGGGCTGACAGCCGCGTTCTGAACGACGCGGATCCAGTTGCCTCCCGGGTCGATGACGCTGAACCCGCTGAACCCGTCATAGTTCTTCCGTGCCCGGGGCCTGGTCATTCGCGGTGTCCCGGAGATCAGCACCTTGCCGTACGCGGCCCGCATTCCCGCAGCGAACGCCCGATACAGCTCACCCGTGTCCGACGTCAGCACCAGGCACGAGCCGTAGGACTGCTCCGGATCGAACCCCGGCATCTCGAAAAAGTGCAGATGCAGGTCCGCACGCCGCAGTGCCACGTACGGGTTGGGCTTACGTTGCCGATGCGTGGTCCGGAAACCGAGCACCTGGTAGAACGCGACGATGTCGTCGATGGACGCGCAGGGCAGCAGCGGAACGGTCACCTCGTTGGCCATCCGTTCTTCGTAGCCGCTGCCGCGCAGCCGCCGCACATGGATTTGGCCGATCGTCGTCCGGGGTCGACCAGAAGGCGGAGGTAGCGAGGGGCGCCGGCGCCGGTGCAGACGTACGACAAGGGCAGTTGGGGTCCCGCGAACGCCGACGCCCTCGCCGGCGGCTGGCACGCCCCGGATGACGATCGGACGCCTGGCGGGCTGACTGACCGCTCAGCTCACCGTACCGACCGTCCGGCGCTGGTGAGGTTTGCTCCTGCCCTGCGGTGTGGGGAAGTGATGAGCAGGTTTCTCGCCCGCTTCGGAGAGGAAGCAGCTCATGCTTTCCGCACTCGATCGTCGGCACACCGTCGCGCCGCCCGGGTACAGCCGGTGGCTCATACCCCCCGCGGCGTTGGCCATCCACCTCTGCATCGGCCAGGTCTACGCGACCAGCGTCTACAAGAACTCGCTGATCGCCCACTTCGACACCAGCCAGACCGCGATCGGGGTGATCTTCAGCATCGCGATCGTGATGCTGGGGTTGTCCGCCGCGGTCGCCGGGACATGGGTGGAGGCGAACGGGCCGCGTAAGGCGATGTTCGTCTCCGCCTGCTTCTGGGCGGCGGGCTTCCTGGTGGGCTCACTGGGCATCGCCACGAAGCAACTGTGGCTGCTGTACCTGGGCTACGGCCTGCTCGGCGGCATCGGCCTGGGGATCGGGTACATCTCCCCCGTCTCCACGTTGATCAAGTGGTTCCCGGACCGCCCCGGGTTGGCGACCGGCCTGGCGATCATGGGCTTCGGTGGTGGGGCGATGGTGGCCTCTCCCCTGTCCCGGCAGTTGCTGTCGTTCTACGACCCGGGTTACGACCCGGCCAACGCGGGATCGACGGCGTCGGGCAGCGCCCTGGTGTGGCTGTTCGTGACGCTCGGCCTGGGCTATTTCGTGATCATGATGTTCGGGGTGGCGAACGTGCGGGTGCCGGCACCGGACTGGCGCCCGGCCGGCTTCGACCCGGCGACGGTGGCGTCCAAGCCGCTGGTCACCACGGCGAACGTGTCGGCGGCCAACTCGGTCAAGACCCGGTCGTTCTGGCTGCTGTGGGTGGCGCTGTTCTGCAACGTGACGGCGGGCATCGGAATCCTGGAACAGGCCAGCCCGATGATCCAGGACTTCTTCCGCGACAACGGCACGTCGGCGGTGTCGGTGGCGGCGGCCGGCGGGTTCGTCGGCCTGCTGTCGCTGTTCAACATGGCCGGCCGGTTCGCCTGGTCGTCCACCTCGGACGTGATCGGCCGCAAGCCGATCTACATGGTGTATTTGGGCGTCGGGATGGTGCTGTACGCGCTGCTGGCCCTGATCGGGCAGACGGCCACGGCGCTGTTCGTGCTGCTGGCCTGCGTGATCCTGTCGTTCTACGGCGGCGGGTTCTCCACGGTGCCGGCGTACCTGCGGGACCTGTTCGGCACGTACCAGGTGGGCGCGATCCACGGTCGGCTGCTGACCGCCTGGTCGGCGGCGGGGATCGCGGGCCCGCTGATCGTCAACGGGTTCCTCGACGCGCAGGGCGAGCCGGGCACCCTGACGGCGTCGGCGTACCGGCCGGCGCTGTTCACGATGGTCGGCGTGCTGGCGGTGGGCTTCGTGGCGAATCTGCTGATCCGGCCGGTGCCGGAACGGTTCCACGAGCCGCCCACCGACCGGGACGGCGCCGAGGACACGGCGCCGGTGGCGGCGGAGAGGAGTGGCACCCGGTGAGCGAGAACGGACGGCCCGGGCAGCAGGCCCGGTTGTGGATCTCCTGGTTGGTGGTGGCGGCGCTGCTCGGCTACGGGGTGGCGCAGACGGTGATCACGGCGGCGAAGCTGTTCACCCACTGATCCGGGTGTGGGTGCCGCATCCGCGCGGCACCCACACCGGTCGGTCACAGACCGCCGGAGACGCGCAGCACCGTGCCGGTGGCGTACGAGGCGTCCGGACCGAGCAGCCAGGCGATGGCGGCCGCGACCTCGTCGGGCTCGCCGGCGCGGCCGAGCGGGATACGACCGACGGCGGTGTCGGCGCGGTCGGGTACGCCGGAGTCGGCGTGGATGTCGGTGCGCACGATGCCGGGGGCGACCGCGTTGACTCGGATGCCGCGCGGGGCGAGTTCCTTGGCCAGGCCGATGGTGAGGGTGTCGGTGGCGGCCTTGACGGCGGCGTAGTGCACGTACTCCCCGGGGCTGCCGAGGGTGGCGGCGGCGGACGAGACGTTGACGATGGCGCCGCCGTCGGCCAGCCGGCGGGCGGCCTGTTGGGCGCAGAGGACGTAGCCGACGAGGTTGACGTCGACGACCCGGCGCAGGTCTTCGACACGCAGCTCGGTGAAGGGCCCGATGGGGCTGGTGACGCCCGCGTTGTTGACCAGGCCGGTGAGCGGGCCGAGCTGCGCGGCGGCGTCGAACAGGGCGTCGACCTGGTCCGGGTCGGTGGTGTCGGCGCGTACCGCGGTGGCCCGCACGCCGGTGGCCCGCAGGTCGGCCAGCACGGCGTCGGCGGCGGCGTGGTCGCGGCGGTAGCACAGGGCGATGTGGTGGCCTGCCGCGGCGAGACGGCGGGCGGTGGCCGCGCCGATGCCGCGACCACCACCGGTGATGACGGTGACAGGTGCCACGGTGCCCCCCGAGTTTCTGACGGCTGCGTGCCGGCCCCGCCGACGCTACCGTGACCGCGCGGACCGGTCGTCGAGAGGAGAGTCACATGGAGCGCGCGTTGGTGCTCGGCGGTGGTGGGGTCACGGGCGTGGCCTGGGAGCTGGGGCTGCTGGCGGGGCTCGCCGAGCGGGGCGTCCCGGTGACCGAGGCGGACCTGGTGGTGGGCACATCGGCGGGCTCGGTCGTCGGGGCGCAGATGTGCTCGGGGGTGCCGCTGGAGCAACTGTACGAGGCGCAGTTGGCGCCGCCGTCGGGCGAGCTGACGGCGCGGCTGGGCTTGGCGGTGCTGGCGCGGATGGTGTGGGCGGGTGCCCGGACCCGCGACGCGGTGCGGGCGCGGGCGCGCATCGGTGCGATGGCGGTGGCGGCGCGTACCCCGTCGGAGGCGTCCCGCCGCGCCGTCATCGAGGCCCGCCTGCCGACGGCTGAGTGGCCGCAGCGGCGGCTGCTGGTGACCGCGGTGGACGCGTCCTCGGGTGAGTTCGTGGTGTTCGACGGCGACAGCTCCGTGTCCCTGGTGGACGCGGTGGGTGCCAGTTGCGCGGTGCCCGGCGTGTGGCCGCCGGTGACGATCGGCGCGCGCCGCTACGTCGACGGCGAGATGCGCTCGACGGTGAACGCCGACCTGGCCGCGGATGCCCGACGGGTGCTGGTGATCGCGCCGACGTCGGGGGCGTTCGGGCCGATGCCGCGGCTGTCGGCGCAGGTGGCCGGGTTGCGGGCGGCCGGGTCGCGGGTGGTGGTGGTGACGCCGGACGCGTCGGCGCGCAAGGCCATCGGCCGCAACGTGCTGGATCCGGCGCGACGGGCGGGATCCGCGCGGGCCGGGCGGGCGCAGGCCGCGGTGGTGGCGGACGAGGTGGCGGCCCTCTGGGTGTGATCGCTTACGCTCACCGCCTGTCTGGTCCGACAACGGAGGTGCGCGGTGGCGGGTGTGGGTGTCGGCGACGTCGTGGAGGACTTCGAGCTGCCCGATGAGACGGGCACGCCCCGGCGGCTGTCGGAGTTCCTGACGGCGGGGCCGGTGGTGCTGTTCTTCTACCCGGCGGCGATGACCCGGGGCTGCACGGCCGAGAGCTGCCATTTCCGGGACCTGGCGGCGGAGTTCGCGGCGGTCGGCGCCACGCGGGTGGGCATCAGCCGCGACAGCGTGGCCAGGCAGGCGGAGTTCTCCACGCTGCACGGCTTCGACTATCCCCTGCTGTCGGACGAGGACGGGACGGTGGCGCAGCGGTTCGGGGTGCGCCGGCGGCTGCCGTTGGGGCCGCTGAGCACGAAGCGGATGACGTTCGTGATCGGCGCGGACCGGCGGGTGATCGAGGTGATCCACAGCGAGGTCAGCATGAACGACCACGCCGACCGGGCGCTGCGGGCGTTGGGCGGCTGAGCGGGTGTGAGCCCCGTGCGGCGGGTGTCGCAGTCGGCTGGTATCAAGACAGCAATCAAACAGGTGTACGGAAGAGGGTTGTGATGGATGCCGGCCAGGGTTTGTCCACTGACGAGGTGCAGAGCCTGCGGGATGCGTTGGCGGCGGGCCGCCGGCCCCGGGTGGTGTTCACCGCATCGGCGGGGCAGATCGCCGGTCAGATCGGCCAGGTGGTCGAGCTGACCGATCCCGAGGTGTCCGACGAGTTCGTGGTGGTGCGTTTCGGCCGCGACGAGTTGCCGTTCTCCCCCGCGGATCTCGCGGTCGCGCCGAAGGGCGCCGGGCGTCGGGTCGCCGAGCCGAAGCCGGAGCCGCCGGCGCAGGAGCAGCCGGCCGCGGTGGTGGAGCCGGAGTTCGTGTTGGACACGCCGCGGGTGCCGACGCCGCGGCGGGAGGAGCCGAAGGTGGAGCAGGTGGAGAAGGCGCCGGCGCGGCGGGCGGTCAAGGCCGTGAAGCCGAAGGGCCCCGCGGGCCTGACGGTGACGTTGGCGTACGCCGAGGGTGAGTGGACGGTCGCCGCGCAGCAGGGCAGCAAGGCCCTGGCCAAGCCGTACGTGGTGAAGCCGGCCGAGGCGTTGAAGATGGTGGCGCTGGTCGACGTGCCGGGTGTGCAGGAGGCGGTGGAGCAGATCCTCGGCACCGAGCGGGCTGAGGCGGAGCAGCAGGCGGAGAAGCTGCGCGCCGAGCTGGCCGAGATCGAGGCGCGGCTGGCGGAGCTGCGCGAGGCCCGCTGACGGCTCCGGCGGGTCGGGGGCTCGTACGACGAGCCCCCGACCGGCCAGGTCGGCGACCGCGCGCCAGCGGGCGCCGAGGAGCCGCGGGTGTGGCTCACCGACGCCGGTCACGCCGTGCAGGGTCGCGTCTCCGACGCCGTCGCGGGCATCACCGCCCGGCTGTACGCGGACCTCCCGGCCGACGACTCCAGCGCCGCCGCCCGGGTCCTCACCCTGGTCACCCAGCGCGCGAACGCCGAACTGGCAGCGATCCCGGGCGTCGCCGCGACGGTCGGTCAGAAGTAGTCGAGCAGCTGCGCCGGGCCTCCGGCGCCCAGCAGATCCAGGGCGTCCGGGTCGGCGCCGGCGGCGTGCAGCAGGCCCGCCTCGGCGACCGACCGGGCGCGGGCGGCGCCGGCGTAGAGCAGCGCGAAGCCGCGCACGTCCAGCCGCAGGTCCGCCTCGCCACCGATCCGGGTCAGCTCACCGGCGCCGTCGGCGACGCTCAACCGCCAGGTGCCGGCGTTCCAGTCGGCGACGGCGTCGGCGAGGGTGAACTCGACGGCGCCGCGGGCGTGGGCCGGCCAACCACGCATGCGGACCGCCCGGGCCACGTCCACCGGCCGGTGCATCCACAGGTTCCGTTTGTGCTCGCGGACCAACTCCAGCGGCAGGTGGACGCTCACGGCGTCGCCGTCGAGCGGGCACAGTCGCAGGGTCGGTGCGACGCTGGCCCAGCTGCCGAGCACGCCGACGAGTTCCCGGGCGGCCTCGGCGGTGGTCGCCAGGGCCTCGTCGACGGTCAGCACCGAGTCGGCGCCGTAGCCACGGCCCCGTTCCCAGCTGGCGTAACCCACCAGGTCGCCGCCGTCCTCGACGAGGGTGAGCGCGTCGCCGGGCAGGCCGCGGTCGGCGGCGAAGAAGTCGAACAGCTCGCCCCGGCGGGTCAGCGGGCCGTTGCGGTGCCGGGTGACCCGCTCGTACAGGGCCATGACGGCGGGCAGGTCGGCGGGCGTGCCGGCCCGGACGGTCAACCGGGGATCCGGCCGGTGCCGGGGCAGCGCGGCGGTGGCCAGGTCGACGGTGCGCAGCACCCCGGCGGCCTCCCAGCCGCAGGCACGGTAGGGGGCGGCGACGGTCGGGTACAGCGCGCTGATCGCCGCGCCGCGCTCGCGGGCGCCCCGCAGCAGGGCGGTGAGCATGCCGCGGGCCACGCCCCGGCCGCGGGCCTCGGGGGTGACCGCCACGCCGCCGACGTCGGCCGCGGGCACGGCCCGCCCGGACCACCACTGGTCGTGGTGCAGGTCGACGGCCTTGCCGACGAGCCGGCCGGTGTCGTCGAACGCGCCGTAGCGGGTCAGGCCGGGCACCGTGGCGGTGGCGTGCGATGGGCGCTGCGGGTCGGACCCGAAGGCGAACCGGCCCAGCTCCCAGGCGTCGGCCAGGTCGTCGGTGGTGAGTTCGCGTACGTGCACGGTGGCGGGCATCGGAACACCCTAGCGGGATGGATCTTCGGGGGGCCGCCGAATTAACGGCCGGGGCGCGGGGTCGGAACCGACCCCGCGCCCCGGCGGTCAGTGCTGCGGGATGTTGGCCACGCCGATCCGCTTGCGGAACACCCAGTAGGTCCAGCCTTGGTAGGCCAGCACGACCGGGGTGAAGATCACCGCCACCCAGGTCATGATCTTCAGGGTGTAGGGGGTGGAGGCGGCGTTGGTGGCGGTCAACGTGCCCGCCGCGTCCAGGGTGGAGGGCAGCACGTTCGGGAACAGCGCCGCGAACAGGGTCGCCACCGCCAGCCCGATCGCCACGGCGGTGCCGGTGAACGCCCAGCCCTCCCGGCGTACCCGGGCGGCGGCGAGGCCACCGAGCAGGGCGAGGGCCGCGCCGACGGCGAGCACGACGGCGGCCGCGCTGGAGCGGATGCTCAGCGTCCAGGCCAGGAAGCCCACCGCGAGCACGGCGGCACCGACGCCGAGGCGCACCGCGAGGGCGCTGGCGCGCTCGCGGATCTCGCCGGCGGTCTTCAGGGCGATGAACACCGCGCCGTGGGTGACGAACAGCGCCAGGGTGGTCGCGCCACCGAGCAGGGCGTACGGGTGCAGCAGGTCGACCAGGCCACCGACGTACTCGTGCTCGGCGTCCAGCGGCACACCGCGCAGGATGTTGGCGAAGGCGACGCCCCACAGGAACGCCGGCAGCAGCGAGCCGACCACGATCGCCGCGTCCCAGCGACGCTTCCAGGACACCTCGGGGCGCTTGTGCCGGTACTCGAAGGCCACCCCGCGGCCGATCAGGGCCAGCAGGATCAGCAGCAGCGGCAGGTAGAAGCCGGAGAAGAGGGTGGCGTACCACTCGGGGAAGGCGGCGAACATCGCGCCGCCGGCGGTGATCAGCCACACCTCGTTGCCGTCCCAGACCGGGCCGATCGTGTTGATCAGGACCCGTCGTTCCCGGTCGTCGCGGCCGAGCACGGGCAGCAGCATGCCCACGCCGAAGTCGAAGCCCTCCAGGATGAAGTAGCCGGTGAAGAGCACGGCGATGAGGAGAAACCAGATGGTGGTGAGGTCCACGGCAGGCTCCGGTGATCAGTAGGCGAAGGCGAGCGGACGCTCGGCGTCGTCGGTGTCGTCGGACGGGGGCGTCTCGGTGACGTCGGGTACGCCGGCGCGGGCGTAGCGCAGCAGGAGCTTGACCTCGATCACCGCGAGGGTGGCGTAGATCAGCGTGAAGGCGGTGAACGAGGTGAGCACCTCGGCCAGCGAGACGCTGCGGGACACGCCGTTGCGGGTGAGCATCTCGCCGAAGACGATCCACGGCTGGCGGCCCATCTCGGTGAAGATCCAGCCGAAGGAGTTGGCCAGCAGCGGCAGCACCGGCATGACCATCCCGGCGCGCAGCAGCCACCTGCTGGTGGGCGTGCGGCCCTTGCGCTGGCTCCAGAGCACCAGCAGGGCGATCGCGGCGGCGGCCATCCCGAAGGCGATCATGAAGCGGAAGCTCCAGTAGGTGACCGGGATGATCGGGGTGTAGCTGCCGGCGCCGTACTGGGTGGCGTACTGGGCCTGGAGGTCGTTGATGCCGTGCACGGTGCCGTGGGGGTCGCCGGTGCCCAGGTACGACAGCAGGTACGGGATCTTGATGGCGAGCACCTCGCGGCTGCCGTCGAGGCTGCCGACGGTGAGCACGGAGAACGAGGCGGGGCTCTCGGTGGTGTAGAGGCCCTCGGCGGCGGCCATCTTCATCGGCTGGACCTCGGTCATGATCTTGCCCTGGATGTCGCCGGTGAACAGCACGGCGGCGGAGGCGACCAGGACCACCCAGGAACCGAACTTCGCGGCGAAGCGGTAGGCGCCGGTGTCGGCGGAGTCGCGGTTGCGGATCAGGTGCCACAGGCCCACGGCGGCGACCAGCGACCCGGCGACCAGGAACGAGCCGGCCAGGGTGTGCGGGAAGGTGATCAGGGCGACCTTGTTGGTCAGCACGGCCGGGAAGTCGGTCAGCTCGGCGCGGCCGGTGTCCGGGTTGACCTTGTAGCCGACCGGGTTCTGCATGAACGAGTTCGCGGCGAGGATGAAGTACGCGCTGAGGTTCGTGCCGATCGCGGCGGCCCAGATGCTGGCCAGGTGCGCCCGCTTGGGCAGCCGGTCCCAGCCGAAGATCCACAGGCCGATGAAGGTGGATTCGAGGAAGAACGCGACCAGCGCCTCGATGGCCAGGGGCGCGCCGAAGATGTCGCCGACGAAGCGGGAGTAGTCGCTCCAGTTCATGCCGAACTGGAACTCCTGCACGATGCCGGTGACCACGCCCATCGCGAAGTTGATGAGGAAGAGCTTGCCGTAGAACTTGGTGAGCTTGAGGTAACGCTCGTTGCCGGTGCGGTGCCACAACGTCTGCAGGATCGCCACCAGCACGGACAGGCCGATGGTCAGCGGAACGAAGAGAAAGTGGTAGACGGTGGTGACACCGAACTGCCATCGGGCGACGTCCAACGCGTCCACCTGGAACCCCCAGCCATGTCGTACTACGAGACGTAGTAAATACTACTGCTCGTCGTAGAGGAGCGGGCAGGGTCGGGCGGCCCGAACCGGCCCGGGACCAATGACCTTGATCACCCGGGCCGCCGGGCCCGGCGGCAACCGGCCGACCCGCCCTCGCAGCACCGTGCGCACGTGCGACGATGGCGCGCTGATGGACACCGCGCACTCCCCCTGGCAACCGCCGCTGATCTGGCGCGCCGCCCAACTGCTGGCCCGACCCCTGGTCGGCCTGGTGGCCCGCCTCGAGGTCACCGGCGACGTCCCCGCGCACCTGCGCCGCGGACCGCTGGTGCTGGCCGCCAACCACATCAGCCCGTTCGACCCCGTGGTGATGGCCGCCGCCTGCCAGACCCGCGGCATCGCCCCCCGGATCATGGCGACCGCCGGGCTGTTCCGCGCCCCGGTGTTCGGCTCCCTCATGCGCCACGCCGGGCACATCCGCGTCGACCGGGGCACCGATGCGGTGCACCGGGCCCTGGAGGCCGCCACCGCCGCCGTCGCGGGAGGATCGGTGATCCTCATCTACCCGGAGGGGCGCATCAGCCTCGACCCCGGCATATGGCCCGAACGCGGCAAGACCGGCGCCGCGCGGCTCGCCCTGGCCTGCGCCGCCCCGGTCATCCCGGTCGCCCAGTGGGGCGCCCACGAGGTGCTGCCCTACCGCGCGCCCCGGGGCATGCTGCGCGGCGTCGCCCGCGCGCTGTGGCGCCGTCCGGTGATCCGGGTGCACTTCGGCGCACCCATCGACCTGCACGAGGCAGCCGCCAGCGGCCCCGGCGCCGCCCGCCGGGCCACCGACCAGATCATCGACGCGCTCACCGACAGCCTCGCCCCGCTGCGCCCCGACGAACCCGACCGGCCTCGACACATCGACCCCAGCCGCCCGAGCGACCCCAGCAGGTCCCACCGCCGCCGGCTCGGATGACCTGACGGGTTAGACAAGTTTTGGAAACCTGTCTACGCTGTCTAACGTGAGCAGCGTGGAGATGGAGCACGAAGACCCGAAGCGCGCCGCTGTCCTCGCAGCGGCGGTCGGGGTGTTCGGGCGCTACGGGTTCCAGAAGACGTCGATGGAGGCGGTCGCCAAGGCGGCCGGCATCTCCCGGCCGGGCCTGTACCTGATGTTCCCCACCAAGGAGCAGCTGTACCGCGCCACCATGCAGGGCGTCATGGAACGCGCCCAGCAGGCCA
The DNA here is from genome assembly GCF_040608175.1 of Micromonospora sp. NPDC005206. Classification (NCBI taxonomy): domain Bacteria; kingdom Bacillati; phylum Actinomycetota; class Actinomycetes; order Micromonosporales; family Micromonosporaceae; genus Micromonospora; species Micromonospora sp. NPDC005206. Next base: position 43,137 of record NZ_JBEXHU010000010.1, read on the forward strand.
TGCAGGCGCGCTTCGGCGACCAGGCGCTGAGCTTCGACGAGCGGATCGTGGCGGGGCTGGATGCGCTGATGGGCCCGTACATCGACACCCAGGTGGCCCGCGACCTCAACGAGCTGCTCGAGAACAGCGGGCCCCAGTTGGGCTCGATGTTCCACGACTACCAGGAGCGGGCCCGGGCGGCACTGCGCGCCCACGTCGACGCTCTCGCCCCGCCCGGCCTGCTCGACGGTGGCCTGACGGCGGACGACGTGATGGACCTGCTCTTCTCCGCCGCGTTGACCTGGAAATCGACCTCGGCCACCAGGGACGAGTTCCGCGACCGGATCCGCCGGGCCCTGCGGCTGATCTGCCGCGCCGCGGGCTGACCCGCCGCCCACCCCACCGCACCCTCACGCTGCATCCCTGCGTCCAAGGAGTTCCGAAATGTCACGAATCATCACCCCTTACTCCGCCCGGTCGACCGCCGCTGAGGTGATCGGCGGCGTCGACCTCAGCGGCCGGCGGGCCGTGGTCACCGGCGGCGCGTCCGGGATCGGCCTGGAGACCGTCCGGGCGCTGGCCAACGCCGGCGCCGAGGTGACGCTGGCCGTCCGCGACACCGTCGCCGGCGAGCGCGCCGCAGCCGACATCACGGCGGGCGGGGCGCACGGCGCGGTCCGGGTCGCCCGGCTCGACCTGGCCGACCGCACCTCCCTCGACGCCTTCGTCAACACCTGGACGGGCCCGCTGCACATCCTGGTCAACAACGCCGGCGTCATGGCCCTGCCGGAGCTGACCAGGACCACCGAGGGCTGGGAGGCCCAGTTCGCCATCAACCACCTCGGTCACGCCGCGCTGACCCTGGGCCTGCACGACGCGCTCGCCGCTGCGCAGGGCGCCCGGATCGTCGTCGTCAGCTCCTCGGCCCACCAGCAGTCCCCGGTCGACTTCGACGACATCCACTTCACCGACCGGCCCTACGAGGCCTGGTCGGCGTACGGCCAGTCGAAGACCGCGACCATCCTGTTCACCGTCGCCCTGGCCCGACAGTGGGCCGTCGACGGGGTCACGGCCAACGCCCTGCACCCCGGCGGCATCATGACCAACCTGCAACGGCACCTCGACGACGCGCAACTGCGCTACGTCGGTGCGGTGGACGAGCAGGGCAACCGCCTGGAGGTGCCACCAGGCTGGAAGACCCCGCAGCAGGGCGCGGCCACCTCGGTCCTGCTGGCCGCCTCCCCCGAGGTCGACGGCGTGACCGGACGCTACTTCGAGGACGGCAACGAGGCCCTGGTCATCGCCGAGCGGGCCGACGGCATGAGCGGCGTGCTCCCGTACGCCATCGACGACAAGAACGCCGAACTCCTCTGGGACGAGACGATCCGGCTCCTGCGGCGCTGACCGGGTCGGCGGTGCCGGCCGGACAACTGACCGGCGAGGCGGAGTTCACGGAGACCGGGCATGCCCGCGCCCCGGACACCCCGCCTTCCACGGCCCCCGGCGGCCACCCCTTTCCGCGCGGCACGTGCGCTTGGCGTCGGTTCCCCTGGCTGAGGGATGCGGCTGGCTCGGCGGGGGGATGAGGTCGCCTGGGCATGTGGTGATGCTGGTTCACGTCAGCCAACCGCTTGCTCAAAGGAGTGACATGTTCATCTCTGGTTCGCGTACGACGGTGTTGGGGGCGGTGGCAGCCGTGGTGGTCGCGGCGTGGCCCTCGGTGGCGTGGGCCCAGCAGTCCGAGCCGAAGACCGCCGCAGCCGGGTGGTCGGTGGTCGCCGGGATGGGACATTTCGTGTACGACGAGCCCAACGTGGTTGGGCACCGGATCTGGTTCGGCGTCTCGGCGGTTTCGGCCGCGGACGGATCAGCGCACGGCCAGTTCCTTTACCGGCACGAGCGAGCGGACGGCACACTAGTCGCGCAGGGACGGGCCGACGTGACGTGTCTGAAGGTCGCCGGGAACGTCGCGTTGTTCACCGCGATCGTGCCGGAGGGCGAAGGGACGGCGAAGAACCACGGCTACTACGTGAAGATTATCGACGGCGGGACGCGGCCGGATGTGATCGTCGACGCTCAGGCGCAGAACGGGACCGAGCGGCCACCCACACACTGCCTCGATCCCGAGACGGACCTCCCTCCGGAACTCCCCCAGCGGCCCCGGTACCCGGTTCTCACTGGCGGGTATGCCGTGTATGGCGCTGAGCAGAGCCAAACGGCCGCCGAGCTTCCCGACGCCGGAGACCGGGCCCGGTGACCATGCTGTGGCTCTGGTGGAGGCACTGGCCGACCTGGTCCGGATACGCCGCCGCGGGCTTCTCGCTGCTGTACGGCGGATTGGGGCTGTACTGGACGGCCGGAGGTGACGGGTTCCCGTTCGCGCCGATCGACCCGGCACGCGCGTCGGGGTCCATCCTGGAAGGCAGCCGCGCCGAGGTCGTCGCCCCGGTCATCGCCGCGCTCGGGCTGCTCGGTGCGGTCGTCGCGTGGATCATGACGCGGCGCGCCCGGCCTGGTCACCTGTCGGCGGCGCTGGTTGTCTTCGGATGGGTGGCGGCGGTCGGGTTGACCCTGGTCATCCCCGACTACACCATGATCGTCCTGGTGGCGTTCGCGCCGCTGCTGTTGGTCTTCGCCTTCACCGGCGTACCAGGTGACCAGGGCGGCATCGGTGACATCCTGAACTGGCACCGGACGAACCTGATCATCGTGTTCGTCGGCGGCCTGCTGTGGGCCGCTGCCACCCTCGCCTACCAGCGGCGGGTCGCGGCCGCCTGCGCACACTGCGGCCGCCGCCACGGAGACGGCCGTGGCCCGTCACGGCAGACGCTGCTGCGGTGGGGCCGGTGGGCCGTCGCGGTCGCCTGCCTTGCGCCGTTGCCCTACGAGGTCACCAGGATCGCCTGGTACCTCGGCTATCCCCTCGGCATCAGCCAGGACTTCCTGCGGATGATGCAGGACACGCCGGGGATGCTTGAGGTCGGGCTAGGCTGCGCGGTCGCGTCGGCGCTGGGGGGTGTGCTCACCCACGGTCTGGTGGCCCGATGGGGGGAGGTTTATCCCCGCTGGATCTGGTTCAAGGCCGGCAAACGGGTCCCGCCCGCCCTCGCCGTCGTCCCGGCGTCGATCGTCGCTGTGACGATCATTCCGGCTGGCCTGATGTTGCTCTGGACAAGCGAAGCCCGGGGCACCTGGGCCCTGTACGTCCCGAGCCTCTTCTGGACGGTGTGGGGGGCCGGACTCGGCGCCGCCACGATCGCCTACCACCTGCGCCGGCGGGGCGCCTGCCACCGCTGCGGGCGGGGCCACCAACCGGGCCCGGCACCAGAACCGCCAGGCGACGAACCAGCCGCCGGACGGCAGGTGCTCGACGAACTCCCTAACGCCCCCGTGCCACGGGCCTGATCTTCGCCGACAGGTCACCCACGATCCATCGGCGGCGGGCATACTGCGTCGCGTGCTGACCCGATTCGGCTACCTGGACGCGCCCGGGCCGCTGGCGTTCGCCCACCGCGGCGGCGCCGCCGAGGGCGACGAGAACACCACCGAGGCGTTCGCCCGTGCCGTCGGGCTCGGCTACCGGTACGTGGAGACCGACGTGCACGCCACCGCCGACGGGGTGGCGGTGATCTTCCACGACCCGACGCTGCGCCGGATCACCGGCGAACCGGGGCGCATCGCCGACCTGCGCTGGGCCGACCTCGCCTCGGTACGCGTCGGCGGGGCCGCCGTCGTACCCCGGCTCGACGAGGTGCTGGGCGCGTGGCCGCAGGTCCGCTTCAACGTCGACGTGAAGGCTGACGGCGGCGTCGAGCCGACGGTGGCCACGGTGACCCGGGCCGGCGCCGGCGACCGGGTGCTGCTCGCCTCGTTCAGCGACGCCCGGCTGACCCGGCTGCGCGCCCTCACCGACGGGCGGGTCGCCACCAGCCTCGGCATGCGCGGGGTGGCCCGGCTGCGCCTGGCCTCGCTGCACGGCCGCCGGCTGCGGCTGCCCCCGTCGGTGGTCGCCGCACAGGTGCCACCGCACTACGGTCGGGTGCCGGTCGTGGACCGCCGGTTCCTCGACTACTGCCACCGACTCGGCCTGCAGGTGCATGTCTGGACGATCGACGAACCAGCCCAGATGCACGACTTACTGGATCGTGGCGTGGATGGCATCATGACCGATCACGTCGGCGTGCTGCGCGACGTCTACCGCAGCCGCGGCCACTGGGCCGCCTGACCATCAAGGACCCCCGATGGCCTCGACCGTGACCCCCACGGTGGACGACACCCCGCCCCCGGCGAGCACCCGCCGCGAGCGGCGCGGCTGGTACATCTACGACTGGGCCAACTCCGCCTTCCAGACCACCGTCATCACGGTGTTCCTCGGCCCGTTCCTCACCACGGTCGCCGAGCTGGCCGCCGGCTGCGAGCTGGGCGCGGACAGTTGCGACGGCTACGTGCACCCGCTGGGCATCCGGGTGGCCGCCGGCTCGTACTACCCGTACCTGATCTCGCTGTCGGTGTTTCTCACCGTATTCGTGCTGCCGATCATCGGCGCGATCGCCGACCGGTCGGCGCACAAGAAGCGGCTGCTCGGCGGCGCGGCGTTCACCGGCGCCGGCGCGACCATGGCGATGGCCTTCGTCACCGGCGACCGGTACCTGCTCGGCGGGGCGCTGTTCCTGGTCGCCAACATCTCCTTCGGCGCGGCCATCGTGGTGTACAACTCGTTCCTGCCACAGCTCGGCGGCCCCGACGAGCGCGACGGCATCTCCAGCCGAGGCTGGGCGCTGGGCTACCTCGGCGGCGGCCTGCTGCTGGCGTTCAACCTGGTCGCGGTCACCCTGCTCAGCGAGGACGACAACCCGCAGCGCACCCTGGACCTGGCCCGCTGGTCGATCGTGTCCGCCGGCGTGTGGTGGGCGGCGTTCACCCTGGTGCCGCTGCGCTGGCTACGTGAACGCCCCACCGCGGCGGCGCTGGCCCGCGGCGGCAACGTGCTCACCGACGGGTTCCGGCAGCTCGGCCGCACCCTGCGTGAGGTCAAGGCGTACCCGCTGACGCTGTTCTTCCTGCTCGCGTTCCTGGTCTACAACGACGGCATCCAGACCGTCATCACCCTCGCCAGCCAGTACGGCACCGAGGAGCTGCGGCTGGAGCAGAGCACCCTGATCATCACCATCCTGCTGGTGCAGTTCCTCGCCTTCGGTGGCGCGCTGAGCCTCGGCGCGCTGGCCCGGCTCATCGGCGCCTGGAAAACGGTGCTGCTCAGCCTCGTGCTCTGGACCGGTGTGATCATCGGCGCTTTCCGGCTGCCCGCCGAGGCGCCGGTGCCGTTCATGGTCCTCGGCGCGGCCATCGGCCTGGTCCTGGGCGGCAGCCAGGCGCTGAGCCGGTCGCTGTTCAGCCAGCTCATCCCGGCCGGCAAGGAGGGCGAGTACTACGGCTTCTACGAGATCAGCGACAAGGGCACCAGCTGGCTCGGCCCCCTCGCCTTCGGCCTGGTGTTCCAGCTCACCGCCTCCTACCGAGTGGGCCTGGTCTCCCTCCTGATCTTCTTCGTGGTCGGGTTCCTGCTCCTTCTGGCCGTGCCGATCCGCCGGGCCATCGTCGCGGCCGGGAACACCCCGCCCCGGGTGCTCTGACCCCGCCCGCGCCGGGCTGATCGGCCCTGGTCGATCAGATAGGCTGCCCGACCGTGACCGACGACGCCGCTGCCGCCCCGACCTGCCTGGCCCACCCGTTCCCCGGCCAGCCGCACGCTCCGGCCGGGTGCGCGGCGGCGCGGGGGCTCGACGGGCGTCCGGTGCACGCCGCGGCGTTGAAGTTCTTCTGGGGGCCGATGGACTGCGGCAAGTCCACCATGGCGCTGCAGATGAACTACAACCACGCCCGGCAGGGCCGGCGCGGGCTGGTCACCACCCGCATCGACCGGTCGCTGGGCCCACAGGTCACCACCCGCATCGGTCTGGCGCACGAGGCGATCGAGGTCACCGACGACCTGGACCTGCGGGCCCTGGTCCGGGGCCGGTGGGCCGAGGGGGAACGCGTCGACTACCTGATCTGCGACGAGGCGTGCTTCTACACCGTCGAGCACGTCGAGCAGATGGCTGAGCTGGTCGACAGCTACGACGTGGACGTGTTCGCGTTCGGCCTGGCCACCGACTTCCGGTCCTGCCTGTTCCCCGCCACCCAGCGGCTGTTCGAGCTGGCCGACGAGGTGGCCCGCATCCAGGTCGAGGTGCTCTGCTGGTGCGGCCGGGAAGGGCTGCTCAACGCCCGGGTGGTCGACGGCCGGGTGGTCCGCGAGGGCGCGCAGGTCGTCATCGGCGACACGGTCGACACCGCCGAGGTGCGCTACCAGGTGCTCTGCCGGCGGCACTACCGCAGCGGCGACCTCGGCCCCCGCGACTGACCAGCAGCGGTCACGCCCGGTCGTCTCGGGCGGCTGCCGCGGCCCGGCGCTCTCCGCCGGCCCGGCGTCGGTCGACCAGGATGACCGCGACGGTCACCACCAACGCCGCCGCCGCGCACACCGCCACCGGCGCCTCCAGTTCCACGCTCACCGGTACGAGTGCCAGCAGCAGCGCCACCGCCCCGATCCGGCTGGTCGGCCGGGCCCGCCACAGCACCGCCCGGTAGGCGGCGTGCCCGGCGAGGAACAGCGCCGGACCGCCCAGGATGAACAGCGCGGCGACAGTGTCGGCGGGCGCGCCGGGCTCGTGCAGCAGCCGCTCGTCGCCCGCCGAGGTGACGACGATGCCAGCGACCATCACCGGGTGCAGATAGTTGAACGCCACCCGACTCAACCCGCCGGTGCGCTCACCGGCGCGGACCACGACCTCCGTCGCCGCCGAGGCCGAGCGGGCGAAGTACACCCACCACAGCGCCACCGACCCGGCGAACGCCAGCACGAACGCCCCGGAGGTCACCACGCTCAGCTGCTGCGCGAGGGTGCTCCCGGTGACCAGGATCGACTCGCCCAGGGCGATGAGGATGAACGCCTGGCACCGCTCAGCCAGGTGCCCGCCCTCCACCTCCCACCGCTCGGCGCGGGTACGCCCCAGACCGGGCACGGGATACCCGATCGACAGGCCAACCACGTCACACACGATCGCCGTCGCCCACAGCGCCTCGCGGACACCCTCGCCACCCAGTCCTCCGAGCACCACGAGCGCCGACGTCCCGGCGAACCACGGCAGCGTCTTCTGAAACCCGTCGACCAGCAACGGATGGCCCCGCACCGCCCACAGCGCGAACAGGGTGCGGCCCACCTGCACCGTCACGTACACCAGGGCGAAGAGCAGGCCGGTACCGGCGAACGCCCCGGGGATCGCTGCCGACAGCAGCAGGCTGCCCAGCATCAGCCCGATCAGGAGTGCCCGCACCGGCGCCCGGTCCGGGTGCAGCCAATTCGTCACCCAGGCGGTGTAGACCCACACGAACCAGACCAGCGCCAGCAGCAGCGCAGTGCGGGCGGCGCCACGCCAGTCCGCGTGTTCGATCAGATAATGCGCCAACTGGGTGATGGTGAAGATGAAGACCAGGTCGAAGAAGAGCTCCGTCGAGGTGGTCGGCTCCACCCCCCGACGCTCGCGTAGCAACCAGGGGCGCACCGGCCTCGCGACCGGCGGCTCAGAAGGGGTCACCGCAGACCCGCCAGTCCCCGCCCTCGCGGACCACCGGCAGCCGCCGTTCCTCGCTGAGCCCGCCGTCGCGGGTCAACTTCACTGTCACCGTGCCGTGCGGCCGACCGCCACTGGTCGCCACCGACACGTCGGTGATCTCGTAGTCGGTCACCATCGGCGGCGTACGCACCCAACTGGTGAAGCCGATCGCGCTCCATCGGCTGCGGGCGTCCGCGCAGAGCCGCTCGTACGCCCCGTCGCTGTCGCCGAGGGTCACCTCGCTCAGGAAACCGTCGGCGGTCTCCCGGATCGGGCCGGCGGCCTGGCGTACGGTCTGCAGGTTCCAGGAGGCCAGCCCGGCCACCCCGACGCAGCACAGCGCCACGCCGATCCCGGCGAAGGCCAGCCCGGTGCGCATCGGGCGGTGCCGCCGGGCCGGTCGGCTGTACGGCTGGCCGGCACCCACGACTACCGACCGTAGAGAACTCCGTCACAGTCGAGCACGACAAGTCGGAAACTGGGTGCGACCGGTGGGCTGCTGTGCCCTGTTCCCGGCGGCCACGGATCGTCTACCGTCGTCGCACACCCCCACAGCAGTGCCAGGGAGCCGATCGATGAACCGCTTCGTGCAGCCGGTACCACCCCCCTCCGACCCGTACGCCGGTGACGCCCTGCTGCGGTCCTGGCTGGAACGCCGCCTCGGCCCGGACGGGCACGCCGCCGCGAAGGGGCGCCTGGCCGACCTGGCCGCCGACGTCACCGGGCCGCTGCGCGCCGCGCACGCCGACGCTGAGGCGCACCCGCCGACGCTGGTCCGCTACGACCCGTGGGGCGCCCGCGTCGACCGCATCGACACCTCCGCCGGCTGGCAGGCGCAGCGTGCCGCCGCCGCCCGGCACGCCGTGGTCGCGCTGCCCTACCTGCCGGACGCGCGCGGCACCTGGGGTGCGGCCGCGCGGGTGGTGCAGCACGCCCTGCTGCACCTGTACGGCCCGGAGTCGGCGACGTTCTCCTGCCCGGTGGCGATGGCCGACGGGGCGGCGGCGCTGCTGAGCCTGCCCGATGTCGACGCCGGGGTCCGCGACGCGTGGCTGCCCCGGCTGATCTCCACGGACCCGGCCACGGCCATCACCAGCGGGCAGTGGATGACCGAGTCGCAGGGCGGTTCTGACCTGGGGCGCTCCAGCACGGTGGGTCGGCCCGCCGCGGACGGTTCGTGGCGGCTGACCGGGGAGAAGTGGTTCTGTTCCGCCGCCGACGCGGCGATGGCGGTGGCGCTGGCCCGCCCGGAGGGCGCCGGCCGCGGCAGCCGCGTACTCGCCCCGTTCCTGGTCCCCCGGTACGCGGCCGACTCGCCCCTGGCCGACGGCGCCGCGGCGGACGCGCCGGCGCCGGGCGTCACCGTGCACCGGCTCAAGGACAAGCTCGGCACCCGGGCGCTGCCCACCGCCGAGATCGGCCTGCACGACGCGTACGCCGTGCCGCTGGGCGACCCGACGGTACCCGGCCTGGTCCGGGCGATGACCCTGGTCGTGGTGACCCGGGTGCACAACGCCGCCGCGGCGGCTGGGGGGATGCGGCGCGGGCTGGCGTACGCCCGGGCGTACGCCGACGCGCGTCACGTCGCCGGCGGCGCGCTGGCGTCCTCGCCGCTGCACCGGGCCACCCTGGGCACCCTCGCGGTCGACGCGGCGGGTGCGTTCGCCCTGGCCGGGCATTCGTTCGCGCTGCTCGGCCGGGTCGAGGTCGGCGGCGACCCGGCGGCCGCGGCGGAGCTGCGCATCGTGGCGCCGCTGGCGAAGCTGGCCACCGGCCGGCTCGCCGTCGGTTCCGCCAGTGAGTACGTGGAGAGCTTCGGCGGGGCCGGTTACGTGGAGGACACCGGCGTGCCCCGGCTGCTGCGCGACGCGCAGGTCCTGCCGATCTGGGAGGGCACCACCAATGTGCTCGCCCTGGACGTGCTGCGCGCGTTGACCCGGGAGGACGCCGGGGCGCCGCTGCTGAGCCGGCTCGCCGCCGCCGTCGATCTGGCCCGGCCACTGTCACCGGCGCTGGCCGACACGCTGGCCACGACCGCCGCGCAGCTCCGCGACACCATCACCGCGGTGACCGCCGACCCGGGGGCCGAGGCGGTGCTCGCCGGTGCCCGCGGCCTGGCGCTGCGACTGGCGTACGCGCTGACCACCGCGCTGCTCGTCGAGCACGCCGCGTGGGGCGACGAGCAGGCGGAGTTGGCGGCCCGGCTGTGGGCGCGGCGTTGGCTGCGGCACGAGGAGATCGCCGAGGACGCGCACCACCACCTGGACCTGCTCTGCTGAGCGGGCGAGAAACACCGGCGTACCTGACACTGGTTGGCAGGTACGCCGGTGCAGACTGCCAGCATGACAACAACCGCCGACCTCGCCATGGTCAACCTGGACAGCTCCGACCCGGCCGCGCACGCCGCGTTCTACCACCGGGCCCTGGGCTGGGAGATCACCCACAGCCAAGCCGAGTACGCCATGATCAAGGGCGGTGGCGTTTCCATCGGCTTCGGGCTGGTCGAGGGATACCGGCCGCCGTCCTGGCCGGACCCGGCTGGTGGTAAGCGCTACCACCTCGACCTCTACGTCGACGACCTGGCCGCGGCGGAGAAGGAGTTCGTCGAGGCCGGCGCGTCGAAGCCTGAGTTCCAGCCCGGCGGCGACGGGTGGGTGGTGCTCATCGACCCGATCGGGCAGCCGTTCTGCATCTGCCCCCGCCCGCAGGGCTGAGCACCCGCGCCCACGGCCGCGCGGCGTGTCAGCGCAGCGGACCACGGGCGACGGCGGCCCGCATCGTCGCCGCGTCGCCGACCGGGACGTACTCCAACCACCAGGTGGCGCCTACCTCGGCGAGTTCGCCGAGGTAGGCCCGCTCGGCGCGTTCGTCCGGTCGGCGCCTCCGGCCGCCGATCGCCACGTCGAACGGCTGGCCGTCGGCGCGGGTGGGTGGCAGGGTGCCCACCAGCTCGCGTACCTCATCGGGGGTGAAGTCGGACCACCCGTCGGTGTCGGTGAGCTTGTAGGGCACGATGCCGTCGGCGCGGGCCGCCCGCCGCCGCACCGACCCGGCCTGGGTGCTGCCGCCGACCCAGACCGGCACCCGGGGCGACTGCACCGGCGGCGGCCGCAGCGCCACCGCGTCCGCGCGGTAGTGGGTGCCCTGGTGGCTGACCGGCGCTCCGCTGAGCAGCCCGGTCAGCAGGTCGAGACCCTCGTCGAGCATGGCGGCCCGGACGGCCACCTCGGTCGGCTCGCCGAACGCGGCCAGGCCTCGGTCGCCCGGGTCGCCGACGCCGACCGCGACCGTGGCGCGCCCCGCGCTGAGGTGGTCGAGGGTGAGCACCTCACGGGCCAGCTTCGCCGGGCGGCGCCGGGGCAGCGCGGTGACCGTGGTGCCCAACCGCACCCGACCGGTGCTCACGGCGATCGCCGTGAGCACCAGCCACGGGTCGTAGGTGGGCGGGTCGTCGCCGGAGTAGTGGACGAGATAGTCCTCCAGGAACACCCCGTCCCACCCGGCGCTCTCGGCGAGCTCACCCAGCTCGACCAGGGTGGACACCGTGACGGAGGCGCCGCCGCAGGGAAGCTCCAGACCGTGTCTCATCCATCGACCGTATTGCGGGGGTACGACCCTCAGCCGCGGCGACGGGACCGGGCCGCCCACACCACGTACGCCGGGTCGCGGTCGAGGTTGTGCCGGTCGCGGTCGTAGCGGCGGGTGGTACGGGGGTCGGCGTGGCCCATCGCGTCCTGCACGTCCTCCAACGGGACGCCCTCGGAGCGGGCGGTGGTGGCGAAGGCGTGCCGCAGCGAGTGTGGTGAGAGTTTCGCCCAGGCCGGGATGCCGGCGGCCCGGGCCAGCCGGCGGACCATCCGGAACACCGAGTGCCGGTCCAGCCGGGCGCCGTTGGCGGTGACCAGCAGCGGCCCGGTCAGCTGCGGCACCGGCACGCCGGTGGCGGCGGCCCGCTGGGCCAGGTAGGCGTCCACCGCGTACCCGGTGCCGGGGGTGAGGGCACGTCGGCGCTGCTTGCCGCCCTTGCCGACGAAGCGCACGCTGCGGTGCCCGCGCTCGGTGCCCAGGTCGGTGAGGTCCAGTGAGATCAGCTCGCCGACGCGCAGACCCAGGTCGGCCAGGAGGGCGATCGCGGCCCGGTTGCGGGCGGCCGTCGGGCCGGTGTCGGCGTCGGCCGCGCTGAGCAGCGCGTCCACCTCCTCCGGGGTGAGCCCGACCGTGGCGGAGTGGTCCCGGTCGACGCGGGGCCGGTCCGCGCCTGCGACCGGGTTGGCCGGCACCGCGCCGAGCTTGACGAGGAAGTCGTACCAGCTGGACAGCGCGGAGAGCCGGCGCGCCACGGTCGCCGGGGTCAGTGGCCGACCACTGCGCGCGCCGAGGGTGGACTCCAGGGCACGGGCGTATTCGTTGACGTGCAGGAAGTTGGCCCGCAGCGGATCCAGGTCGCGGCCGGTGCACCAGCTGAGCCAGCCGGTGACGTCGCGCCGGTAGGCGTCGCGGGTGTGCGCGGACAACCGGCGGTTGCGCAGCCACGCCTCGGTGACGTCGACCGGCCCGCCGGGCAGGGCCGGTCGGGCTGTCGGGCGGGCGAGCACCGGAGCGTCGGAGGACACCATGTGAAAAACACTCTCAGCTCGGGGTGGGTTGGCCGGGAAGGCGCGCCGAGACCACCGGCCCCGGTCGGTGTCGGGGCGCGGCGGGCCGGCTACCGTCGGGCGGTGCGTGCCAGTCGGCTGGTCTCCCTGCTGCTGCTCCTGCAGACGCGGGGGCGGATGACCGCTGCGGAGCTGTCCGAGGCCCTGGAGGTGTCGGTCCGGACGGTGTACCGGGACGTGGAGTCCCTGGGCGCCTCCGGGGTGCCGGTGTACGCCGAGCGCGGCCCGGCCGGCGGGTACCGGCTGCTCGACGGCTACCGCACCCGGCTGACCGGGCTGACCGCCGGTGAGGCCGAGGCGCTGTTCCTGGCCGGTGTGCCTGGCCCGGCCGCGGAGCTGGGCCTGGGGTCGGTGCTGGCCACCGCGGAGCTGAAGTTGCGGGCCGCGCTGCCGAGCGACCTCACCGACCGGGGCGGGCGGATCCGGCAACGGTTCCACCTGGACGCGCCGAGCTGGTTCCGCGAACCCGAGCCCACCCCGCACCTGGCCGCCCTGGCCGGCGCGGTGTGGGAGGACCGCCGGATCCGGGTGCGCTACCAGCGGTGGCAGCAACCCCGGGAGGTCACCCGCACCCTCGACCCGCTCGGCGTGGTGCTCAAGGCCGGCCGGTGGTATCTGGTCGCCGCGGCGGCCGGACAGGTACGCACCTACCGGGTGGGCGCGATCCTGGACCTGACCGTGCTGGATGAACCCGCCGACCGGCCGCCCGGCTTCGACCTGGCGGGCTGCTGGCAGGAGCACACCGAGCGCTACGAGAGCAGCGTCTATCGCGCCGAGGCACGGGTGCGGATGACCGTGGCGGCGCTGGCGCGGACGGTGCACCTCTTCCCGCCGGCGATGAGTCGGGCGGCGCGCGACGCCGCCGGCGCTCCGGACGCGGACGGCTGGTTGGTCACCACCGTGCCGATCGAGTCGGTCCGGCACGGCCACGTCGAGATGCTCAAGCTCGGCGCGCAGGTCGAGGTGCTCGCACCGGCCGAGTTGCGTGAGCTTGTCGCCGGCACCGCGCACGCGCTCGCCGCGCTCTATCCACCGACCCCCGGCACGGGAGAGCCGAGCTGCTTCTCGAACCAGTGCTCGGCGTACGGGCCGTGCGAGAACGCCGGGATCTCGACGTAGCCGTGCCGGGCGTACAGGGCGCGGGCCTCGACCAGGTCGTTGCGGGTGTCCAGCCGGATCCGGTCCACCCCGGCCGCCTGAGCCCGCTGCTCGACGGCGGCCAGCAGCGCGGCGCCCCCACCGGCGCCGCGATGTGCGGGGCGGATGAACACCCGGGTCAGCTCGGCCCAGCCCGGCTGCCACCGCAGCCCGGCGCAGCCGGCCAGGTCCCCACCGCGGTGGGCGAGCAGGAGCAGGCCGGACGAACCCGCCAGGTCGTCGTCGGGCAGTTCGGCCAGCGCCAGATCAACCTCGCCGGGCAGCGCGGGGCGGCGGTGGTAGCGGACCACCATCTCGGTCATGTACTCGCGGAGCAGCAGTGTCGCGTCGGGCTGGTCGGGCTGGACTGCGGTGGTCACCCAGGTGGGTTGGAGTGTGCTGGTCACCTGTCGATCATCAGCACCCGGTCAACGCGTTTTGTCCACCGTCCGGACCGGACCGGCGTCTGCGGCCCGGACGCTACCGACGGCGACCTGGAAACAGGGCGATCAGCACGACAGCCACGGCCACGTGCATCGCGCCGAGGGCCAGCTTGGCACCAGCGGTGGCCTCGGTGCCGAGCAATGGGCCGAAGGACAGCAGGGTCACCAGGACGGCCAACGAGATCCAGATGAGGCGGGCGGTGCGGGGGAAGAACCGCTCCAGCAGGGCCAGCGTCGCCCAGCCCAACAGGGCCGCGCCGAGGGCGATCCCGAAGATCTCGCCAAGCCCGATGACCAGGGCGGGTTGCCCCGGGCTCTCGACGGTGTAGTCGACCCCGGCAGCCTCGCCGATTCCCCAGATGGCCAGGCAGGCCACGACGGCTGCGGCGACGCCGAGGGTGCGGCGGCGCAGTGCCGACGTGGTGGCAGTGGTGGTGACGGATGGTTCGGCGGTCGCGCTCATACGGGCTCCTCGGTCAAGGGGACGAACGAGTGCGACCGTATCAGATAGTCCCGGACGAGACTATCTTCTTCGGGATTAGCAACCGGAGCGACCGCCGGGCGCGTACGGGGAGGAGCGGGCCAGCGGACCGTTCACCAGCGCGGTGAGCGCACGCAGGAAGGCCTCCCGATCCTGCTGGGGCAGCGTGGCGAGGAGCTCGTCCTGGATGCGCCGCACGACATCCTGCGCCCGCTCGAGGACCTGCTCGCCTGCCGGCGTCACCGCGACCAGCCGGGCCCGTCGATCCGACGGCGCTGGGCGACGTTCGGCGAGCCCGGCCCGCTCCAACTGGTCGAGGGTGACGACCATGGTGGTCTTGTCCACCCCGCACCGTTCGCCGATCTGCCGCTGGGTCAGGTCCCCGGTACGGGCCTGCGCCAGCACGTAGTGCGCCCGTGGTGAGATGCCCAGCTCGGCCAGGCCGGCGGCGTGCTCGGTCTGGAGCGCGTGACTTGCCCAGGAGAGCAGGAACAGCAGGTCCGGCGGGCCGTCGGCGGGCGAGCAGGAGGTCATGCAGGGAGGCTAACAACATGCTCCGCGACGGGACGGTTCGCGGGCCGGACGATCAGGATCGTTGGTAGATGCCGTGCTCGCGGATGAGGAGCTGCTCGTCGATGAGGTAGCGGCGCAACGTGGCGTGGTCCGACCCGCCGGCGGCGCACCACGGCTTGAGCGCCTCGTCCACGGCCCGCTCCGGGTAGCGCGTTCCCGGCTCGAACGACCGTTCCGCAATGTGCGCCAGCAGGACCCGCCGCCGACCGCGTTGCGCCGGCAGGCCCACCAGCACACCGGAGCGCAGGAACGTCCGCAGCACCGGGTCGTCGGCCGGCTCGGCGTCGTCCGCCTGACGACGCTCGCGCGCCGACGCCAGCAGCGACACCTCGTCGGCCACCAACGCTCCGTCAAGGCCCGTCACCAGGCCCGCGTCGGTGAGCCGGCGGACGCCGGTGAGCACCGCCCGCGGCGGCAGGCCGGTCCGCTCGGCGATCTGGGCCGCGCCGGCCGCACCCAGCACGATGGCCGCGAAGACCCGCCGGCGTCCGTCGTCGGCCAGGGCCCCGGCCAGAGCGTCCGCTGTCATGCCGGTCACCCTTTCATCGACGGTACGCCGACCGCCAGGCGATTTTCCGGTGCGTGCCGGGCTCAGGCGGCCGGTTGCTCGGCGACGAGCAGCACCCGGCGCAGCAGGTCGGAGAGCAGCCGCCGCTCCGCAGGGGTGAGCGCGTCGAGCAGCCGGTGCTCCTCGGCGCCCCGGACGTCCATCGCCCCGTGCCACGCCGCCCGGCCGGCGTCGGTGAACTCCACATCGACCCTGCGCCGGTCGACTGTGGACGGGGTCCGCCGCACGAAGCCGCGCTCGACCAGGCTGTCGACCCGCGCGGTGATCGAGGCGGGCGCCATCGCCAGATCCGCGGCGAGTTCCGAGGGCGCGGCACGTCCCTGCCGGCCGGCGAGCGCGTGCAGCGTGTCGTACTCGTGTGCTGGCAGGTCGAAATCCACCAGGACCCGCTCCTTCACGGTGCGCAGGTGACGGGTCAGGACGCCCATCCGGGTCACCGCCCCTTCGACGTCCGGGTCGAGGTCGGGCAGGACGGGCAGCCAGCGCTCGACGTGCCCGTCGACGGAGTCGTGGGTGCTCATCGCCAGAGCTTACCGCACCAAAATATTCATTGCCGAAATATTCGATGCCGAAGTACCTTGGATCGGTGACCTCTCCTCTGCGCACCCGCTCCTTCCGGCTGCTGTTCCTGGGCCGGACCGTCTCCGCGGTCGGCGACGCCGTGGTGCCCGCCGCCCTGGCCCTGGCCGTACTGCGGGCCACCGGTTCGACCGGCGCGCTCGCCGTCGTCCTCGCCGCGGCGATGGTTCCCCGGCTGCTCCTGCTGCCACTCGGCGGCGTCGTTGCCGACCGGTTCGACGCCCGCCGGGTGGCTCTGCTGGCCGACCTGGTCCGCTGCGCGACCCAGCTCGCGGTCGGCGTGGAGCTGCTCGGCGGCGAGCCGTCGCTGACCACCGTCGTGGTGGCCTCGGCGCTCGGCGGCACCGCCTCGGCGTTCGCCATGCCGACCGCCTCCCCGCTGGTGGCCGGCACCGTCGAACCGGCCGCCCGGCAGCGGGCCAACGCCCTGATGGGGATCACCGCCAACACCAGCCGGCTCGCCGGCCCGGCGCTGGCCGGCGCACTCATCTGGGCCGCCGGACCCGGCTGGGCGTTCATCATCGACAGCGCGTCGTTCGCGCTCAGCGCCACGCTGCTCGCGCTGGTCCGGATCCGGCACGTGCCGGTGCCCCGCCGCTCCGTCGTCGCCGACCTGCGGCACGGCTTCGGCGAGGTGCGAGCCCGCGACTGGTTCTGGACCAGCCTGATCGGGCATGGCGTGTGGAACGGCGCCGCCGCCGTCCTGATGACCCTCGGGCCGGCCATCGCCATCGACCGCCTCGGCGGCGAGGCCACCTGGGTGCTGCTGTTGCAGGCCGGCGCGATCGGCATGCTCACCGGGTCGCTGCTGGCCGGGCGGATCCGACTCCACCGGCCGGTCCTGCTGGCCAACCTCGGGCTGGCCAGCTACGCCGCGCCACTGCTGCTGCTCGCCGTCGCCGCGCCTGCCCCGGCGGTGATCGTCGCCTACGGGGTCGCCTTGACCGCCCTCGGCTATCTCAACCCGGTCTGGGAGACCGTCGTGCAGCACCAGTTCCCGCCCGAGGTGCTGGCCCGGGTCACCTCGTACGACTGGCTGGCGTCGCTGGGCGCCGTGCCGCTGGGTTACGCCCTGGCGCCCCTGGCCGCGGACACCTTCGGGGCACCCGTACCGCTGGCCGTCGCCGGCCTGCTGGTCCTGGCCGCCTGCGCCGGCACCGCGCTGGTCCCCGGCGTGCGCCAGCTCACTTGGCCGGCGACCACGGCACCGCGACCGGTCGAACCCGCCGTCGCCGACGCGCGGTGAGCGGGTTCGACCGGTCGCCGGGTCATTCTCCGGTCGGCCCACCCGCAAGCTCGGTCACGACGTCGAGGTGGCCGAGGTGGCGGGCGTACTCCTGGAGCAGGTGGAACAGCACCCGCTCCAGCGACGCGGGTTCGGCGCCGTCCCATCGCGGGCCTGGCGCGCCGATCTCCGCCAGGTCGTGGGCCGTCACCACCGCGCTGGTGTGCGCACCCTGCGCCCGCAGCGCCGCCACCAGCTCCGAGCGGGTCTCCTCCGGGGCGACGTACCAGCGATCCCCCCGGCGGTCACCCCACGGCTCGGGGACGTCCCGGCCCTGGAAACCCCACTCGATCCAGCGCAGCTCGACGTACCGCAGGTGCTTGAGCAGCTCCAGCGGGGTCCAACCCGACGGCAGGCCGCTGCGCCGCAGGTCCGACTCGGCCAGCGCCGACACCTTGGTCAACACGGACTCCCGGAAGTAGTCCAGGTAGCGCAGGAAGACCTCGGTGCGGCTGCCGGCGGGGCTCGTGGGCTCGGGGAAGGGCGTGGTCATCGGCCCATTGTGCGGGGCGGGTCAGCCGGCGGGCAGGTCGCGCCCACGCTGCTGAACACCGGCGGCGCCATACGGATAGTCACCCACCGGTGGGGCGCTCGCCTCGTCCAGCAGCCGGGTCTGCTCGGCGTCGAGGACCAGGTCCGCGGCGGTCAGGTTGTCGTCGAGCTGCGCCGTGGTGCGCGCCCCGAGGATCACCGAGGTGACCGCCGGACGGGCCGCCAGCCAGGCGAGCGACACCGCGGACATGGACACGCCCCGCTCGCCGGCAACCTGGCCGACCGCGTCGATCACCCGCCAGGTGCGGTCCTGGGCGTTGCGGCCCGCGTACGCCTCGACGCCGCGCTGCGGATTCTCGCCGAGTCGGGTGGCCCCGGTGGGCGTGCTGTCCCGCCGGTACTTGCCGCTCAGCCAGCCACCGCCCAGCGGCGACCACGGCAGGATGCCGATGCCCTCGTTCTCACAGACCGGCACCAACTCGAACTCGATCTCCCGGGCCAGCAGGTTGTACTGCGGCTGCAGGGTTACGATCGGGGCGAGGTTGAGGTGCTGGCTGAGCAGGGCGGCCTTCTGCAACTGCCAACCGGTGAAGTTGCTGACCCCCGCGTAGCGGATCTTGCCCGCGCGGACCGCGTCGTCGAAGAACCGCAGCGTCTCCGGCAGCGGGGTCAGCGGGTCCCAGGCGTGCGCCTGGTAGAGGTCGACGGCCTCGACGCCGAGTCGCCGGAGGCTGGCGTCCAGGGCACGGGTGAGGTGCACCCGGGACAGGCCGGCGTCGTTCGCCCCCGGGCCCATCGGGAACCGCCCCTTGGTGGCGATGACCAACCGGTCGCGCACGCCGGGCCGCGCGGCCAACCAGCGGCCGACGATCTCCTCGGAGACCCCGGCGGAATAGACGTCGGCGGTGTCGATGAACGTGCCGCCGGCCTCCACGAACCGGTCCAGCTGGGCGAAGCTGCCCGCCTCGTCGGTCTCCGCGCCGAAGGTCATCGTGCCCAGACACAGGGTCGACACCACCGTGCCGGTGGCGCCCAGAGTGCGATAGCGCATGTCTTCCTCTCAGTCGAGCGACCTTGCCGATCTTGCCACCGCCGCCCTGGCCTCGACCGCGGGGGCGGTCGCTTGCGGGACCCGGACCCCGAGGCGAGAGGAAGGTGACTCGTCCGTCCGCAAAGAACCTTGGGACCGTTCGTCCTGTTTCATCACTCAGGAAACCTGTTGGGGTGTTTGGTGGCTTTTGCGTCTTTCGTCCTGTCTTGCCCCTCAGTACACGGATGGGCTGTACAGTGCTGTTTGCCGGCTAAATCCTGTCTCATCACTCAGCGGGCGATCGTTCCTTTCGACCGCTAACAGCCCATATTTCGGGATATGCGAATGCCAAAACATCCGTCGAAGCCTGTGTCGCGAATCAGGACATACGCCAACAAGCTCCCCATAACCTCGACCGGTGGCTGTTCACATGTCTTTCGATGGGTTGCCAGGTCGCCCTCAGCACGTTCTGCCCGCTGTCCTGTCCCGACCCATCGAACCGGTGTTCGTGGACGCCACTGGGCGGCGTGGTCCTGCTGCAGACCGCGGCGCCGGCACTGGGCGGGCCGGTGGATTCGGTACTGACCGACCTGGCCACGTTCGGCGCCTGCTGGCTCCTGGGCTTCGCACACCGCGACGGTCAGCTGCAACGGCTCCCACTTCGGTCCCTGCTGGCCCTGGCGGCACTGTGCCCGGGACTCGCCGTCGGCTGGCTCGTCACCCACCCGGGCGGCGGGCTCGACCTCAACGACATCCCGGTGGCGCAGGCATTCTGGTCGCTCGGAATCGTGCTGCTGCTGTTGCGGGTGTCCCCACCGATGACCTGGCTGGCCCGGATCCGGCCACTCGACCGGCTGGTCACCGGGTTGAACAGCCGGGCCCTGACCATCTACCTCTGGCACAACGCCGCCATCGCGGTCTGCTTCGCCGTCGGCGACCTGCTCGGGGTCTGGCGCCTCGGCAAGCTGGGCTACCTGGTGGTGGCCCTGGTGCTTCTCACCGGCCTGGTTCTGGCCCTCGGTTGGATCGAGGACCTCAGCGCCCGGCGGTCCCCTCGTTTGCTGCCCTGGCCCCGGCCGCAGCGAACAACAGGGCGGGATCGGGCAGTACAGCCGGCTTCGGGGGCCGCCGTGGCCGATGAACAGGACGTTCCAGAAGTGCGCCACGAACACGCTCGATCAGTACTGACGTGAGCGTTGTTCCACGCGAAAGCACGCCGCGACGGCATGGCCGGAAACGACACGGCCCGGCTGAGCCGCCGCCGGCGGGAGACGGTGATGGGGGTGATCACCGTCGGCCGGCACGGGCCTCGCCTCCTACGGGCCCGTGCCGGCCACCCAACAGAAGGCACAGTGAAGCGACCGCGACGGCGAGGTGCCGGCGAGGTCCGGGCCAGCAGGCTTCTGCCAGCCCGGTTAACGGAGAGGAGACGGTGATGTGGCAGCTGCCCACACCGGCAGAGCAGGAGCTGTGGAACGCCGTGGTGGCCGGGGTGCGAGCGGCCAACCAGAAGGACCACGCGCAGTTCCAGACTTCCATCGACCGCCTTCTGCGGCTGCCCCACGCGTGGGCGCACCAGGTCCTCAGGGACACCGCAGGGCTGCTCGCCGAGAAGCTGGACCCGGACGGGTGGGATCGGTGGTCGCTGCTGGCCGTACTGCTCCCTGGCGGTCACCGACCGCCGGTCACCGACCTACCCGGCGAACCGGAGCACACGCGGCATCGACTACTGCTCATCGCCCAGCTGGCGGACGCCGCGCAGGTCGGCGTCGGGGCATTCGTTGACGTCGCATTGGGCAAGAACAAGCGGGCTGGTGGAACTCTCGCCGTATCGGTCCCCCACTGCCGGACCGGGCGCTGACGCCCGAAGCAGCCAGATGGAGGGCGTGAGCAGCGCGGTGGATCGGTGATGATGGGTGCGTGAGCGAACCCGGCACCGCCACCGACCGCCCCCACCAGCCGGCCCCAACGTCCCCGCCGCCGGGGCCATCGACGCCCGGCCCCCGCACGCTCGGGCCGTGGCTGGTGGCCGCGGCGGTCAGCGTGACGCTGCTGGTGCTCGCCGGCCGCTACGGCTATCACCGCGACGAGTTGTACTTCCTGCTCTGCGGCCGGCACCTCGACTGGGGCTACGTCGACCAGGGTCCGCTGGTCCCGGCGCTGGCCCGGCTGCTCGACACGATCGCGCCCGGCAACCTGGTCGTGCTGCGCACCCCGTCGGCACTGCTGGCCGGTGGTGCGGTCCTGCTGGTCGCCGCCATCGCCCGGGAGCTGGGCGCCGGCCGGGGCGGGCAGAGCTTCGCGGCGCTGCTCGCCGGGCTGTCCGGCATCGTGCTCGCGGGCGGGCATCTGCTCAGCACCACCACCGTCGACCCGCTGGCCTGGCTGGCCGCCGTGCTGTGCGCGGTGCGGCTGCTGCGCACCGGCGACAGCCGGTGGGCGCTCGGCATCGGGCTGGCACTCGGCGTGGGCATGCTCAACAAGCTGCTGCCCGCGCTGCTGGCCGTGGGCCTGATCGCCGGGGTGGGCATCGCCGGGCCGCGCCGGCTGCTGCGCGACCGGTGGGTGCTCGCCGCCGCCGGGATCGCGGCGCTGCTGGCCGCGCCGAACCTGATCTGGCAGGCCGCGCACGGGTTTCCGCAGCTGTCGGTGGCCGCCTCGATCTCCGGTGGCGACAGCTCCTACAGTGGCCGCCTCGACGCGCTGACCCTCCAGTTCGTCATCATCAGCCCGTACGCGGTGCCGATCTGGATCGCCGGGCTCGTCGCGTTGCTGCGCCGGTCGGCGTGGCGGGCGTACCGGGCGGTGGGCTGGTCGTGGCTGGTCGTGGTCGGCATCGTGCTGATCGCCGGCGGGAAGGGCTACTACGACGCGCCGCTGCTGCTGGTCCTGACCGCCGCCGGGGCAACGGTCATCGCCGCCTGGGCGTCGCGCGGTGCGGTCGGGCCGCGCCGGAGTCTGCTCGCGCTGGGCGCGGTGCCGCTGTTGCTACCCAACATCGTGCTGCTGCTGCCGGTGCTGCCGGCCGACCGGTTGCCCGGCTTCGTGGTGGACGTCAACTACGACGCCGGTGAAACCATCGGCTGGCCGGCGTTCGCCGACTCGGTCGCCACCGTCCACCGTGGCCTGCCACTTCAGGAGCGCTCGCGGACGGTCATCCTGACCGGCAACTACGGCGAGGCCGGCGCGCTGGCCCGCTACGGCCCGGCCCATGATCTGCCCCGCGCGTATTCCGGGCACAACAGCATGGTCGACTTCGGCCGACCACCCGCCGACGCCGACGTGGTGATCGTCGTCGGGTGGGAACGCTCCGCCCCGCTGAACGCCTGGTTCGACGAGTGCGCACTCGCCGGGCGGGTGGACCAGCGGGTCGAGGTGGACAACGACGAGAACGGCGGCCCGATCTTCGTGTGCCGGGGGCTGCGGCGTCCGTGGGCGCAGATCTGGGACACCGAGGTACGCCACGCCGGCTGACGGCGGGTCAGTGGTCGTTGGCGCCGGTCAGCCAGGTGCCCACCGCGGGCAGTGCCTCCGGGCCGGAGTCGGTGCCGACGTCGCGGGCGAGATCGGCGATCGTGACCGCGGCGAGCGCCTCGCGCCACGCCTCCTCGGCGGTCCACATGGCGCGGGCGACCGGGCACGCCCGGGTGCAGGCGTTGGCCGGGGTCGCCATCGGGCCGCGTTGTCGGATCTCGGTGCAGACGAAGGCGGGCCCGGGGCCGTCGACGGCCCGCACCACGTCGAGCAACGTGATGCTTCCCGGTGCGCGGGTCAGCGCGTAGCCACCGGACTTGCCCTGCACGGAGTGGATGAGGCCGGCGCGGGCGAGCGACTGGAGCTGCTTGGCGAGGTAGCTGCTGGAGACGTCGTGCAGTTCCGCGAGCTTGGCCGCCGGGACGGGCCTGCTGCTGACCGTGAGGACGACGCAGCAGTGCAGCGCCCACTCGACCCCGCCGGACATCTTCATCGCTTCACCCTAGCCACCCCGATACTCGGACTCATCCTATCCGAGTACAGTTCCCGGACATAAGAAGTCCGAGTATCCGGCCCGGCAGAGACGTCGCCGGACAAACGGGCTGCAATCACCACAGGGAAGGTGGAACGAACATGAAGATCGCCGTGATGGGCGGGACCGGCCTGATCGGGTCCCAGGTCGTCAAGATCCTGCAGGCGGCCGGGCACGACGCGGTGCCGCACTCCCAGTCGACCGGGGTCGACCTCCTCACCGGGCAGGGTCTGGCCGAGGCGCTCAAGGACACCGACGTCGTCGTCAACCTGACGAACTCGCCGACCTTCGACGACGCCTCCCCCGCCTTCTTCCAGACGACCATGGACAACCTCCTGACCGCCGCCGAGCGGGCCGGCGTCGGGCACGCGGTGGTCCTCTCCATCGTGGGCGTCGACCTGGTCCCCGACCTGGCCTACTACCGCGCCAAGGCCCTCCAGGAGGACATCCTCAAGGCCGGTCCCGTTCCGTACTCAATCGTCCGCGTCACCCAGTTCTTCGAGTTCGTCGACGCGGTCATGTCCTGGACCGCCGACGAGAACACCGTCCGCCTGCCCAGCCGCCCGCTGCAGCCCATGGCGGCGGCCGACGTCGCCCAGGCCGTCGCCGACGTCAGCATGGGCGCTCCCCTGCAGGGCACCCGCAACGTCGCCGGTCCCGACGTCTTCCCGCTCGACGAGCTGGGCCGAATCACCCTCGCCGCCAAGGGCGACCAGCGCACCGTCACCACCGACGACAGCGCCGGGATGTTCGCGGCGACGCCCAGCGGCGTGCTGATCGCCACCCAGGACGCCGTGATCGCGCCCACCTCCTACCGGGACTGGCTCGCCCGCTGACCCTGGCAAGCAGGGTGGTGTCCGGCGTCGGGACCATCGGTCGCCCCGACGCCGGAGGGCCGCGGACGAGCGACCCCGGGTGCCCACTCAGCTATTCGGGCGGACCGCCCCGGCATGCAGGACACTCAGGTGTGACCGCGTCGAGTGGCGCGGGGTCCGGCGCCGCGACAGCGTACGGATCAGGTCGGCGTGCACGCGCTGCTCGTCACGAGGGCTGAGCCCGAGCTGATTGTGCAGCAGGTGGACCAGGTCGAACGTCATCGCGCCGTCGTACCCGGGGGCGCGGCGGCACGCCTCCAACAGGCGCGACCAGCAGGTCAGCGGATGACGTTCGGTGGCCAGCGCGGCGGAGATCCGCTGCCAGCGAGCGCCCGGCAGGACGGTCACGCCCTCGGACGTGGTGGGCTCGGCCCCGCTCCGCACGGCGGGACAACTGCGCACGGCCGCCACCATCGCAAGGTCGGCGGCGGCGGCGAGCCGGGCCTGGCGACCAGGGGTCATTCCGATCAGATCGACCGCCACGCCGACCAGTCGTGGATCGCGGGCCGACGGAGCGCCGAGGTCCGGGGCGTGCACGGGCCCCTCCGCACCGACCGCCGCACACAGCCCGGCCAGTCGGGCCGCCAGCAGTCGCGGCGCGCGGCCCAACAGGTGGAGGTTGACCACCCGGGGCGACTGTCGGGTGAATGACCAGCCGGACAGTTCGTCGGCGGCCTGGAGGTCGCGCAGCAGTGGACTGACACCGCGGGTGAGGAACGCGTCGGCCACTGCGGCGCGGGGCGGCAATAGGCACTGGAATGCGTGCCATCGCTCCGACTCGTTCAGCATCCCCTCCACATTTACCGAATTGTCCAGATAGGATCGGTAATGAACGGTCATCCGAAGTCCCCCCCAAGGCGTCGCACCGCCGGAGTCGACATTAAGCGACGCAGAACGATGCGACAGTAGGGGAAACCCCACATTGTCGTGTACCCAACGCAACCGTCGGTACGCGCTGGGTAAAGAACGAAGTCCACTATTTCGGTTTTTGGGTATCAACATTTGCTCTCTTCGGCAATAGGACCAACCGGTCGCGTGATCGCCGTTCTTGGCTTGCCACCCTAGAGTTGCATCTGCCGCTCGCCCGAGCGCCGGCAATTGGCACCGCCGGCATCGGGCACGCCGAGAGGCCCGAACGGGACACATCCTGGGGGTGGCAGTTGAAACTGGACCGAAGCTCGCCGCATCGTCGCGGACAACCAGGCCGCCCGGCCGTCGTCGCACCGCACGACGCGCGTCCGACCGCGCCCACGCGGCGGCGCACCTCTGCGGGCGGCGCCGCACGAGCGTTCGTCGCGGACCACCGATGAACACCAGCGAGGAGGACCTCGCCCCGACAGTGTCGGGCGACCCTCTCGAGCCCCTGGTCGGCCGCAACTGCGCGCTCGACCTGTTCGACCGGGCACTGGCGAGTGTCCGCGACGGCCAGCCAACGATGATCGAGTTCGTGGGCGACCCCGGCACGGGCAAGACGCGGCTGCTGCGCGAGGTCGCCGCGCGGGCCCGACGGGCCGGCGTACCGGTGCTGGCCGCCGCCGGGCGCGACGGTGACCAGGTCGAGGCGGCCCTCGCCAGTCTGCTGGACGCGCCGGCGACCCCGCTGCTGTTCCTCGTGGACGACCTGCACACCGTCTCGCCCGCGACGGCGGCCCTGCTGGGCCGACTCGCGCAGGTGCCGTCCCCAGGTCTGCTGTGGGTCACCGCGTACCGGCCGCGGCAGATGCCCTCCTGCGCGACGGCGGCGCTCGCCGCCGGGATCTACCTGAGCCGCCGGGCGGTCACCCTGAGCCCGCTCGATCCGGCCAGCGTCGCCGCGCTGCTCGGGCTGCCGGAAGGGCGCGCCGCCCAGCGGGTGCACGTGCTCTCCGGCGGTGTGCCCCGCTACGTGCTGGCCTACCGGCCGGGCGCCTTGGACGGTCCGGTCGCCGCCCTGCGTGGCCTACCCACCGAGCTGCCCGTCGACGTCACCGGCGCGGTCCAGCTCGACCTCGACGGGCTGACCGACGAGCAACGGCAGATGCTGGAGGTCGTCTCGGTGTGCCCGTGCGGGTTCGAGCCGGCACTGGCCGCGGCGTTGGCCGGCCGCGGCCCGGAGGTCACCAGCGATCTGCTGGACGCGCTGGTGGCCGCCGACCTGTTGCGCACCGACCCCACCGAGGCGTCGACCCTGTCGTTCCGCCACGAGGTGGACCGCACCGTGGTGTACCGCTCGCTCTCCCCCGGCCGGCGACGACGACTGCACGCCACGGCGGCCAGCGTCCTGCGCGATGCCGGACATCCGGTGAGCCGGTACGCCGAGCACCTGTCGGCCAGCGGGCAGTGCGCCGAACCAGCGACGGCCGACGCGCTCATCGAGGCCGCGGAGAGCGCGCTGGCGCCCCGACTCGACGCGATCCGCTGGTTGACCAACGTGCAACGGCTGCTGCCCGCCGCCGAGGTCACCGAGCCGCGCCGCACCCGGCTGGAGTTCGCCATGGCCGACGCGCTGGTCGGTGCGGGCCACCTGCGCCAGGCCCGCACCCTGTTGCAGGAGCTCACCCGCCGTCCGCTCGCCGACTGCGACCAGCGGCTGCGGGCGCTGGCCGCGCGGGCGCGCGTGGAACGACTGCTGGGCCGGCCGTTCGACGCGTACGCGCTGCTGCTGCCGCACCGCGACGAGCGGGTCGCGCCGCGCACCCGTTTCCTGCTGACCACCGAGACGGCGATCGCCGGAGTCCTCAGTGGATCCGTGAACGCGGTGGAGGACGCACGGGGTCTGGATCTGCTGGCCGCGCAGACCGGTGAGCCGGTCTGCGCCACGACGGCGGCGGTGGTGCAGGCGTTCGTGGCGGCGTACAGCGACTGCGGGATTCACGTGCCGGAGACACTGGACCGGGCATCGTCCGAGGTGGACGCACTCGCCGACACCGATCTCGCCCAACACCCGGACCTGCTGGCCCTGCTCGGTTGGGCGGAGTACTTCCACGAACGGGAACGCTCGGCCCTGCACCACTTCGACCGCGCGCTGGACATCTGTTGCCGCTCCGGTCTGGTGGCGCTGACCCCCTGGCTGCTGGTCGGCCGGTGCGCGGTGACCGCCCGGTTGGGCAACCTGGACCGCGCCCGATTCGAGGGCGAGGACGCCGAGGAGGTGGCCGTCGCCATGGGCGTCGACCCCTTGGTGGCGCTGGCGCGCGCGTACCGGGCGATCGCCGTGGCGTGGCGCAGCGGCCCGACGGCGGGCCGTCAGCTGGCCGACGCCGCCGTGTTGGACGCCGGCACCCGGCGGGAGAACTGGTACGACGGGGCGAGCCAGCGGGTGGCGGTGCGCCTGCGGTTCCTGGCCGGTGACCGGGCCGGCTCGACGTCGACGTTGCTGCGGGCCTGCGGCGGAGACGGTCTCGACCACGTCGAGCTGACCAATCGGGCGTGCTGGGCCTCGGCGCTGGCCGAGATGGCCCACAAGGCCGGTCGTCGGGACACGGCGGCGCGCTGGTTGACCGTGGCCGAGCGGTACGCCGAACGGCTGGGGCTACGGGGGCAGAGCGCGCTGACCCGGACCGCCCGGGCCCGGCTGACCCTGGAGGCCGATCCGCGGCGCGCGGCAGAGCTGGCCGCCGCCGCGGCGGACACCTTCGCGACCCTCGGTTGGCGACTGGAGGAGGCATCGGCACGGCTGGTGCGGGCACGGGCCCTGTGTGAGGCGCGGGAGTGGGCCGCAGCCGAGGTCGAGCTCGCCGAGACGCGGCGCATCGCGGAGCTGGTCGACTCCCCGCCGCTGCGGAGAGCCGTGGCCGGCGAGCAGAGTCGTGCCGCGGGCGCGGCCGGGCGCCTGCCGGATGCGGTCCCCGGCGGGGAGCTGACCCTGACGCGCCGGGAGTGGGACATCGCCCGGCTGGTGGCGGCGGGTGCGAGCAACGCCGAAGCCGCGGACCAGGTGTACGTGACGGTCAAGACGGTGGAGGCTCACCTGACCCGCATCTTCCGCAAGACCGGGGTGTCGTCGCGGGCCGGGCTGGCGGCGCTGCTGGTCTCCGGAGGGGTCAACCATCGAGGGTCTGGCGAGGATCGCGGGTCCGCACGGAGAACCCGATTTGATCAGTGATGCCCACTATCAAACGGAGATGAGGGATAGGCGTCCCGTGGGGAGTGTCGGATATCTCGCCTTCTGCCTGCCAGAATCTGATATCTTGTCTCCCACCAACGGCCAAACCCGACAGGGTTGACCGGCGGGCCGGAAGCCGCACTGGCTCTCCCGGAGATGCGCAAGAAAGGCATCGTCGTGAGTCAATACATCATCACCATCGTGCCCGTCGAGGACGACGGTGAGGAGATCACCGGCCCCGTGGCGCAGACCGTCGTCCGTCTGGAGACCGGGAACGGCCACCCGGTCGTGCGGGAGCTCACCGTCCGCGCGCCACAGAGCGCCGGCCTGACCGGCGAGCTGCCGTACGTCGACTTCGACGCCCTGCTGCGCGCCTTCATCCCGCCGCAGGACCGAGACCGGAGCCGCCCGGTCGGCGACATCCCGCCGGCCGCCTCCCGTCCGGCCGTGACGGTCGGGCCGGTCCCCGCAACCACCGCCGCGGCCCCCCGCCCGCAGACGCCCCGCCCCGCCCACCGGGCCGCTGAAGCCGAGCGGCTCAGCCGGCTCAAGGCCGGGCGCGCCTACCGCCGGGCACCCGACCCCGCGGACCTGGAGGCGGTCTACGAGCAGGTCGGCACGATCAGCCGGGTGGCCGAGCACTTCGACGTCCCGGTGCACACGGCGCAGGGCTGGATCAGCCGGATGCGCCGCAAGCACGATACCGAGGTCAACGCCGGCTGACTCCGGGCTCGGCTGCCGGGTCGGGCACGTCGGCCAGCGCGTCCGCCACCGCTGGCGCCGCCCGGTCCAGCCAGAGCCCGATGCCGACCTCCGCCGTGTCGAAGTCCCGTTCGAGCACGCACAAACCCGAGGTGGGTACGCACGCGCCCACCTCGGCCAGGAGGGCACCCAGGTAGGTGTCGACGACGTGCCGATGACCGGATCGGGCCGCGGTCATCAGCGGCACCGCCACCACCCCGGCCAGCGCGCCCCGGGGCAGCACGTCGACGAAGAGCTTCAACAAACCGCTGTACGCCGCCTTGAACGTGGGACTGGCCACCAAGAGCAGCCCCGGTCGGCGTACCGCTTCCAGCACCTCGTCGAGGGTCTCCGGCCGGCTGCCCTGACCGACCAGCTCGGCCGTCAGCTCGGACAGGTCGATCACGGTCGGCGTTGCGACCGGGGTCGGGCAGTGGGTCAGCCGGGCCCGCAGCGCCGCCGCGGTGGCCAGCGCGACGGTCCGCGTCCGCGAGTGCGGCTTCGGGTTGCCGATCAGTGTGGTCATCGGCAGTTCCGTGCCGGACGACGTCATCGGCCCACCGCCAGCTCCGGGGTCCGCGCGGCGCCGGCGTCGAGGAGACCGTCGTGCCGCAGCAGCGGCAGCACCCCCTCACCGAACCAGTACGCCTCCTCCAGGTGCGGCTGCCCGGACAGGATCAGATGCTCGACCCCCGCGGCGTGGTATTCGGCGATCCGCTCCGCGACCTCCTCGTGGCTGCCGACCAGCGCCGCGCCGGCGCCCGGCCGGATCAGGGAGTAGCCCGCCCAGACGTTCGGGTACACCTCCATCCGGGCGTTGCCGCCCGCGTGCAGCGCCGCCGCCCGCCGCTGCCCCTCCGAGTCGGTACGGGCGAACCGCTGGCGGGCGGCGGTGATGCGCGCCGAGTCGACGCCGGCGAGCAGCCGGTCCGCCTCAGCCCACGCCTCCCGGGCGGTGTCCCTGGTGATCACGTGCAGTCGACTCCCGGTGCGCAGCGTCCGCCCGGCCTCCGCCGCCAGGTCGCGTGCCCGGCCCAGCAGCTCCCCGAGCTGGGTGGGTGTCTCACCCCAGGCCAGGTAGACGTCCGCGTGCTGGGCCGCCGCCCGCTGTGCCGCCGGCGAGGACCCGCCCAGGAACACGGCCGGCGCGGTGGCCGGAGGCCGGGCCAGCAGCGCGGCCTTCATCCGGTAGTGCTCGCCGGTGTGGTCGACCGGCTGGCCGCCCCAGAGGCCGCCCAGCACGGTGAGGAACTCCTCCGCGCGGGCGTAGCGGGCGTCGTGGTCCAGCCAGTCGCCGTAGCGGCGCTGCTCGTCCGGGTCGCTGCCGGCCACGATGTTGAGCAGCACCCGGCCGGCGGAGACGCGTTGCAGGGTCGCGGCCATCTGGGCCACCAGCGTGGGTGAGGCCAGCCCCGGCCGCAGCGCGATCATGAACTTCAGCCGCTCGGTCTGCGCGGCCAACGCGGACGCCACCACCCACGGGTCCTCACAGAACAGTCCGGCCGGGGTGAGCACGCTGGTGAACCCCAGCCGGTCGGCGGCGCGGGCCACCTGGGCCAGATAGCCGATGTCCGGCGGCCGGCGGGTGACGCGGGTCGGCCTGGCGCCGCCCCGGGCCGGCTCGGCCAGGTCACGGCCGTCTCCATGCGACGGCAGGAACCAGTGCAGGTCCAGTGGCATGGGGTCACTCCCCTTCCGGCGCGGCGTCGAAGCGCGCGGGCATCGCGGTGATGGCGTTCATGAAGTTGGTCCGCATCCGGCGCACCGGCCCGGTCGGTCGAAGCCGGGCCAGATGCGGGCGGATCGCGGTGAGGAAGGCCGCCATCTCCAGCCGGGCCAGGTGCGCGCCCAGGCAGAAGTGCGGCCCGATGCCGAACGCCAGGTGCGGGTTGGGATCACGACCGAGGTCCAGCCGGTCCGGGTCCGCGAAGGCGGCCGGGTCCCGGTTGGCCGAGGCGTAGTAGATGACCACCTTGTCCCCGGCGGCGATCCGGGTGCCGTCGAGGACCGTGTCGCGGGTGGCGGTCCGCCGGAACTGCATGATCGGCGTGACCCAGCGCAGCAGCTCCTCCACCGCGGTCCCGGTCAGGTCGGGGTCGGCGATCAGCCGATCCCGCTGCTCGGGGCGCTCCAGCAGCGCCTGCACCCCGTTGGAGATCAGGTGCCGGGTGGTCTCGTTGCCGGCGATGACGAGCAGCAGCCAGAGCTGGCACAGTTGCGCGTCGGTCAGGCCCCGGCCGTCGGCCTCGGCGTGCACCAGCAAACTGAGCAGGTCGTCGGTCGGCCGGGCGCGCCGCTCCGCGGCCAACTGCCGGACGTACGCGAAGGCGGCGGCGAAGGTGTCCCGGTACCGGTCCACGCTGCCACCGCCGTACCGCGGATCGTCGAACCCGACCAGGTTGTTGCTCCACTCGAACAGCAGCGTGCGGTCCGCCTGCGGCATGCCCAGCAGGTCGGTGAGGACGAGCAGCGGCAACTCCGCCGCGAGGTCCGTCACCACGTCGATCTCCCGGGCGGCCACCGCCCGCGAGACCACCTCCTCGGCGTGTCGGGTGACCAGCTCACCCAGGCGACCCACCGCGCGCGGGGTGAACGCCCCCGCCACCAGCCGACGCACCCAGGCGTGCTCCGGAGCGTCCATGTTGATCAGAAGCTGCCGGTTGCGGTGCAGGTCCTGCAGGGTCCGGGGGTCGGCGAGGAACGCCCCGCTGGCCGCGGACGAGAACGTCGCCGGGTCGCGGGACACCTCGGACACCGCGGCGTACCGGGTGACGGCCCAGAAGCCCCGGCCCTGGGAGCGCACCGACCGGTCCTGGTCGGTACGGGTCAGCTCGACCTCGTCGACCCAGGCCACCGGCGTGTCCCGCCGGCGGCGGGCGAACTCGTCGTGCGGCACGCCGGTCAGGTAGCTGGCCGGGTCCGCGAGCAGACTCGGCGACACCGGAGCCTGCCGGTAACGGTCCCGCAACGCCCGCCGGGGCAGCTTGCCGGTGGGCTCGCGGGGGATCCGGTCGATCACCTCGTACGAGCGTGGCACCTTGAAACCGGCCAGGCTGGCCCGGCAGTGCGCGTCCAGGACCCGGTCGATGTCCTCGGCCGGCCACGCCGGGTCGAGCTGCACCACCGCCCGGACCTGCTCGCCGAACTCCTGGTCCGGCACCCCGATGACCACGCCGTCCTGCACGGCGGGGTGGGTCAGCAGCACCGCCTCCACCTCGGCCGGGTAGACGTTCACCCCGCCGGTGACGATCAGCTCCGCCGAGCGGCCGGTGAGGAACAGGTAGCCGTCCTCGTCCAGGCGGCCGAGGTCGCCGACGGTGAAGGTGTGCGGGGCGACGTGCGCCTGCTCGGTCTGCTCCGGGGCGTTGTGGTAGTGGAATCCCCGGCCCGGAGGCCGCCGGACGGCCACCCGGCCCTCCTGCCCGGCGGGCACCGGTCGGCCCTCGTCGTCGATGACCACCACCTCGGTGGGCGGTGCCGGCCGGCCCACCGTGCCCGGCCGGGCCAGCCAGGTGTGCGAGTCGGCGAGGGTGACGATGCCGGCCTCGGTCGCGGCGTAGTACTCCACGAACACCGGCCCCCACCAGTCGATCATCGCCCGCTTGGTCTCCGGTGGACAGGGGCCGCCGCCGTGCCAGATCCGGGTCAGGCTGGCGCCGGAGAACGCCGCCCGGGTGGCGGCGTCGACCCGGAGCAGGCGGATGAACTGGGTCGGCACCAGATGACTGATCGTGATCTTCTCTTCGTCGATCAGTCGCAGCACCTCGACCGGGTCGAACCCGCGGCGCATCACCAGCCCGCACCCGCGCAGCAGCGGAAACTGGGCGAAGAACAGCTGCGCCGAGTGGTACCAGGGACCGACCAGCAGCGCCTGGCCCTCGGTCGGGATGCCCAGCCCGCCGCCCAGCATCTCGGTGGTGGCGGCCACCCGGTCGACCGGAGCGCCGACCTTCAGCAGCGGATTGACCACCCCCTTGGGGCGTCCGCTGGTGCCCGAGGTGTAGAGCAGCACACCACCGGAGACCGTCGGGACCGCCGGGCCCTCAGGCAGGTCGTCCACCAGCGTGAAACCCTCCCCGCCGTCGACTGTCATCAACAGCTCGGGCGCCACCGGTGTGCGGGCCACCGCCTCGCGTACGGTCGCGGCGTACGTCGCCTCGGTGAGCACCGCCCTGGCGTTGCAGTCGGTCAGGATGTGGGCGATCTCCGGTGCGGTGAGGTGCCAGTTGACCGGCACCGCCACCAGCCCCGCGTGCACGCAGGCCAGCAGCGCCTCGAAGGTCTCGTGCCGGTTGCCGAGCACAAACGCCACCCGGTCCCCCACGTCCAGGCCGGCCCCGCGCAGCACGCCGATCCACCGGTCCACCGACCGGTCCAGCTCCGCCCACGTCCGCGTGGTCCGCTCGTCGGTCAGCGCTACGTCGCCGGCCCGGTCCCGGACCATGTTCTTCAGCAGCTCGGCCACTGGTCACTCCTGTCTGCGCGTGATTCAGTCCGTGAGGTCGGAGCTGAGGGCCAGGACGTGCTCCGCGACCGGCCGGAAGTTCAGTCGGGCGATCTGCGGGGTGCCGATGTCCGCCCGGGCGGCTCGGGCCGCATCGGCGGGAATCACCACCAGCTCACCGGCCGCCTGGGCGAGCAGCTGCACCTGGCAGCAGCGGTCCATCGCCAGGAACCACCAGGCGGCCTCGGCCACCGAACCGCCGACCGTGAGCAGGCCGTGGTTGCGCAGGATGACCGCCTTGCCGGTGCCCAGCGTCGCCGCGATCCGGTCGCCCTCCGCGCCGTCGAGGACCACCCCGCCGTACTCGTCGTGGACCTCGTGGTCCTCGAAGAAGGCGCAGGCGTCCTGGGTGATCGGGGCGAGCGGCCGACCCAGCGCCGAGAACGCCCGACCGTGGATCGAGTGGGTGTGGGCGGCGGCCACCGCGTCCGGGCGTGCCTTGTGGATGGCCGAGTGGATGGCGTACCCGGCGGGGTTGATCCGGCCCGTGCCGTCGACCACGTCCCCCGTGTGGTCGACCCGCAGCAGGTCGTCGTCGCGGACGTGCCCGAAGTGCCGGCCGAACGGGTTGATCCAGAAGGTGTCCGGCTCGATCGGGTCCCGGGCGGTGACGTGGCCACCGGCGCCCTCGTCGAACCCGGCCAGGGCGAAGGCACGCAACGTCAGGATCAACTGCCGGCGGCAGTGGGCCCGCTCCCGCTCCGGATCTCTTCGCTCAGCCACAGCCGCCTCCGGTGTCGGTGTCGTAGCCGCCCACTCCCGCCGTCACCGCCGGCGGCGTGACCGGTGTGCCGGTCCGCTGGGCGTACGCGGTGAGGAAGTCGTCCACCCGGTCCACTCCCCAGAACCGGTGCGGGCCCAGCCGCAGGTAGGGAATGCCGAAGATGTCCTCCTCGTAGGCCCGCAGCAGGCAGTCCACCCCGGCGGACCGGACCGTGGAGTCCTCGACCGCGCTGAGCACCACCGCCGGGTCCACCCCGGCCCGCTCGGCGACCCGGGAGATCACCTCTGGTGTGCACACGTCCTCGCCCCGTTGCCAGCGGGCGGCGATGACCTCCCGGTAGAACGCCTCCCCCGCTCCCCGCTCCCGCGCGGCCAGCCAGCCCAGGTGCGGCACCTCCCACCAGGGGTCGATGTCGATCGGCCAGCGCATCGGCAGGTCCAGCCGCTGGGCCTGCCGCTTGGCGTCCTGGAGCAGGTACAGGTGCTTCGGCTTGCTCATCTGCACGTAGTGGAAGGCGCCGCCGCGGGCTCTGAGCGCCGCCTCGGTGCGCTCGTCCGGGTCCCAGTAGGGGATGAACTCCAGCACCTCCTGCGGTCGGCCCAGTGTCCGGGTCAGCCGCTCCACCGCCAGCCAGCTGTACGGGCTGCGGAAGGAGAAGTACAGGCGGGGGCGCTTGACGGCCATCACCGACCTCCGTCGGTGAGGGCCGCGACGGTGTCCGGGTCGAGGGTGGCCAGCCGGCCCGCCTCCGGCCCCCGGCTGACGGCGTACCCGTGCAGGATGCTGGCGGTCGCCACCCGGACCAGGCGTCCCTCGCGCCGGACGTGACAGTCCATCCGCGCGTCGTACGTGACGTCCTTGAGCACGTCGGTGACGGTGAAGGTGATCCACATGGGCTCGTCGAGGTGGGCGTCGCCGAGCACCTCGATCCGTGCCCGGGAGACCACCGGGATCCAGCCCCGCTCGCGCAGCATCCGACCCACCGACACGCCCCGGTCGGCGAGGTAGCGGTCGACCACCTCCTCGAGCAGCCGGACGTACCCGGAGTGCTGCACGCGCTGGGAGTACTGGCAGTAGAAGTAGGGCACCCGCCAGGGCCACACGAATCCCGCGCCGGCGGCGCGCAGGGTCGCGGCCGGGTCCGCGCCGGCGGGGACGCCCGGCTCACCGGCGGCCGGCTCCTCCGCGAGGCCGGCCAGTTCCGCCGGCAGGGGCGCCGCCTGCGGTACGTCCGCCTCCCGGACCAGGGCGACCCGCACCCGGGCCCGGCACACGGTGACGTCGGCGTCGCGGCGGACGTTCATCCGGACCGCGAACCGGCCGTTGGCGCCGGGGGTCGTCACCACCGTCGCCTCGTCGTCGACATCGAGCACGGCGGGCAGCAGCAGCGAGCAGTCCCGGATCGACAACCCCACCCCGTGTTCGTGGTAGAGCCGGCCCGGGCCGTGCCCGTGTTCCCGGAACCACTGCAGGACGCCCTGCTCCACCAGGTACGCGAAGTGTTTGAACCCGATCCAGGTGCGGATGTTCGCGCCCTCGAAACCGGGCCGGGCGGACAGTGTCACGGATGCGTTCTCAACCGCCGTGGTCACGGCGTACCTCCTCGGATCGCGGGGTCGGGGCAGACCTTCTCGACGAAGCCCGCGACGTGTCGGGCCACCTCGGCCGCCCGGTCGAGATGACAGAAGTGGTGAAAGTCGGACTCGACGACGACGTGCGCGTCGGGCAGTTGGGCCCGCAGTGCGCCGACGCGCGGGCCGTCGAGGCCGGGGTCCCGGCCGCCGGTGAGCACCATGGTCGGCACGGTCACCGCGTGCAGCGGCAGGTGGGCGGTCGCGGTGAAGTGGTCGAACAGCGTCGTGAAGCCGACCGGCCCGATCCGCTCCACCATGATGTCCCGCATGGCGGCCAGCGTCTCCGCGTCCAGATCGGCCAGCCGAGGGCCGAGGCGGTTGCGCAGCCCCTCGTCGATGATCTGCACGAAGTTGGCCTGCGCCCGCTCGTGCACCGCCCAGGTGATCGGCAGGTCGGGCGGGCAGTAGAACGGCGCGATGAGCATCGCGCCGCGGGGTGCGACGTCCGGTTCGGTGGCCACCATCTCCAGCACCGCGTTCGCGCCGAGCGAGTGCCCGATCACGACGTCGGGTGGCGTGGCCATGGCGCGTACGGCGGCGGCCAGCCAGGACCCCGGGGTGCCCCGACGCCGCCAGCGGTGGTCGGTGCCGGCCTTCCACGGCAGTTCGGCCGCGAGCAGCCGCCAGCCGCTGGGTAGCCGCGCCGCCAAGGGCCGCCAACTCCGCCAGGTGTCGGACATGCCGTGCGCGAGGAGCACGGTCGGCGCCCCGGATCCGGGGCCGGCGAGCCGGTGCACGGCGACCGGGGGTGGCGTGCCGCTCATCGCGGTCCCACCAGGACACTCAGCTCGCGGACACCGTCGACGGGGTCGCCGCAGCGGACCGTGACGCTCGTCGCCTCGCCGCCGCCCAGCCGTACAGCCAGCGCGGTGTGCACGACGCCCGCGGCGCCGTAGTGGTCGCCGGCCAGGACGGTCGAGTCGACCAGGGGCGCGTGCGGTGAGCCGTCGGTGGGGGCACCCGCCCGGACCGGCCCCAACAGGGCCAGCGGTCGCTGTGGCGCGCCGACCGGGCTGAGCAGCAGGCAGGCCGCCCCGGCCCGCAGGGGCCGCCCGGCGACAGCACCCTCCCGGGCGGCGTGCAGGGCCTGGGCCTGCGGGTCGTCCGGTTCCGTGCCGACCACGACCACCCGGTCGGCGCGCCCGGTACGCAGCAGCAGCCCTGCCAGCCAGATCGCGTCCAGGCCCGCGGTGGCCCCGGAGCAGACGGTGAGGTTGGGCCCTCCGAACCGGAACCAGATGGCGATTGCCCCGGCGATGACGTTGCTGGAGGCGTTCGGCGCTTCGAGGGGCCCGACCTCGCGTGGGCCGCCGTCGCGCAGCCGGCAGGCGATGTCGCCGACGGTCGCGACGTTGCCCAGGTTGGAACTGACCACCACGGCCATACCCGGGTCCGCCGGCCCGGTCCGGCGGGGCGCCTTCGGCGGCAGGCCCAACGCCCGGTGCACGGCGCAGAGGGCGAGCCGGGTGGCCGGCTCCTTGGCCAGCAGGCCTTTACGGCCGAGCAGGTCGGCGGCCCGCTCGGAAGGACAGGCCGGCTCGTCGTCGGCGACACCGTCCGGCAGGCCGACCCCGGGCAGGTGCAGGGAGGCGGCGAGGACGGCGGCGATCGGCCGATCCGGACCGTTCCCGGTCCCGGCCGAGTCGGTGGCGGGCGACCCGTCCGGCGGCATCTGCACGGAGCGGTCCGAGGTCGGCGCGAGGTGCGCGGCGTCGGCGCGGCCGGTCATCGCAGCGCCTCCAGGAGGGTGACGGCGTTGAGACCGCCGAAGCCGAACGCGTCGACCTGCGCCACTCGCGGGTCGGCCCGGACGGCCGCGTCGCGGACCAGCCGCAGCCCGGCCGCCTCGGATGCCGGTCGGGTCAGCCCGACCACCGGCGGAACCCGGCCGGTACGCAGGATCTCGATGGCGACGGCGACGCTGAGCAGCGCCGATCCGCCGGACGTGTGGCCCACGGCGCCCTTCACGGCGGTGACCAGGGGCCCGGGCTCGCAGCCGGCGAACACCTCCGCGACGACGCGCGCCTCGGTCTCGTCGTTCAGCGCGGTGCCGGTGCCGTGCGCCAGCACGAGATCGACCTGGTCGGGCCGGCGGTCGGCACGGCGGTGAGCGTCGTGGACGGCCCGCAGGATGCCGGCCGGGTCGGGTGCCGTCTCGTGCCCGGCGTCGCAGGACAGCCCGGTGGCGAGCAACCGGGCCAGGCCGGCGCCGGAACGTTCCGGCTCGACCACCAGGACCGCCGCGCCGTCGCCGAGCAGCACGCCGGCCCGATCGGCGTCGAAGGGCCGCACCCGGTGTGCCGGCCGGCTGGCCACCCGACCGATCATCGCGAGCATGGAGGCGGTGCTGCCGTCGGTGCCGCCGACCAGCACGGCGTCCGCCTCACCAGTCTCCACCAGATCCTGCGCCAGAGCGAGGGCGTGCCCGCCGGCGCTGCACGCGTTGGCCAGGGTCACCACCCGCCGCACGCCGGGTGCCGCCGTGGTGACCGCGCCAGCGAAGTGCAGCCGCTCGGCGGGAAAGTCGACCGTCCCGCTCAGGGCCGCGCGCTCCACCTCCGCCGACTCGCGCAGCCCACTGCCGATGAGGCTGACCACCCGCCGTCGACGCGGGTCGAGGCCGGCAGCGGCGAGGGCCTCCGCCACGCACTCGGTCAGCCAGCGGCTCGGGCCGAACGGCCGGTCGTCGGCGATCGGGTAGCCGTGCCCGACGCCCACCCGAGCGGGGTCCGTCCGCCGCAGCGGGGCGGTACCGCAGTCACCCCGCAGCAGCGCCGCGAAGGTGGCCGGGCCGTCGCCGAAGCAGGTACGGACCGCGCTGGCGGTGATGGTCGCCGGCATGTGCTACCCCCGCACCACGGCCGCGGCAACCGCGCCGTCGCGGGACTGGCCGGTGATCAGCGCGGGTCGTCCGCGGGTGGCGGGTTCTTCGGCGTACCGGGCCAGCAGCACGCCCAGCGCCAGCGCGCCGGTGGCGGCCTGGCAGTCACCGAGCGCCGGGCGCACCGACAGCCGCTGCGCGGTGGCCGGCACCACGTCGGACAGGCTGTCCGCGTCGAGGTCACCGCTGGCGACCGCCCAGACGTCGGCCGGGCGGACCTTCGCGGCGGCCAGCGCACGGCGGACGCAGCCGGCGAGTGCGTCGCCGGTCCCCTCCGGTTGGAAGCCGGTGGCCACCGCGAGCACCTCCGCGCGCGATGGCATGGTGACGCCGGGCGTCGGGCGGCGCAGCAGATAGACGGCCGCGGCCTCGCCGGCCGGGCCGGCGCCGGTGAGCTCCGCCGCCCACGCCGTGTTCGGCGTGTACTCCTCCACCCCGCCGACCAGCAGGGCGTCGGCGTACCCCCGGCGCAGGGCGTTGAGCGCGTAGCGCAGCGCGTACAGGAAGGCGAGCGGGCCGCCGGCCACGGTGGCGTTGACGCCGCGCAGCCCGTAGCGGATCGCCGCCTGGCCGCTCGCGCAGTTCATCACCGTGTTCGGGAACAGCACCGGGTTGACCAGGTACGGCTTGTCCTGCAGCAGCGTCTCGCGGGAGAAGTCCATGGTGGACTTCAGGCTGCCGGTGGTGGTGCCGAGCACCACACCGACGCGGTGCCGGTTGTCGTCGTCCGGGGTGAGCTCCCCGTCGGCCAGCGCCCGTCCGCAGGCCACCATGGCCAGCGCGGTCGCCCGGTCCAGGAAGCTGGTGCCCTTGCGGCCGAGCAGTCGGCGTACGTCGAAGTCGGCGATCGCCGGCGCCTCGGCCGTGGGCAGCGGCTCCTCGAAGCGGTCGCGGACGTCGGCGCGGACGACGGCGTCGGCCCGCACGGCGGCGAGCAGTTCCGTGACGGAGTCCCCGGCGGCGGAGAGCACACCCCAGCCGGTCACCAGGCCGGTCACCGGATCGCCCCGAAGATCGTGATGGCGTTGTTGCCGCCGAAGGCGAACCCGTTGTTCTGCGCCACCCGTACGGTGGCCGATCGGGCCGTGTTCGGCACCGGGTCGATCCAGGACAGCTCCGGGTCGGGGTTGACCCAGTTGATGGTCGGGGGCAGGAACCCGTGCCGTATGCCCAGCGTGGTGGCGATGGCGCCGAACCCGCTCGCCGCGCCCATGGTGTGACCGAGCATCGACTTGATCGAGCTGACCGGGGGCACCCGGTCGCCGAACACCGCCCGGATCGCCCGCGCCTCACACAGGTCGTTGGCGGGCGTGCCGGTGCCGTGCGTGCTGATGTAGTCGACGTCCTCCGGCTTGACCCCGGCGTTGTCCTGGGCCAGGCGCATGCACGCCGCGACGCTCTCCTCGTTGGGCGCGACCATGTGGTGGGCGTCGCAGTTGACGCCGTAACCGAGCACCTCGGCGTAGATCCGGGCGCCCCGGGCCCGCGCGTGGTCCAGGGTCTCCAGCACCAGGGCCGCGCCGCCCTCGCCGGTGAGGATGCCGGAGCGGTCCCGGTCGAACGGTCGGCACGCCCGCTCGGTCAGCGCGCCGAGCCGGAAGAAGCCGGCGTGCGCCCAACGGCACACCGAGTCGGCGCCGCCGGCCACCATCACGTCCGCCTCATCGCAGCAGAGCAGGTCGTACGCGTACCCGATGGCGTAGTTGCTGGCCGAGCAGGCGGTGGTGAGGGTGACCGACTCACCGGCCAGCCCCAGCTCCGCACTCACCGCGTAGGACAACCGCTCGGCCGGCGCCTGCCGTAGCGCCTCGACGGACATGGCCGGGTAGCCGCCCTCGACGAGCTCCGCGGTGAGCTGCTCCACCACCGTGGACTCGCCGCTGGTGGTGCCGACGACCGCGCCGACGCGCCCCGGATCGAGGGCGGGCAGCGGCAGACCGGCGTCCGTCACGGCCAGCCGGGCGGCCGCGGCGGCGAACAGCGCCGAGCGGCCCCAGTCGGCGATCCGCAGGCGTCGCAGCAGCGCCTCCGGTCGGAACGCGGGCACCTCGCCGGCCCAGTGGTGCGGGAACCCGCTCGCATCAAAGCTGGTGATGGGCGCGGCGGCCGACCGGCCGGAGCGCAGCCCGGCGGTGAACTCGTCGACGCCGATGCCGATGCCGGACACCGGACCGAGCCCGGTGACGACCACGCGGTGCACGGGTCAGTCCTGCCAGCCGGCGTGTCGCGCCACGACCTCGTGGACGGCCTTGAGGCTGCGCATCTCGTTCAGCTCGGCCTGCGGGATCTCCACCCGGTACCTCTTCTCGATCCGGGCCAGGATCTCGATCGCCCGCAACGAGTCCGCCTCGTACTCCTCGACGAAGTCGGCGGTGTCGGCGACCTCCTCCGGTTCCAACTCGAGCACCTCGGCCACGATCTCCCGCAGCTCCGCCATGTGCTGTTCGCGTTCACTCATCGGGATTCCCTCTTCCTCTCATCATCGGGCTCCGGAGATGGCGTCGGCCGGTCGGACGACCGCCATCATCGAGCCGAACTCCGCCACCTGGTCGGTCCCGACCCAGCTGGATCCGGAGGCGAACGCGGCCCCGTGCACGACCTGTTCCAGCCGGACCCGGTGCCGGATCACGTCGCCCGGGTAGACCGGGCGCAGCAGAACGCAGTCGCGGGCCGCGGTGAACATCGGCAGCCCGGCCGTGCCCGGCCCGCGGGACAGCAGCCAGAGCACCGCCGCGCCCTGACCGAACGACTCGATCAGCAGCGAGGCGGGGTACGCGTACCGGTCGGGGGCCTGCCCCTCGGCGATCCCCCGGTAGCAAGGTTCGCAGCCGGTGACCGCCTTGACCGCCTCCAGGCTCGCTCCCGGCTCGACGCTGTCGACCCGGTCGAGCAGCAGCATCGGGTACCGGTGCGGCAGCAGGGCACGCAGCTCGCCGTGGTCCAGTCTCATCAGGTGCCCTCCCCGTCCGGGGCCGGCCAGCGGTACACCGCCCGCACCGTCGCCGCGCGGACCCCGTCGCCGCGTACGCACCGGGCGGCGACCTCGAACGACTGGTCCTCGGCGACCGGGCCGACCGACGCCTCGACGGTGAGCGTGTCCCCGGCGAGCAGTGGGGCGAGGAACCGGGCGGAGCGCAACCGGTGCAGCTGGGGCAGCCGGCCCGCGCAGTAGCCGACGGCCGCGGTCACCGCCTGCCCGATCGTCTCCAGGGTGAACACGCCCGGGTAGACGGTCAGCTCCGGGAAGTGCCCGCCCAGGTAGACGTCGGCCGGGTCGACCGTGGTGCCGGCGCGCAGGCTGATCCCGCCCCGGGGCCCGGCGGACACCTCGACCCAGCGGATCGCCGGCAGGGGCGCCGCCGCGGCCCGGTACGTCTCGGCGGGGCGGGTTCCGACGCTGAACGTGGGTGCGGCGGTCACAGCACGATCCCCCCGTCCACCCGGATCACCTGGCCGGTGACGTAGCCGGCCCGCTCCGAGAGCAGGAACTCGACCAGCTCGGCGACGTCGGCGGGTGCGCCGAAACGGCCCAACGGGATCCGCCCCAGGGCCGCGTCGCGCAGCTTGCCCGGCAGCGCGGCGGTCATGTCGGTCTCGATGAAGCCGGGCGCCACCACGTTGACCCGTACGCCGTACCCGGCGACCTCCTTGGCCAGGGACAGGCTGAGCCCGATGATGCCGGCCTTGCTGGCGGCGTAGTTGGCCTGCCCGGTGTTGCCGCTGACACCCGCCACGGAGGAGAGGTTGACGATGGCCCCGCGGCGTCGCTTGAGGAAGCGGAAGGCGACGGTCCGGCAGGTGTTCCAGGTGCCGGTCAGGTTGGTGCCGAGCACGTCGTGCCACTCGTCGGGCGCCATCAGCACCAACGGCCGGTCCCGGGTGATGCCGGCGTTGTTGACCAGCGCGGTGAGCGGCCCGAGGTGCCGCTCGGCGGTCGAGACGAACTCGTCGACCGCGGCCGGGTCGGTCACGTCGCACGGCCCGAACCAGGTCCCGACCCCGTACGCCTCGACCTCCGCGCGGGTCTTCTCCGCGGCCTCGCTCGGCGCGCTGTAGCAGCCCGCCACCGCGTACCCCTCGGTGGCCAGCCGCAGCGCGACCGCCCGGCCGATCCCCCGGGACACCCCGGTCACCAGCGCGCAGCGCGGCGCGGCGCCTGCCGTTGCCATGTCACCTCCTCCTCATCCGATCGCCCGTTGCGCGCGCAGCCGTTCCCGGGTGGCCGCGTCGACGCCGATCTCGTCGAGGACCCGTTCGGTGTCGGCGCCGGGTTCCGGTGCGCCGGAGCGGACCGCCGTCGGCGTCCGGGAGA
Organism: Micromonospora sp. NPDC005206; assembly: GCF_040608175.1. NCBI lineage: Bacteria > Bacillati > Actinomycetota > Actinomycetes > Micromonosporales > Micromonosporaceae > Micromonospora > Micromonospora sp. NPDC005206. The sequence goes on from NZ_JBEXHU010000010.1 coordinate 85,775, forward strand.
ACTTGACCGCCGGCCCGGTCAGTGGCGCGGTGCTGCCGTTGGACAGCACCGTCTCCTGGACCATCGCCCGGGCGTGGACCTGCGGGTCGGCCGCGGCCTCGGCGAAGGTGCGGACCCGCTCGGCGGTGATCCCGTTCGCGTCGAGGGTGGAGACCACCTCGGCGCAGCCCCGCCCGGCGCACCAGTCGGCGACGACCGCGTTGACCGTGGCGCGGTTGTCGCGGCGTTCCTGGTTGGTCGCGTACCCGGGTGCCCGGGCCAGTTCGGGGCGGCCGACCACCTCGGCCAGCCGACGCCAGGAGCGGTCCAGGGCGACCGCCACGTAGACGTGGCCGTCGGCGCACCGGAAACAGCCGGCCGGCACCACGAAGTCGGCCTGGTCGCCCCAGCGGCGCAGCGGCACGCCGGTGGCGCCGAGGGTGAGGTAGCCGTTGCTGGAGAAGAGCAGCGAGTCGAGCATGCTCACGTCGACGTGCTGGCCCTCGCCGGTGCGGTCGCGGTGGCGCAGCGCGGCCAGCGCGCCGATCACCGCGTGCAGGCCGGCGAGGTCGTCGGCGAGGAAGGTGGGCGCTTTCAGCGGTGCGCCGTCGGGTTCGCCGTTGAGCGCCATCCAGCCGGCGGCGGCCTGGGTGGTCGGGTCGTAGCCGGGCCGTCCCGCGTCCGGGCCGAACTGTCCGTAGCCGGAGACGGAGACCAGCACGACGTCCGGTCGGACCGCCCGACAGGCCTGGTAGCCGACGCCCCAGGCGTCCAGCGTCCCGGGCTTGTAGTTCTCCACCACCACGTCGGCGGTGGCGACGAGCCGCAGGAACACCTCGGCCGCGCCGGGGCGGCGCAGGTCCAGACCGATGCTGCGCTTGTTGCGGTGCACGCTCTGCCGGAACCAGGACAGCCCGGTGCCGGGGATGTCCGGGGGCATCAGGCCCTCCCGGTTGCCGGGCATCTCCACCCGCAGCACGTCGGCGCCGAGGTCGGCCAGGACGCAGCTCGCCACCGGGCCGGACCACACCTTGGTGACGTCCAGGACCCGTACGCCCTGCAGCGGCCCGGTCAGGTCGTGGCGGGCGTCGGCGTAGAAGGCCGCGGCGTCGCGGGTCTCGGGGGCGGGCGGCGTCGGCGCGGCGCGCATGTCGGTGTCCATGCCCGCCTACTCCCGCACCAGCAGCGACGCCGTGCCGAGCGAGCCGCCGCAGCACATGGTGACCAGGGCGACCTCGCCACCGTCGCGTTCCAGCTCGTGCAGGGCGGTCACCAGCAGCCGGCTGCCGCTGCTGCCCAGCGGATGCCCGAGGGAGATGGCGCCACCGTTGACGTTGACCCGGTGCAGGTCGGCGTCGTGGTGCGCGGCCCAGGAGAGCACGACGGACGCGAACGCCTCGTTGACCTCGACGACGTCGACGTCGTCGACGGTCATCCCGGCCCGCTTGAGCAGTTTGCGGGTGGCCACGGTCGGGCCGTCGAGCAGGTAGTAGGGGTCGGCGCCGGTGACCACCTGGTGGGCCAGCCGGGCTCGGGGCCGCAGACCGAGGGCGGCGGCGCGGTCCCGGGACATCCAGAGCACGGCGGCCGCGCCGTCGGAGATCTGGGAGATGGTGCCGGCGGTGTGGATGCCGTCGGGGATCACCGGCCGCAGGGCGGCCAGCCCTTCGGCGGTGGTCTCCCGGATACCCTCGTCGGCGTCGGCCAGGGTGCCGTCGGGCAGCGGCACCGGGGTGATCTCCCGGTCGAAGCGGCCCTCGGCGCGGGCGTGGGTCGCCCGCTGCTGCGAGCGCAGCCCGTAGGCGTCGGCGTCCGCGCGGGTCAGCCCCTGCCGGGCCGCGATCCGCTCGGCGCCGCCGAACTGCGCCTTAGGCGGGTCGTCGTACGGGTAGTCGGGGGTCTTGTAGTGCCCGGGCCCCTGGTAGAGGTTGGTGCCGACGGGCACCCGGCTCATCGACTCCACGCCGCAGGCGATGCCCACGTCGATGGCGCCGGCGGCGATGAGCGCCACGATCAGGTGGTTGGCCTGCTGGGCGGAGCCGCAGGAGGCGTCGACCGTGCTCGCCGCGACCTCGTAGTCGAGGCCGCTGTTGAGCCAGGCGTTGCGCGTGACGTTGAGGCTCTGCTCGCCCACCTGTGTGACGCAGCCGCCGATTATCTGCTCCACCTCGCCCGGTTCGATCCCGGCCCGGCGGATCACTTCGACTTGGACGTGCCGCAGCAGCTCCACGGCCTTCAGGCCGGACAGCACACCCTCGCGCCGGCCGATCGGCGTCCGGACCGCCTCGACGATCACCGCCTCCGGCATGGACTTCCCTTCCTGGTCGGCGCGTGGTTCGGGTGCTCAGGCCGGGACGAGCCGTACGCGCAGCTCCTCCAGGCCCCGGAAGGTGCTGCTGTGCCGCCACTCGAGGTCGATCTCGTCGGCGTCCGGGTCGGCCAGCTCGATCACCGCGAACCGGTCCACCAGCCGGCGGAAGGCGATCTGCCCCTCGGCGCGGGCGAGTTGCGCGCCGAGGCAGTGGTGTGGCCCCCAGGCGAACGACAGCGGCGTCTCCGGCGGTTCGGCGCCGGCGAAGCGGGCGATGTCGAGCACGTCCGGGTCGGCGTAGCGGGCCGGGTCGCGGTTGGCCGCGCCGATCAGGGTGATCACGTGCTCACCCCGGGCGAGCGGGGTGCCGTCGACGAAGGTGGTGTCCTCGAACGCGGCGCGGCCCAGCACGTGCACCGGGGAGTCGAAGCGCAGCAGCTCCTCGACGGCGGACCGGGTCAGCTCGGGCTCGGCGCGCAGCCGTTGGAGCTGGTCGGGGTTGCGGCACAGCGCGTGCGTGCCGAGGCCGATCAGGTCGGTCATGGTCTGGAAGCCGGCGCCGAAGAGCAGCACGATGACCTGGATCAGCTCGTCGACCGAGAGTCGGTCACCGTCGATCTCGACCTGGCCGAGGGCCGAGGCGAGGTCGTCGCGGGGATCCTCGCGCCGCTTGCGAACCAGGTCGGCGAAGTATTCCTCCATCTCGCCGAGCGCCTGGTCGGATGCCTTGAGGACCTCTTCCGGTGCGAAGATCTCCAGCCCGCCGGACGCGGCGCGGGTCAGCCGGCGCAGCAGCGGCCAGTCCGCCGGCGGCACGCCGACCAGCTCGCCGATCACCATCACCGGAAGCGGGAAGCCGAACGAGCCGACGATGTCGACCTCGCCGCCGCCGGGGCCGACCTGGCGGCTGATGTCGTCGAGCAGGCCGTCGACGAACGAGGTCAGCCGGGGGCGCAGGGTCTCGGTGCGGCGGGGGGTGAACACCCGGCTCACCAGCCCGCGCAGCCGGGTGTGCTCCGGCCCGTCGAGGAAGAGCAGGGTCCGGGCGCCCTCGCGGCCGCGGGAGTCGCCCATCCGGGGGCGTTGCGCCGACTTGTCCAGCGACGGGTTGCGCAGCGCGGCACGGCAGTCGTCGTACGTGGTGAGCACCCATCCCACGCCCTGGCCGGGCTGTTCCATCCGGTACTTCGGCGCTGCCGTTCGCAGCGCGTGGTAATGCGGGTAAGGGCTGCTGACGGTGGCCGGGGCCTTCATCAGCAACTCCATCGCGACGATCCGGGGATCAGCGCTCACCACGGTCTCGGTCATGGCTCGGAAGCCTAATAGCGTTTCGCGTATCTCGGAAGTACTTGTTTCTCGTATCTTTTATTGCGCATACTGGCGGGCATGACCTCGGCCCGTACCGGCATGCCGCCGAGATTCGACGCCCGCGACCCCGCCGTGGTGGCCGACCCCTACCCCACCTACGCGACGCTGCGCGCGGCCGGCCCGCTCTGCCGGATGGGGCCGGGCAGCTGGGGCGTCACCCGCTACGCCGACGTCGCCCGGCTGGTCCGCGACCCACGCCTGGGCAGCGAGTTCCCGGCGGCCTACCACCGGATGTCGGCCGGCGACGGCGCGGCCGGCTCCTTCTTCGGCAGCATCATCCTCTACCGCGACCCGCCCGAGCACGGGCGCCTGCGGCGGCTGATGGCCAAGGCGTTCAGCCCCGCACTGGTGCGCCGGCTGCGCCCGAGAATCGAGGCGATGGTCACCGACCTGCTGGCCCCGGCGACCCGCACCGGACGTTTCGACGCGGTCTCGGATCTGGCCTTTCCGCTGCCGGTCATGGTGGTCTGCGCCCTGATGGGCATCCCGCCGGCGGACCACGAACGCATCCGCCCGTACGCGCTGGACCTGAGCAAGGCGTTCGCCGCGATCGTGCCGGACGACGACCGCCCGGCCGCCGACCGGGCCGTCGAGTGGCTGCGCGACTACCTCGGCGAGATCCTCGACCGGCGCCGTGCCGAACCCGGCGACGACCTGCTGTCCCGGATGCTCGCCGCGACGGACGACGACGGCGCGGTGCTCGACCACGACGAGATCGTGGACAACGCGGTCTTCGCCTTCTTCGCCGGCTTCGAGACCACCACCAACCTGATCGCCACCGGCGTGGCGGCACTGCTCGACCACCCCGACCAGCTCGCCCTGCTGCGGGCGGACCCGACGCTGGCGCCCCGCGCGGTGGAGGAGTTCCTGCGCTACGACGCCCCGATCCAGGGCGTCGCCCGGCTCGTCCGGGAGGACATCGACGTCGGCGACCGCACCATCCGCGCCGGGCGGGTGCTGATCCTGCTGATCGGCAGCGCCAACCGGGACCCGGAGCGGTTCGGCACACCGGACCGCCTCGACGTCACCCGCGAGGACAACCCGCACCTGTCCTTCGGCGGCGGCATCCACCACTGCCTCGGCGGCTACCTGGCCCGGGTGGAGGCGCAGGTCGCCTTCGAGACCCTGCTGCGCACCTTCCCGACGCTGGCCCCGGCCGGACCGGCCCGCCGGCAGACCGGCGGGACGCTGCGCTCGTACGCCAGCGTGCCCGTGGCGGTGCGGCGGTGAGCCCCGCCGGGCGGGTCCTGCCCGCGCGGATGGACCCCCTCTCCCCCGAGGTCGTCGCCGACCCGTACCCGACGTACGCCCGGATGCGGGCGGCCGGCCCGCTGTGCCGGTTCGGCCCGGCGAGCTGGGGTGTGACCCGGCACCGGGACGTGGCCGCGCTGCTGCGTGACCGTCGGCTGAGCAACACCTTCCCGGAGGACGACCCGCAGTTCCGGATGGCGCAGGACCTCTCCCGCGAGGTGTTCCGACGGATCATCCCGACCCGCGACCCGGACGACCACAGCCGGCTGCACCAGCAGATGGTCCGCGCGTTCAGCCCCGGCGTGGCCCGGCGCACCGCCGGCCGCGTCGGCGAGCTGGTCGACGAGCTGCTCGCGCCGGCCCTGGACACCGGGCGTCTGGACGCCGTCGCCGAGCTGGCCTTCCCGGTCGCCGCCACCGTGGTCTGCGAACTCATCGGACTGCCGGCGGCGCGGACCCGGGCCGAGGTCTGGCCCCGCGCGGCGGCACTCGGCCGCGCCTTCACCCCGTTCCTTCCCGAGACCGACCGCGCGGCGGCGGACGAGGCGCTGGCCTGGCTGCGCGGGTACGTCCGCGACCTGCTCACCAGCCGGCACGCCGACCCGGACGGCGACCTGCTCGACCGGATGCTCGCCGTGGCGGACCCGGCCGAGGGAACGGAGGAGGTCGTCGACAACATCGTCTTCCTCTGCTTCACCGGCTACGAGACGACCATGAACATGGTCTGCACCGGCAGCATCGCGCTGGCCGAGCGGCCCGACGAGTGGCGTCGGCTGCGCGACGACCCGTCGCTGGCCGCCACCGCGGCCGAGGAGTTCGTCCGGTTCGACGCCCCGATCCAGTACACCGCCCGGCTGGCGTTGGAGCCGATCCCGGTGGGTGACCGGGTGATCCGGGCCGGTCGGTCGGTCTTCCTCCTGCTCGGCTGCGCCAACCACGACGAGGACGTGTTCGCCGACCCCGGTCGCGTCGACATCGGCCGCCACCCCAACCCGCATGTCGGCTTCGGCGGCGGCGTACGCGGCTGCCTCGGCGCCGCGCTGGCCCGGATCGAGGGAGCGGTCGTCTTCGAACGGCTCGCCCGACAGCTCGCCGGCATCGACCTGGCCGCCCCGCCGGTGCGCGAGCCCAGCGCCCTCTTCCGGTCGTACGCGTCGATCCCGCTCGCCGTCACCCCTGCCTGAGCCGGCGTCGGCAGAACCAGGAGTCGCAGATGTCATTGATCGGCCGACCGGTACGGCGTACCGAGGACCGGGCCCTGCTCACCACCGGCGGCACGTACGTCGACGACGTCGTCGTGCCCGGCTGCCTGGAGCTGGTCTTCGTCCGCTCCCACATGGCGCACGGCCGGCTGCGCGGCGTGGACGCCGAGGCCGCCCGGCGGGCGCCCGGCGTGGTCGCGGTCTTCACCGCGGTGGACGTGGACCTGCCGCCGCTGCCGCCCGAGGCCGGCGTGCTGAACCAGAAGATGACCACCCCGGTGCTCGCCGACGGCGTCGTGCGGTTCGTCGGCGAACCGGTCGCCGCAGTGCTGGCGACCAGCCGCGCCGAGGCGGTGGACGCCGCCACCCTCGTCGAGGCGGACATCGCGCCGTTGCCGGCGCTGGTCGACGTCGACCGGGCGCTCGCCGACGAGTTGGTGCTGCATCCGCAGGCCGGCACGAACATGGTGCTCAAGCTCGGCTTCCGTCGCCCGGCCGGGCGGGCCGAGCTGCACGAGGGCGCCGAGGTGGTGGTCCGGCAGCGGATGATCAACCCGCGGGTGGCGCCGTGCCCGCTGGAGGCCCGCGCCGGGCAGGCCGAGTGGGGGCCGGACGGGTTGCGCTACCGGGCCGGCAGCCAGGCGGTGCACCTGTGGCGCGGCCAGCTCGCGGCGGCCCTCGGCGAGCCGGAGGAGCGGGTCCGGGTGGTCAACGGCGACGTCGGTGGGGCGTTCGGTTCCAAGGCGTTCGCCAGCCGGGAGGACATCCTCGTCGCCTGGGCGGGCCGCCGGCTCGGCCGTCCGGTGCGCTGGGCGGAGACCCGCAGCGAGAGCATGGTCGCCGCCGGGCACGGCCGGGCCCAGCACCAGAGCGCCGAGCTGGGCGGCACCCGCGACGGGCGGATCGTGTCGTACGCGCTGGAGGTCGTGCAGGACGCCGGGGCGTACCCGCGCATCGGGGCGATCCTGCCGTTCTGGACCCGGACCATGCTGACCGGCCCGTACGGCATCAGCCGGGCGAAGTTCAGCTCGTCCAGCGTCACCACCACGACCACCCCCGTCGTGTCGTACCGGGGCGCCGGGCAGCCGGAGGCGGTGGCCGCCCTGGAGCGGATGGTCGACCTGTACGCGGCGGAGATCGACATGGATCCGGCCGAGGTACGGCGACGCAACCTGTTGCCGCCGGAGAGCTTCCCGGTGACCACGGTGACCCGCGCCCGCTACGACACCGGCGACTACCCGGCGGCGCTGGAGCGGGTGCTCGCCGAGGCCGGCTATCCGGCGCTGCGCGCCGAGCAGGCGGCCCGCCGCGTACGCGGTGACGTCCAACAACTCGGCATCGGCCTGTCCACCTTCGTGGAGATCACCGGCGCGGACACCCGCAGCGAGTACGCCTCCGCGCGCGTCGACCACACCGGCCGGTTCACCGTCCACTCGGGAACCTGCCCGCACGGCCAGGGCCACGTCACCGCCTGGGCGATGATCGCCGCCGACGTGCTCGGCGTACCGCTGGATCGCGTGGACGTGCGCCACTCCGACACCGCGACGGTCCCCGAGGGCGGCGGCACCGGCGGGTCCCGGTCGTTGCAGACCGGTGGGATGGCGGTCCGCGAGGCGGCCCTGGCCCTGGTGGAGCGGGGCCGGGACGTGGCGGCCGCCCGCCTGGGCGTGTCCCTCGACGAGGTGAAGTTCGCCGCGGGACGGTTCCGGTCGACCGCCGGGCGCGTCGTCGACTGGGCCGAGCTGGCCGCCGACGACGCCGGCCCCGGGGGCGGGCTGTCCGCCGAGGCGACGTTCCAGCCGTCCGCCGCGACCTGCCCGTACGGCGCGCACCTGGCCGTGGTGGAGGTGGACACCGAGACGGGTCAGGTGGCCCTGCTGCGCGTGGTGGCGGTCGACGACGCGGGCGTGCTGCTCAACCCGCTGCTGGCCGAGGGGCAGGTGCACGGCGGGTTGGCGCAGGGCGCCGGCCAGGCGCTGGTCGAGGAGGTCCGCTTCGCCGCCGACGGCACGCCGCTGCACGGTGACCTGCACCGGTACGCCATGGTGGGCGCGGCCGAGCTGCCGTCCTTCGAGACGGTCGCGACGCAGACCCCGACCCCGGTGAACCCGCTGGGCGCCAAGGGGCTCGGCGAGTCTGGGGCGGTCGGTCTTCCGCCGGCGGTGCAGAACGCCGTGGTCGACGCCGTCCGCCACCTGGGCGTGCGGCACATCGACATGCCGGTGACCGCCGAGCGGGTCTGGACGGCGATCCAGGCCGCGGGCGCCGCGAGCTAGTGCCGCCAATGGGCCGCCCGGTGACCCGGGCGGCCCATTGGCGTCAGTCGTCCACCACGGACAGCGCCTGCTTCGGGCAGCGGCGCGCGGCTTCGCGTACCCGGGCGGCCAGTGCGCCCTCGAGCGGCTGTTCGGTGATGTGCAGCCGGTCGTCGTCAGCGACGTCGAACACCTCCGGCGCCTGACCCACACAGACCGCGTTGCTCTCGCATCGGGAGAAGTCCACGACCAGTCGCACTGCTCACGCCTCCGTCTTCGGGACGATCTCGAGGATCGGGAACATCATGGTGGGCACGCTGCGGGCCAGCCGCAGGTCGGCGACGTCCAGCAGCCGCTCGATGTGCTCGCGGGAGCGGGCGCCGCCACCGACCATGGCCAGCAGGAGCAGGTCGTAGAGGCGCCCGACGTCGAACCGGTCACCCGGCTCGACCACGGGCTCCAGCACCAGCAGCCGGCTGTCCAGGCGCATCGCTGCCCGCACGGCCGTCAGCAGGCGTACGGCGTTGTCGTCGTCCCAGCCGTAGAGGATCCGCTTGAGCAGGTAGGCGTCCGCGCCGGCCGGGACGGTCTCGAAGAAGCTGCCGCCGGTCACCGTGCACCGCTGGGCCACACCGAGCTTCTGCAGCACCGGCTCGGCCTCGGCGACCACGTGCGGCAGGTCGAACAGGGTGCCACGCAACGCCGGGAAGCGGGCCATGATGCCGCCGAGGAAGGCGCCGTTGCCGCCGCCGACGTCGACCACCGTGGCCAGCTCCCCCCAGGGGTACGCGGGCAGCGCGGCCCGCAGCTCCAGCCGGGTGGCCGCCTGCTGGGAGGCGTCGAAGCGGGCGCTGTCGTGCGGATGGGCGGCCATGTACGGCCAGTAGCCCTCGGGGTGGACCTGGTCGAAGGACGCCTGCCCGGTGCGGATGCTGTGGTCGAAGTGTGCCCACGCCTCGATGTCGGGTTCGAGCAGCGGGTACGCGTCGCGCAGCGACAGCGGGTGGTCGGTGCGCAGCGGCTCGGCGAGCTTGGTCAGCCCGAACACCTCCGGCTCGACCTCGGTGAAGATGCCCTTGCCGGCCAGCGCCCGCAGGGCGCGCAGCAGCGACGGCGCGTGCGCGCCGGTGGCCTCGGCCAGTTCGGTCACCGGTCGTGGCCCGTCCACGAGCTGGTCGGCGACACCCAGCTCGGCGACGGCGCGCACGGTGAACGGCACGATGTAGTCGGCCAGCTCGGTCAGTCGGAACACCGATTCGATGTCGATCCGGGGTCGGGTCGGGGCCATCGATACCTCCTAGGGGGACGTCGGCTGCGGCCCGGCGGGACCGGCGGCGATCACGGTGAGCGTGGGGGTGGCGGCGATGCGGTCCAGTCGCAGGCCGGCGCCGGCCAGCAGGTCGACGAGCTGGTCCCGGGTGCGGTGCCGGCCGCCGGTGAGCACCAGGGTGTGCAGGTCGACGAGCTTCGCGACGTCGAACACGTCGCCAGTGGGGATGATCGCCTCCAGCAGCAGCAGCCGGCTCTCCGGCCGCATCGCCTCGGCGATCCGGCGCAGGATGACCGTGGCGTCGGCGTCGTCCCAGCCCGGCAGGATCGTCTTGAGCACGTACAGGTCGGCGCCCGCCGGCACCGGGTCGAAGAAGCTGCCCGGGATGATCCGGCAGCGATCGGTCACCGCGGCGCGGGCGAGCAGCGCCGGCGCGGCCGCCACCACGTGGGGCAGGTCGAGCAGGGTGCCGCGCAGCTGCGGGCAGCGGGTGAGCAGGCCGGCCAGGAACGCGCCGTCGCCGCCGCCGACGTCAACGACGTCCCGGGCCCGCGCCCACGGCCACGCCGGCAGGACGGTACGCAGGTGCAGCCGGGTCAGGCTGGACATCCACCGGTCGACGGCGAGGCTGTCCGCCGGATTCCCGGCAAGGTAGGACCAGTAGTCGGTGCCGTGGATCCGGGGAAAGGCGGCCTCCCCGGTGCGCAGGCAGCGGCCGAGCCCCGCCCAGGCGCGGACGTCCGCGGCCATCAGCGGGTACGCGTCGCGCAGCGACAGTGGATGGTCGGTGCGCAGCGGCTCGGCGAGCTTGGTCAGCCCGAACACCTCCGGCTCGACCTCGGTGAAGATGCCCTTGCCGGCCAGCGCCCGCAGGGCACGCAGCAGCGACGGCGCGTGCGCGCCGGTGGCCTCGGCCAGCTCGGTCACCGGTCGTGGCCCGTCGACGAGCTGGTCGGCGACGCCCAGGTGGGCGATCACCCTTATGGCGAACGGCACGATGTAATCGGCGAGTTCGGTGAGCCGGGTCAACGCACCGAGGTCGGTACGGGGCCGCGCCGCCAGCATCAACCGCCTCCACTATCACGTGTCTTGTATCTCGCGTATCTGCACACTAGCTTGTGTTCCGGGTCGCTGTCACCGTCGTCGCGGGAGGCACTGAATGCTGGACGGATGGGTGAGCTGGCCGAGCGAGCTGGCCGAGCGCTACCGCACGGAGGGCTACTGGCGCGGCGAGTCGCTCGCCGACCTGGGCCGGGAATGGGCGCGGACGGACCCGGAGCGCACCGCGTTGGTCACCGCTGAGCACCGGGTGAGCTACGGCGACCTCGACCGCCGGGCCGACCGGATGGCCGCCGGGCTGCGGGCCCGCGGTGTCAGCCGGCACGACCGAGTGGTCGTCCAGCTGCCCAACGGCGTCGAGTTCGTGGTGGTGTGCCTGGCGCTGTTCCGCCTGGGCGCCCTGCCCGTGCTGGCCCTGCCGGCGCACCGACGGGCCGAGATCGGCCACCTGTGCGCGCACACCGAGGCGGTCGCCTACGTGACCGTCGACCAGGTCCAGGGGTACGACCTGCGCAAGCTCGCCGCCGATGTCCGCGCCGAGACGCCGTCGCTGCGGCAGGTGTTCGTGGTCGGCGACCCCGGCGAGTTCACCGCCCTGGCCGAGGTGGACGCCGACCCGGTGCCGCTGCCCTCCCCGGACCCGTCGGACGTCGCGTTCTTTCTGCTCTCCGGCGGCTCGACGGGCCTGCCGAAGCTGATCCCGCGCACCCACGACGACTACGCGTACCAGCTGCGGGCGACCGCGGCGGCGATGAACTTCGGGCCCGACGGTGTCTATCTCGCCGCGCTCCCGGTCGCCCACAACGCGGCCCTGGGCTGCCCCGGCGTGCTCGGCGCGCTGCGGGTCGGCGCCACCGCTGTGCTCGCCGGCAGTCCCAGCCCCGACGAGGCGTTCCGGCTGATCGCCCGCGAACGGGTCACCCTGACCACGCTGATGCCGCCCTTCCTGCCGTTGTGGGCCGACCTCGCGCCGATGCTCGGCGCCGACCTGACCGGCCTGGTGGTCGAGGTCGGCGGCGCCAACCTCAGCCCGGAGGTGGCCGCCCGGGTGACCCGGGAGCTGGGCATCCGCCTGGCCCACTTCTTCGGCATGGCCGAGGGCCCGATCTGCTGCACCCGCCCCGACGACCCGCCGGAGCTCGCGGCCCACACCCAGGGCCGTCCCCTGTCGGCCGCCGACGAGTTCCAGGTGATCGACGAGGACGGCCGGCAGGTCGCCGCCGGCGAAGTGGGCGAGCTGATCGTGCGCGGCCCGACCACGCTGCGCGGCTACTACCGGGTGCCGGAGTACAACGCGCGCACCTTCACCCCGGACGGCTTCCTGCGCACCGGAGACCTGGTCCGCTGGACCCCGACCGGCGAGCTGGTCGTGGTCGGCCGGATCAAGGAGGTCGTCAACCGGGGCGGCGAGAAGGTCCCGGCCGGCGAGGTCGAGGAGCACCTGCTCGCCCACCCGGCGGTCCGCGAGGTCGCCGTGGTCGCCGTGCCGGACCGGGTGCTCGGGGAGAAGACCTGCGCGGTGGTGGTGCCGCGCTCGGACGCCCCCACACTGGGGCAGCTGCGGGACTTCCTCACCGACCGGGGGCTGGCGGCGTACAAGCTGCCCGACCGGTTGGAGCTGCGCGGCGCGCTGCCGCACACCGGGGTGGGCAAGGTGGACAAGCGGGCGCTGGGCGCCGAGCTGACCGGCTGAGCAGGGCCACCCGTAGCTTTTCAGCGAAGAACGACGCCGAAAAGCTGCCGAACCATCCACTCAGGAGTGCCGGTGGTAGGCCTTGTTGGCGATGCGCCAGCTGTTGTCGACGTAGACCAGCAGGAAGATGTCGGTGAAGGTGTCCGTGCCGTGCCAGAGCGTCATGGTTGCGGTCGCGACGGTGCCGTGGACGTCGATGGAATCGATGCGGCGGGAGCGAATCGGTTCGTTCGGGGCCGGGTGGCCGTGGAAGAGAGCGCAGTAGTCGTCCAGGCGCCACGAGGCGAATGCGCCGTCCCGCATTCCCTCGATGTGGGCGGTGGGCAGGAACGCGTCGCGAAAGTGGGTGGGGTCGCCGGTGGCGTGTCCGCGGATGTAGGCGCGTAGCGGTTCGAGCACGGCGTCACCTACGGCGGGGACCGTGGCGGCAACGGCGATGTCGGCCTCAGGGTCGGCCGGGGTGTCGGCCAGGTCGGCTGCGCTGCGCAGCGGGGTGTTTGACGCGACCGCCAGCAGTGCCATGTCCTTGGCCAGCGCGCCGATCGTGAAGTCGGCCGTGGCAGCGGCTGGCTGGCCGCTGAGGAAGGGCCGTTTGCGGGCGACAAGCCCGCCGAGCTGGCCCAGTTCGAGGACGTCCAGCACCTGGGCACGGGGCAGGCCCAAGGCGTCGGCTTGCCGCAGTGAGTCGCGCAGCGCGAGGACGGCGCCGGCGAGGCTGCTGTTGGCGACCAGCTTGAGCGCCGCGGCGGCGGAGGCATCGTCGACGCGCCGCACGGTGCCGAGCGCTTCCAGAACCGGTCGGACCCGGTCGAACGCGTCCTGGTCGGCGGCGGCGAGAATCTGCAGGGTGCCGGCGGCAGCAGCTGGCACGGAGCCGAGCACCGGCGCATGGACGTAGGACGGGCCGAGTTGCCGGGCCAGCCTCGACGCCTCGGCGGGGGCGATCGTGCTGGTGTTCAGCACGATGGCGTCCGTTCTCAGCGAGTCGCGGACGTGGTCGACGACCTGCTGGCAGGCCCGGCCGTCGAACAACGCGAGAAGCGTGATGTCGGCCTTCGCGACGGCGTCGTTCGGGTCGCCGGTCGTCTCGACAACGCCTGCCGCGCGCCCGGAGCGTGTCCAACCGACGACGTCCCAGTCGTAGCCGGCGAGTCTTGTCGCGATCGCAGCGCCCATGCGGCCCAAGCCAAGAACAGCGATAGTGCGCGGTTCGGTCATGCGTCCCAGAGTGATGTACCGCGATAGCTGCGACAAGCGCAGATCTCGCACGACAGCCATGCGGGACATGCATACCGACAAGGCACACTCGTGCCATGGAGTTGCTTGTGTGGCGGACGTTCGTGACGGTGTGCCGGCTCGGTTCGCTGTCGGCGGCGGCCGCCGAGCTCGCTCACACACAGTCGGCCGTCTCCCGACAGATCGCCGGTCTGGAGCGCCAGCTCGGCGTGCCGCTGTTGCAGCGGCACGCGCGCGGTGTGCGCCCGACGCCTGCCGGCGAGGTGTTCCGTCACCACGCCTTGGCCGCGCTCAACGAGGCCGACCGCGCCGTTCGCGCCGTACGGGACATTCGTGACGGGACGCTCAACCGGCCACTGGCCGTCGGCGCGACGCCATCTCTGGCCGCCGGGATTGTGCCCGCGGCGATCCGCCGCCTGATGGATACGGCCGGACCCATCCGGTGGAGTCTGCTGCCCGGGCTGAGCGCACAACTGCACGACCGCGTGATCGCCGGCGACCTCGACGTCGCTGTCGTCACCGATGCGCCACCAGGGCTACCCAACGACTCACGTCTCGAACGCCGATTCCTGGGGATGGACGAGATGGTCGTCGTGCTGCCCGTCGACCACCCGCAGGCCGGTCACGGTCCGGTGCGCATTCAGGCGCTGGCCGACCAGACCTGGGTCGAGGACAACGACGGCTCGGCGGCGCTGCTGCACCAGCACGCCGCCCGCGCCGGAGTCACCGCCCGCATCGACCTCACCGCGGCCGACCTGCCCGGCAAGGTGGCCCTGGTCGCCACCGGCCACGCCATCGCGCTCATACCTGGGGCGCTGACGTGCGCGCTGCGGACCGACGTCACCACAGTGACCCTCGCTGATCCCCCGACCCGCGGCATCTACACGATCACACCACGTCGCGACACACACCCGAGCGCTGCACCCCTGTTCGACCAGCTCACGCTAGCCTTCGACTCGGTTCGTCCTGCCCAATCCGCGCCTTGGCCGGCCGAAACGGGCCCCCGCTGAAAGCTACGGGCGGCCCGAGCCGGCGTGGGGAAGGAGCTGACGGCCCCTTCCCCACCCCCAACTCAGCCCGTCAGGTGGTACAGCCGGTGGAAGCGGTCGTCCACCGGCACGATCTGCACGTCCGCGAAGCCGGCCTCGGTGGCGAACCGGCGGACCTGGGCGGGACGCAGGACCGTCCCGGTGGCCGTCGAGTCGGGTCCGGCCAGACCGGCCGGCAGGCAGTGCAGCACGCTGGTGGCGTACTGGAAACGCTCGATCTCGTCGCCGGGCGCGACGAACCGGTGCGCCACCTTCGCGTCCAACACCAGCACCGCGCCGCCCTCGCCGCGCAGCCGACGGCAGGCCCGCAGCACCGACACCGGCTGGCACATCTCGTGCAGCGCGTCGAAGACGCAGACCAGGTCGTACCGGCCGGCCAGCTCCGGGTCGACGGCGTCGCGCCGGTGGAACCGGACCCGGTCGGCCACGCCGGCGGCCGCGGCGTTCGCGTCCGCCGCGGCGACCGTCGGCGCGTCCAGGTCGTAGCCGTCGATCTCGGCCAGGGGGTACGCCCCGGCCAGCGCGATCGCCGCCCAGCCCGCGCCACAGCCGATGTCGGCGATCCGGCTCGGCGCGGCGCCGAGCCGCTGGTGGATGCGCGGCAGTGCCGAGGAGAGCCAACCGGGCAGGGCGTACGTGAACAGCGCCCGGTTGGCGCCCGAGTGGCCGTGCCGCCAGTCGTCGCCGTACACCTCGTCCGGCACCCCGGCTCCGGTGCGGTACGCGTCGAGCAGCGCCGGCAGCGCCCCGGCCACCCCGCCCAGCGGCAGCATGGTCAGCGAGACCAGCGACAGCGGGCTGTCCGAGGCGAGCAGCACCTCGGCGTGCCCCGCCGGCAGCCGGTAGACCCGCCGCTCGGGTGCGGCCGCCACGTCGTCCACCTCGACGAACCCGGCGACCGCCTGCTGTTCCAGCCACTCCCGCGCGTACCGAGCGTCGATACCGGTACGCGCGCACAGCTCGGCCACGTCGGCCGGGCCACGGTCGAGTGCCTCGTACAGCCCGAGCCGGGCGCCTAGGTAGCCGGCCAGCAGCTCCTGGGTGTGCAGCATGGCCAGGAACAGCCGCAGCGACAGCGCCCTGGCCCGCTGGTCCCCGTCGCCGGGCGTCGCCGGGCGCAGTGTCGCCGCGCCCGGCCGGTGCCCGGAGCGCGCGGTCAACTGGCCAGCTCGCCGCGGGCCCGCAGTATGTCGTTCACGTGCTCCGCCACGGCGTCGATCGTGACGATCTTCCGTGCGGTCGTCTCGTCGATCGGCGGCAGCTCGAACTCGTCCTCCAGGGTGAAGGCCAGCTCCAGCAGCGCGAGCGAGTGGAAGCCGAGGTCCTCGACCAGCCGCGAGTCACCCGCCCCCTCGATCTGCTCCGGGTTGGGCGCCAGTTCGGTGACGATCGCCGTCACCGAGTCGCGCACCTCCGCCTCGGTACGCACCTCGGCTGTCGTCGACCTGGTCGCGTCGGTCATTCCCGCCTCCTGTCCGAACGTCCCTCAGGACGCCGTCGTCGTCTGCTCGGTCTAGTCCCGCTGACCGGCCGGTGCCGTGGTGACCACGGTGCCGGGCAGCCGGTCATCGACGAACGCCTGCCACAGCTGGCGCCGTTTGGGTTTACCGCTGGAGGTGCGGGCGATGGTGCCGCGCGGCGCGTCCACGATGACCACCCGCGCACCCTCTGCCCGGCGGCGCAGCTCCCGCTCCGCCTGCGCCAGCCACTCGGGCTGGGCCTGCTCGAACACGGCCACGACGGTCGCGGCGCCGGCACGGTGGCCCAGCAACGCGGCCATCCGCTGGGCCGGCACACCGGGGCGGCAGATGGCCCACTCGAGATCCTCGGCGAACACCGCCCGACCCCGCACCTTCATGCTGTCGCCGAGCCGGCCGAGCACGTGCAACTGCCCGTCGTGCAGGAAGCCGGCGTCGGCGGTGCGCAGCACACCTTCGCCGAGCGCGGTCTGCGACGCCGAGTCGCCCTCGTTGATGTACCCCTGCGCGACGGACGCGCCGTGCACCTCGATCTCGCCGACCACCCCGTCCGGCAGCGGCGTGCCGGACTCGTCCACGATCCGCACCCGCACCCCGGTCAGCGGCCGGCCGCAGCCCACCACCGGGTACGCGTCGACGGCGTCGTCGACCGGCTCGGCGGGGTCGGGTACCGCCCGTGCGCCCAGCCGTAGCCGGTCGGGGCGCAGCTCGACGGCGTGGTACAGCTCGTCCAATGGCAGCCCGGTGACCGCGAGGGTCGCCTCCGCCAGCCCGTACGCGGGCAGCAGGGCGCGCGGGTCGAAGCCGTACGGGACGAGCAGCGCGCAGAACCGGCGCAGCGCCTCGGCGTCGACGCGCTCGGCGCCGACGATGACCGCGCGCCAGTCGGAGAGGTCCAGCCCGGTCAGCGCGTCGGGGCGTACCCGGCGGGCGATGTACTCCAGCCCGAAGTTCGGCATCGAGGTCAGTCGCGCGCCGTGCGCCCCGAAGCAGCGCAGGTAGCGCCCGGGGTTGCGGACGAACTCCTCCGGCGGCATCAGCCACAGGTCGCTGGTGTTGACCACCGGGGTGACGAGGCACCCGATGAGGCCCATGTCGTGGTGCACCGGCAGCCAGGACGCGGTCGGGTCGTCCGGGGTCATGGCCAGCCACCGCCGGATCGCCGTGACGTTGGCGGCCAGGGCCGCGTGCGGCACCTGCACGCCCCGGGCGCGGCCGCTGGAGCCGGACGTGAACTGGAGCAGGGCGAGCGGGCCCGGTGCCGCGACCGCGCCCCGGGCTCCGCCGGCGGCGTCGGCCAGTTCGTCGGCGCAGAGGACCCGGCGGACTCCGGCGGTCGCGGCCAGCGGCTCGATGGCCGCGGTGAGGGTGGCCGCGCAGACCACCACCCGTGGCGCGGCGGCGCGCAGGAGGCCCAGCACGTGCTCGCCGTAGACCTCGCGGTCCTGAAAGGCCAGCGGTGGGGCGATCGGTGAGGGCGCCGCTCCGGCGGCCATCGCGGCGAACAGCGTCGCGACGAAGTCGGGGCCGGCGGGCTCGACGATGGACACCACGTCGCCCGGGACCACCCCGACGGCCCGCAGGCCGGCGAGGATCACCCGGGTCCGGTCGGCCAGTTCGGCGTACGACAGGAAGGTCCAGTCGTCACCGCCGGCCGCGAAGTGCACACCCCGGTCCTGCCTGGGTCGTTCCAGCCAGCTCAGCAGCGGCGAGCCCGAAACGGCGCGTACGGTCATCGGCCGGTCACCTCCTCCCCTGTACGTCTATCCGAGATCGATAGCAGATACAAGGCTAAACAAGATACGAGTGAGGCGATAGGGTGTATCCGTGACCAGTACGCTTCCCCGGGTCGACGGACTGCTCCCCGCGCTCGCCGAGCGGGCGCCGGAGATTGACCGGGCAGGCCGGGTCCCGGACGACGTCCTCGCCGACCTCAGCGCCGCGGGCTGCCTGCGGATGCTGGTGCCGTCCGCCCATGGTGGCGCCGACCTGCCGCTGGTTGAGGCGCTGCGGGTCATCGAGCAGCTGTCCACCGCGGATGGCTCCACCGGCTGGCTGATCGGCCAGGTGGGCCTGGCGCACCTGCTGTTCGCCTGTTTCCCCGAGGCCGCCCGGGACGAGATCTACGCGGGCGGTCCGGACGTGTTGGGCGCCGGCGCGGTCGCGCCCAAGGGCCGGGCAGCCCCGGACGGCGCCGGCGGCTGGCGGGTCAACGGCCAGTGGCCGTTCGTGACCGGCAGCCCCCAGGCGAGCTGGATCTACCTGAACTGCATCGTGCTCGACGGCCGCACACCCCGGACCCTGCCCAACGGGGCGCCGCTGACCCGGATGGTGCTCTTCCCCGCCGGCGAGCTGGAGCAGATCGACACCTGGCAGGTGCTCGGCCTGCGCGGCTCCGCCAGCCAGGACGTGCGGGCGGCCAACCGGACCTGTCCCGAGCACCGCGGCTTCAGCCTGGTCGGTGACGGCGACGACGTGCGCCGAACGGTCTTCCGGATCGCCCAGGCCGGTCTGCTCATCGCCGCGGTCGACCTCGGCATGGCACAGGGCGCCGTCCGCGACGCCGCGGCCCACGCCGCCGCCGGCCGCCGCCGTACGTTCAGCACCCGGTCGCTGGCCGACTCGCCGGTGTTCCACGACCGCCTCGGCGAGGCCCACGTGGCCCTGCGCGCGGCCCGGGCGCTGCTGCACCACGAGGCGGAGTCTGCCTGGGAGACCGCCCGGCGGGGCGAGGTGCTCAGCGCACTGGACCGGGCCTGCCTGCGGGCCACCGCCACGCAGGTCACCACCGCCGCGCTGCAGGCCGTCCAGACGGCGTACGCGCTGGTCGGCGCGTCGACCGTGTTCGACTCCTCGCCGCTGCAACGGCGACTGCGCGACATCAACACCGCGACCCAGCACTTCGTGAACAGCCGGGACAGCTACGGCACGGTCGGTGCACTGCTGAGCGGCGCGGACGTCGACACCACGATGTTCTGACCACGGCGTTCTGACCACGGCCCGGCCCGCACCCACCGCGCCGGGTCGCGGTCGGCGCCGGGAACCCGGCAGGTCAGCCGCGGGCGGGGGCGGATTCGACCGCTGCCCGCGGGTCCAACGCTGGCACCCGGGCCGGCACGGGCGCCCCGGCGCCGAAGTAGCGCTCCCGCAGGGTCCGCTCCGCCGGGTCGTACGCGGAACGGAACAGGCCACGGCGCTGCAACTCCGGCACCAGCAGGTCGCAGATGTCGTCGATGCCCTGGGTGGTCGGGCAGGGGATCAGGTTGAAGCCGTCCACGTCGGCCACCGCGCACCACTCCTCCATCCGGTCGGCGACCTGCTCGACCGTGCCGAAGAGGGTCACCGGGGCGCCGGTGCGGGGCCGGCGGGCGGTGGCCACCAGGTAGCGCACGTCACCGACCGTCCAGGTGCGCTCGGGCCCGAGCCGGCGCAGGAAGCCCACGAAACTCTGACTGCCCTGCCCGGCGATCTCGGCCACCGGCGTCTCGTCCGGATACGCCGCGAGGTCGACGTCCATCCAGCCGCACCACTTGGCCAGCTGCCCCTCCCCGCTCCACAGCGCGACGTACTCCTCGGCCCGCCGGCGGGCCTCGGCGCGGGTCGGTGCGACCATCACCATGCTGCCCTGCAGCGCCTTCACCGAACGCGGGTCGCGCCCGTGCGCGGCGACCTGGGACCGCAGCCGGGCCACCTGCGCCGCGCCGCTGGCCGGGTCCGCCATGGTCAGGAAGACGACCTCGGCGTGCCGGGCCGCGAAGGTCATCCCCCGCCCGGACGCGCCGGCCTGGTACAGCACCGGGGTGCGCTGCGGCGACGGTTCACACTGGTGCGGGCCCCGCACCGAGAACCAGCGCCCCTCGTGGCCGATCTCGCGTACCCGGTCCGGGTCGGTGAAGACGTTCGCGGCGACGTCGCGGACCACCGCGTCGTCGTCCCAGCTCTCCTCCCACAGCCGGCGCGCCACCTCGACGTACTCGTCGGCCCGGTCGTAGCGCTCGTCGTGGTCCAGGTACGAACCCAGCCCGTTCGCGGACGCGGACCGCAGATACGAGGTGACGATGTTCCAGGCGACCCGTCCGCCGGTGAGGTGGTCCAGGGAGCTGAACACCCGGGCGCACTCGTACGGGGCGTGGTAGGTCGTCGAGTAGGTGACGGCGAGGCCCAGCCGGGAGGTGGTGGCGGCGATCGCGGGCAGCACGAGCAGCGGGTCGATCGACGGGAGCTGCACCGCGTGCCGCACGGCCGCTCGCCAGGATCCCTGGTAGACGTCGTAGGTGCCGTGCACGTCGGCGAAGAAGAGCGCGTCCAGGCAGGCTGCCTCCAGCCGCTGGCCCAGCTCGACCCAGTAGGCGAGGTCGCGGTAGCCGGTGGCGCTGCGGTCGGCGGGGTGCCGCCAGAACCCCTTGAACTGCGGCGACGGCGAGCACTGGGTGAACAGATTGAGATGCACGTATCAAGTGTCTCGTATGCTATCTGGTATCGCAACGCTCGACCGGATACGGTACGGACATGTCCGTGACGCCTCGCATCGACCTCGCGTCGGTCACCCGCCTCACCGAACTGGCCGACTACATCGTTCCGTTCACCATCCGGGTCATGTGCGACCTGGCGGTCGCCGACCACCTGGTCGAGGGCCCGTTGCCGGTGGACGTGCTGGCCCGGCGGGTCGGCGCGCATCCCGGCGCGTTGACCCGAGGCCTGCGCGCGCTGGCCGGGCGGGGGATCTTCACCGAGGTCACCCCCGAGGTCTTCGGGCTCACCCCGCTGGCCGAACCGCTGCGCAGCGACCACCCGTTCTCGGTCCGCGAGTGCTTCCCGTTGATGCCGCCGGACATCTACTCCTGGGCCCGGTTGACGCACAGCCTGCGTACCGGTGCGACGGCGTTCGGGCACGTGCACGGCGGCACCCGGTACTACGACCACTTCGCCGACCACCCGTACGAGTGCGTCCGGTTCGAGAAGTCGGCCGAGAGCGTCAACCCGTTCGTGCTGCGGACCGTACTGCCGGTGCTGGACCTGGCCGGGGCCCGGACGCTGGTGGACGTGGGCGCCGGGCACGGCACCTTCGCCGGTGGCCTGCTCGCCCGCCACCGGGAACTGCGCGCGATCCTGCTCGACCTGCCGCACGTGGTGGCCGAGGCGCCGGGCGTGCTGGCCCGCGCCGGCGTCGCCGACCGGTGCGAGATCCGCGGCGGAAGCTTCTTCGACCCACTGCCCGCCGACGCCGACGTGTACCTGCTCAAGACGATCATCCATGACTGGCCGGACGAGCAGGCCGCCGAGATCCTGCGCAACGTCCGCGCCGCCGCCCGGCCCGACAGCCGGCTGGTCATCATCGAGTCGGTCAGCCGCTACGGGAACCACGACGACACCGGCAAGGTGATGGACGTCAAGGCGCTCGCCCTGTTCGGCGGACGGACCCGGACCGAGCCGGAGTTCCGCGCGCTGCTCGCCGAATCCGGGTTCCACCTGTCGCGGATCACGCCGACCTCCTCGATGTCGGTCCTCGAGGCCGTGCCGGCGCCCGACGGCGAACCCGTCGCCGTCCGGCCGGCC
This sequence comes from Micromonospora sp. NPDC005206, assembly GCF_040608175.1. Lineage (NCBI taxonomy): Bacteria > Bacillati > Actinomycetota > Actinomycetes > Micromonosporales > Micromonosporaceae > Micromonospora > Micromonospora sp. NPDC005206. The sequence goes on from NZ_JBEXHU010000010.1 coordinate 107,482, forward strand.
GTCGCGGCGGCCGGCCGGACGGCCTGACGAGGCCCGCCATGCCGCGCCTGGACGGTCGCAACCACGTCAACCTCACCGTCGTCGACCTGGAGCGCAGCACCTCGTTCTACTGTTCGGTGTTCGAGATGGTGGTGGTCAACGACGTCACCCCGCCCGAGTCCGGCTTCCGCTTCCGCACCCTGCTGCACACGGCGTCGTTCGCCTCGGTCGTGCTGGGCTGCGTCGAGGGCCCGGCCGACGCCGAGGTGGGCGAGGTCGACCCGCAGCGCTTCGACGAGCGGCGCCCGGGGCTGCACCACCTGGCCTACCACGTGCCCGAGCGCGGCGACCTGGACGAGTGGGTCGCCCACCTGGACGGCATCGACGTCCCGCACTCCGGCATCACCACCTCCAAGCACGAGGCCGGATCGCAGATCTGGCTGCGCGACCCGGACAACATCTGGCTGGAGTTCTACTGGGTGAACCGGGACTTCTTCGTCGACCGGCTACGGCAGGTCTGGCGACGCGACCGTCGGACGGCCCGGGCCTGAGCGGGGGTTGAGGAACATCGGAACGAAAACCGGCGCTAAGCACCTGTCGGCCCTGGTGGGCGCCTGACGGGACGTCGGGCGCGGGACGATCTTGAAGTCATCCCACAGATAACGCCGCACCGCCCGGCTGCTGCCCTGGCTGCTCAAGGGCCGCACCCGCGGTCCGGTGTTCGTCACCGCCCGCCGTGCGGGGCCGGGGAAGGTCATTGGCCCTCGGGACGTGTGCCCAGACACCGGGGCGGCGCGCCTGTCCTACGGCCAGGCCCGCGCCCTGCTGGACATCCACACCGCCACACAGGGCCCGGGGACGGGCTGGGACCTGCACAAATACCGCCACTCCGCGCTGACGCACCTGGGCGAGGCTGGCGCGTCGCTGCTGATGCTGATGGCCAAGTCCCGGCACCGCAAGCCGGAGAACCTGCGCCGCTACTTCAAGCCGTCGCCGGACGCCATCGCCGAACTCACCAGCCTGCTCGCACCCGGCGACACACGCCGAGGCGGCGGCAAGTGACCGAGTCGGCCGACCCGTCGATCCTGATCATCCCGACCGACCCGAAACCACCGAGCCCTGGAGTTGACATGGCTGACATGATCGTGCCCGACCCCGTCACGCGGGACATTCTCGCGATCTTCGAACGCGCGCGATCCCGGCTGTTCGAGCGCCTTGAGGACCTGACCGACGCCGAGTACCACTGGGAGCCGGTCAGCGACTGCATCAGCATCCGCCCCGGCGACGACGGCGTCTTCCGCGTCGCCACGCTATTTCCGGAATCGAGTCCGGAGGCGCCGGACCCCCTCACGACGATCGCCTGGCGCATCTGGCACATCGGCAGCCTCTGCCTGCGCGGCTATGTGATCCACTTCTTCGAGGACGTCCCCGAGTTCGGCGACCGCCACGAGTGGCCGGGCACCGCGAAAGAGGGCGTCGAGGCGCTCGCCGAGGACTGGGAGCACCTCATCTCCCGTATCGCAGCCCTCGGCGACAAGCGCCTGTTGGCGCCGATAGGCCTGGGCCCCGGCGGTTGGGCCGATGAGACCTATCTGAAGCTCGCGCTGCACGCTCTGGTCGAGGTCGCGCATCACGGCGGCGAGATCGGCCTGCTGCGCGACCTGTACCTGCGCGAAGGCGTCTGATTTCGGCGGTGGGCGACCTTGCCCGGCGGCCGTGTGCCGCCAGGTCAAAGCGCTCTCAGGCCCGCGAGCGGCTTGGCGCCGGTTTCGTTCCGATGTTCCTCAACCCCCTGAGCAGCGGACCGCGCGAAGAAGGGGCCTCCCGGTCGGGCGGCCCCTTCGCATGTCAGGCCGGCAGGTCGGCCTCGCTGCGCGCCACCACCGCGTCCCCGAGCACCAGCAGGTCGATCTCCTTGGCCCGGACGAACGTGTCCACCGCGTCGGCGGCCGAGTTCACAATCGGGTCGCCGGCGAGGTTGAACGAGGTGTTGACCACCGCCGGCACTCCGGTGAGCTGCCGGAACTGCTCGATCAGCGACCAGTAGCCGGGGTTGGTGTCGCGGTACACGGTCTGCGGGCGGGCCGAGCCGTCCACGTGCGTCACCGCCGGGACCCGCAGCCGCGCGTCCGGGCGCAGCGAGGCGGCGGCCAACATGAACCGGGACGGATCGCCGACCGGACCGTCGACCAGCTCGGACACGTGCTCGGCCAGGACACTGGGCGCCACCGGACGCCACATCTCCCGCCCCTTGAGCACGTTGAGGCGTTCCAGGCTGCGCCGACCACGCGGGTCGGCCAGCAGACTGCGCGCGCCGAGCGCCCGCTGCCCGATCTCGGCCCGCCCGCGTGCCCAGCCCACGATCCGGCCAGCGGCGAGTTCACCGGCCACGGCGCGGGCCAACTCGTCGTCACCCAGGCGGCGGTGCACCATGCCGGCCCGAGCCGCCGCCGCCTCACCGGCCTCCGTGGTGATCGGCTGACCCCAGTACGCGTGGTCGAGACGGGTGGGCGCGAACTCACCGCACTCCCGCGCGGCGACCAGCGCGGCCCCCAGGGACACCCCCGCGTCGGTCGGCACCGGCGGCACGTAGACCCGCTCGAACAGGCCACTGCGGACCAGCACGCCGACCATGGTGCAGTTCATCGCCACCCCGCCCGCGAGCGCCAGCACCGGGGTGTCGACCCGCCGACGCAGCTCGGCGGCCAGCGACAGCACCGTCTCCTCGAGCCCTTGCTGGATCGTCGCCGCGAAGTCCGCGTACGCGATCGGCTCCTCCCCGGTGCGCGGCGCGTACGGGAACAGCTTGCCGAACTGGGGTTTGAGGGACTCGGCGACGGCCGGGTAGTACGCCATCAGCGGGCCGAGGGTCGCGGCCCTTCGGGCGGGCACGTCAGCGGTGGGCGTGCCACGGACCAGCTCGTACCCGCCGGGAACCGCCCGCACTGGCGCGCCGGGGCCGGGCCTTCCGTACGCGGCGAGGCCCATCAGCTTGCCGGTGCCCCAGTAGCCCAGCCCCGCCCACTCGGCGGCGGCGTTGTAGTAGAAGCCCAACGACTGCTCGACGGGCCACTCCCGCAGGATCTCGATGTCCCCGTCGGCGTAGCGCCCGAACGAGGTCGACTGCGTCTCGCCGGCGCCGTCGAGGACCAGGACCGCCGCCTCGTCACAGTCGACGCTGAACGCCGCGCTGGCCGCGTGCGCGACGTGGTGCGGCACCCAGCGGATCGCCGGCATGGTCAGGTCCTCGTGGCCGGGGAAGAGCATCGCCCGCAGCCCGTCGGGGGTGAACCGTCGGTTGCGCCCGAGCGGGATGTCCCGGAAGTCCCAGCCGATGGCGACGGTGTCCACCTCCTGCGGGCCGATGCCGGCCATCGCCAGGCAGGCGGCGACGGCGTCGGCGGGCGGTTGGCCCACCGCGTGCTTGCGCCGGCTGACCCGCTCCTGCTCGACGAGGCCGCAGAGCGCACCGTCGCGGACCAGCGCGGCGCTGGAGTCGTGGAAGCCGATGTTCACCCCGAGTACGTAGCGCGCCGACATGGTCGGCCTCCTTTCCGGTGTCTGGCGGTCATCCGACCTGGCGGGCCTCGTCGAGGGCGAGCACGGCACGGACGATGTTGTGGTAGCCGGTGCAGCGGCACAGGTTGCCCTTCAGGGCGTGCCGCACGTCGTGCTCGGTGAGCGGCCCCGGGTTCTCCTCGAGCAGGCTCACCACGGCGAGGACCATGCCGGGAGTGCAGAAGCCGCACTGCAGGGCGTGGTGCTCGTGGAACGCCTCCTGCACCGGGTGCAGCCGCTCGCCGTCGGCGAGCCCCTCCACGGTGCGGATCTCGGCGCCGTTGGCCTGCGCGGCCAGCAGGCTGCACGACTTGACCGACCGCCCGTCCAGCAGCACCGTGCAGGCCCCGCAGGAGGAGGTGTCGCAGCCCACGGTGGCCGCGGTCAACCCCAGCTCCTCGCGCAGCAGATGGACCAGCAGGGTACGGGCCGGCACCCGCCGGCTGTCCGGGCGACCGTTGACCGTGGCGGTGACGGCGACGGTCGTCGTACCGGGACGGGCGTCGATGCTCATCGTGACTCCTCCGGGATGGTGCCGTTCTCGGCCAGGGCGCGGGCCACCAGCACCCGGCTCAGGTGCCGCCGGTAGGCGGCCGAGGCGCGTACGTCGTCCGGCGGGTCACACCCCTCATCGGCGCGCGCCGCCGCAGCGACACCGGCGCCCTCAGCGAGGGCCACCTCGACCCCGTGCGCCCGCCGGATGGTCGGCCCCATGCCGGCCAGCGCGACCCGACCGTCGGCGACGGCGACGGCCACCAGCGACCACTCCAACGCCGGCCGGGCGAAGGTCCGGTAGCTCCACCGTGCCGGGCCGGGCAGCGGCACCCGTACCTCGGTGACGAGTTCGTCGGGCCGGCACACCGTCGCCCCGGGCGCCACGGCCAACTCGGCGGCGGGCACCTGCCGGGCGCCGGCCACGCTGCGCAGCACCACGACGGCGTCCAGCGCGACCAGGGCCAGCGGCAGGTCCGCGGCCGGGTCGGCCTGGGCGAGCGCGCCGCCCACGGTCCCCACATGCCGCACCTGCGGGTCACCGACCGCCGCGGCGGCGACGGCCAGCATCGGGGCGTACCGCTCGACCAGCGGGTCGGTGAGCAACCGGCGGTAGCGGGTCAGCGCGCCCACGGCCAGGTGGTCGTCACGGTGGGCCACGTACGACAACTCGCCGACCCGGCCGAGGTCCAGCAGGGTGTCGACGCGGTCGTGGCGCAGCTTCAGCGCCGGCAGCAGCGACTGCCCGCCGGCCAGCGGCCGCAGCTGGTCGCCGTACGCCTCGCGCAGCTCCAGCGCCTCGGTCAGGTCCCGGGCCCGGTGGTAGTGCAGGTTCGCCGGGATCACGGGCCGGCCGCCGACCAGGTGGGCACCGGGCTGCGGTGCGTGGCGCGCAGGATGGTCTCGATGAGCTGGTTGCGGCGCGGGAGCAGGTAGAAGTGGCCGCCGGGGAACGTGTGCAGGGCGAAGCCACCTCGGGTGCGGTGGGCCCAGTCGCCGGCCTCGTCCGCGGTGACCTCCGGGTCGTCCGCGCCGACGCAGGCCAGCACCGGCGTCCGTAGCGGCACCGGCGGCCGCGGACGGTAGGTCTCGGCGATCCGGTAGTCGGCGCGCAGCACCGGCAGGGCGATCGCGCGTACCCCCTCGTGTTCGAGGGCCTCCCGGCCGGTGCCGCCGAGCCGCCCGGTCTCCGCCCACAGCGCGTCGTCGTCGGCCAGGTGCACGCTGGTGGCCCGCAACCGGTCCGGCCCCGGGCGGCCGGAGACCACCAACGCCCGTAGCACGCTGCCGGGGCCGTCCAGCCGGCGTGCCGTCTCGTACGCCACGGACGCCCCGAGGCTGTGCCCGAACAGGACGACCGGGGCGTCGGCCGGCAGCGCCCGCACCGCTGCGGCGACCCCCTCGGCCAGGGTCGGCAGGTCGGCGGCGAACGGTTCCCCGGCCCGGTCCATGCGACCCGGATACTGCACGCCGTGCACCTCGACGTCGTCGGGCACCTGACCGGACCAGGGCCGGTAGAAGGCGGCGTTGCCGCCGGCGTGGGGGAAGCAGACGAGGCGCAGCGCCGGCCAGCGCAACGGCCGGGGGCAGCGCAGCCAGGTACGGCCGGCGGGCGTCACGGTCGCGCCCCGATCCGCACCGGCTCCGGCGTGTCGACCGCCCCGGCGGCAGCTTCGGCCAGTTCCGCCACGTCGGACGCGACGAGCATCCGCGGCGGTACGGAGTGCACCAGGTCGGGCGGCCCCAACCGGGTGGTGACGTCCTGCCACAACTGGCACAGGCTCAGGTGGTACTGGCCGTGTCGGGCCAGCTTCTCCCCGCCCAGCGCCGCCCGGTGCAGGTTGCCCAGGGCGTACCCGACGCCGGCCGGCCAGACCTCCTCGAACACGGTGCGATAGCTGGGCGCGACCGTGTCGGCCAGCGGCTGCGCGCTCGGCACGTCCAGGTGGTCGGGCTCGGCGCCCTCCCCGTCGGCGAAGTGCGGCCGGCCCACCCCCCGGTCCTGCACCTGCTGCGGAAAGTCCGGCCGAGGACTCCACACGGTGGGTCCGTGTGTGCCGACGAGGGTCAGGTTGCCGGCCTCGGTGCCGATGGTGACCCGGTGCAGCAGGTGCGCGTAGTTGTCCGGGTCCGCCGGGTCCATCTGGTTCTGCACCCGCAGGGTCAGCGGCACCCCGGCGAGCACCCCGTCGAGGCTTCGGAACGGCACGTCCACCCGGGACAGCCGGCGTACCTGCTCGGGCAGTTCGACCACCGGGGCCAGGCCCCACGGGCGTACCCCGCCGAGGGTCTGGCCGAGGATGTCCAGCAGCGCGTACGCGACCTGGAAGCCGCAGGCCGCGTCGACGTAGCGCGCCGGCTGCCGGGCCAGCAGCGCCCGGGCCGCGGCGAGGAACCGGCGCACCGGGGCGGTGTGCACGTAGAACGAGTTCAGGTGGTAGACGACCCCGGCCCGACCGGCGGTCCGCAGACACTCGACCAGCTCGTCGTGGTGCAGCGGATGCTCCTGCAGCACGTGCAGCCCTCGTTGCATCAGCGCCCGGGCCACCTCGCCGCCCGGTCCGCCGAGCAGACCGCCGCGGATCACCACGCAGGCCAGCGTGACGTCGGCGGGCACCTGGGCCACGTCGGTCCACAGCGGCACCCCGTAGTGCCGGGCGCACGCGACCGAACGGGCGCTGCCCCCGGCGAGGATCCCGGCCAGCTCGAACGGAAAGTCGGGCTGCCGAAAGGCCTGCAGGTACACCTGGCCGAACTTGGTGCCGGCGACCAGCACTCTCGGTTTCACGCCACCCCCTCCTCGATCAGGTCGTGTGACCCCAGCGGGACGTCGTCGATGGTCAGCGACGTGACCGCCGGGCTGGTGCGCAGCAGGTCCACCGCCCATCCCGGGTCCACCGCCTCGGCGAGGTGGTGCACGCCGGGTGGCACGGCGCCGGCGGCGACCGCCAGGGCGCCGAGGGCGACCGCCGCGCCGGTGAGCGCGTTCGCGCCGACCCCCCGGCAGGCCAGCACGCGGCTGCCCGCCGGGCAGGTCACCTCGATGACCAGCAGCTGGTAGCGGAGCCGACCGAAGGCGTCCAGCTCGGCCGCCCGGCACAGCTCGGCTGCCGCGTCGGCGAGCTGCGCCGCCGTCGCGCCGTCACGCGCTCGCCGGGCGCCGGCGGCGAGCGCGGCCGGCAACCGGCTGCCGGCGAACGCCGACCACCAGTCGACGTCGGTGAGGCCGAGCCGGCGGGCGACCCGCTCGGTCTCGGTGCTGAGGTACGGCTGCAGCAGCACCGGCTCGTCGAAGAACGGCACCGCCACGTCGGCGCGGGCGGCGAGGACTCGGCTGTGCCGCCCACCGTTACGCCACGCGGCCAGCGGCTCGCCGTAGTCGGCGTTCCCGGCGGCGATGAAGTCCAGGGCGGCGCCGAAGGTGAAACCGTCGCGGCCACCGACGTACCCGGTCATCCGCCGTGCCGCCGGCAGCTGCGCGGCGAGGTAAGCGGGAAGCAGCCCGGACAGGCCGGGCATCAACCCGGCGGAGAGCACCGCGACCCGGTCCGCGGCTGCCGGCAGGGCGGACACCGCCGCGTGCAGCGGGTCGTCGCCGGCCGCGTCGACGTAGCCTGCACCGCTGCGCGCCGCCGCGCGGGCCACCGTGTCACCGATCGAGGCGGCCGGCCCGGCGCAGTTGACGACGGTGTGGCAGCCGGCGCAGAACGCGTCCAGGCTGGCGGCATCGGTGACATCCACCGCCCGCACGTGGACCCGCGGGTCGTCGGCGACGAGCCGGGCGGGATCGCGGGCGCCGGCCCGTACGGTGTCGACGCCCCAGGCCAGCAGGTGCGCCAGCGCGTGCCGGCCCACCCCGCCGGTGGCGCCCACCAGGGCCACCGTCCCGGGCACGTCAGCCGTCCCCGGCGATCGGGCCGGCCCAGGCGCCCGGATCGTCCGGCACCCGGCGCACGGTCAGCTCGCCCAGGCACACGTCGCGCCACCAGTCGACGCTCGTCGGGTCCGGCTCGGACGGGCAGAGCAGCGTGACGTCTCCCGCGTACGGGGAACTGCCGTAACCGTCGCCAGTCACCGGGTCGGCGACCACCAGCCCGACGACGTCCACCCCCGATTCGGTGAGCTGCCGAGCCAGCTCCAACGCCAGCACCCCGGCCTCGCCCCGGCCAACCAGCGTCAGCGACCCGGTCGACAGGTGCTCGGCCAGCGCCGCCGTGTAGTCGGCCGCGAGGCGTTGCACCAGCGGCGCCGGGTCCAGGCCGGCGTAGCGGTGCAGGCCGGTGTCCGCGATCCCGCACACGGCTCCCGAGCCGGCCAGCCGCTCGGCCAGCCCGGCGTACCCGTCGAGGCCGCCGCTACCGTCGTGGACCAGGACGTACCGGGGCGGGACCCCGCCGGCCAGCGACACCACCTCGCCGGTGTCGCTGCCCGCCGGTTGCTCGTCGGGCCGGACGCTGCCGACGGCAGCCAGGTGGTCGGCGAGGTCGGCCACGGTCGGGTGCTCCAGGATCCGGCGCAGCAACTCGTCGAAGAAGACGTCGGCGGCGGCCGGCACCCGCTCGGCGAGCTGGCCGGCGAGCTTCGCGGCGAGCAGCGAGTCACCGCCGAGGGCGAAGAAGTCCGCGTCCCGCCCGACCCGATCCACCCGCAGCACGTCGGCCCAGACGGCCGCGATCTGCTCCTCCAACTCGGTGAGCGGCGCCGCGGCGGCCACCTCGGGACCGGCCGTCGTGGCCGCCACCAGCCGTCGTACGGCCGTGCGGTCCAGCTTGCCGTTCGCCGTGCGGGGCAGCTCGTCGACCACCCGCACCACGCCCGGAATCATGTAGTCGGGCAGCCGCTCGGCCAGGTGTGTCCGCAGCTCATCAGGTACCACCCGCCGCCGGTTGGCCTTGACCCGGGCGGCGATGATCCGCATGCCGAGCCCGGCCATCGGATCGCCGGCCGCCGGCAGGTCGAGCACGGGGGACGCGCCGGCGGCGGCGAGCAGGCTGCGCCACTCGTCGCCGGTGAGGAACGTCCGGTCGGTGCCGTGGCGCAGGTCGGCGAAGTCCCCGAGGTCGTCGTCGAGCCGGACCAGCAACTCCAGCGACGTCATGATCTGGTAGTGCTCCCGGGTCATCTCCAGCAGCACCAGGTGCCCGCCGGGGGCGAGCAGGCCGCGCAGCCGCGCCAGGGTGGCCGGTACGTCCCGGGTGGCGTGCAGGACGTCGCCGGCGATCACGATGTCGGCGCTGTTCGGCGGCATCCCCTGCCCGGCCAGGTCGGCGTCGAGGTCCAGTTGCGCGAAGCGGATGCCCGGCCGGTCGGCGAAGCGTTGCCGGCCGGCACCGAGGAAGAACGCGGACAGGTCGGTGTAGAGGTAGTCGACGTCGAGGCCGTCCAGCGCGTCGAGCACGGCCGCGGTGGTGCCGCCGGACCCGGCGCCGACCTCGACGATGCGCACCGGCCCGGTCAGCCGCTCGGCGAGGGCGCGGACGGTCGCGGCCGCGACCGTGTTGGCCCACCGGTTGAAAAGGGCGTCGGCGTAGAGGTTGTCCGACACCGACAGTTCGCCGCCGGGGAAGAGCAGCGCGAGGGGGTCCTCGTCGCCGCGCAGCAGCGCCGGCAGCGCGGCGGCGCTGGCCTGGAAGTACCGGACCAGCTCGGGAGACTCCCCGACCGACGCGGCCCGCTCGGCCGCCGCGTCCCAGGCGCGCGCGGCGGGCGGCGGCGCTGCCACCAGCCGGTAGCCGTCGTCGTGGCGAAGCACCCCGGAGTCGGTGAGCGCCCGCAGCCAGCGGCGCAGCAGCCGGCGGTGCCGGGGCGCGACGCGGGTGGCGGCGTACACCTCGGCCAGGCTGTGCGGGCGGTCGTCGAGGGCGAGCCCGGCGGCGCGCAGGGTGTCCAGCATGGCGGCGAGGCCGAGGCGGTCCAGCTCGCGCAGGTACGCGTGGTACACGCCGAGGTCGGTGCCGGCGACCAGGGCGGTCCCGGCCGCGGTGGGCCCGGCGGAGTCGACCGGCTGCCCGGGACCGGGTTCGACGGCGGCGGGCTGGACGACGGCGGCCAGTCGCTTCTCCAGTGGACGGTCACCGTCCACCACGGCGATCGCCCCGCCCACCGCGGGGTGCGTCAGCAGCGCCGACTCGACCTCGGCCAACTCGATCCGATGGCCGCGGATCTTGACCTGGAAGTCCTCCCGACCGAGGAACTCGATGGTGCCGTCGGGCAGGTAGCGCCCGAGGTCACCGGTGCGGTACAGCCGCTCGCCGCTGGCCGGGTCGGTGACGAACCGCTCGGCCGTGCGCGCCTCGTCGCCGAGGTAGCCCAGCGCCAGCCCCGCCCCGCCGATGTACAACTCCCCGGTGACCCAGTCCGGTCGGGGTCGCAGCGCGGCGTCACGCACGTGCCAGGTCTGGTTGGTCAGCGGCACCCCGTACGGGATGCTGCGCCAGGCGGGGTCGACCCGGCCGATCGGGTGGATGATCGACCAGATGGCGGCCTCGGTCGCGCCGCCGAGGCTGACCACGGCCAGGCCGGGGACCAGGTCGCGGATCTGGTCCGGCAGGGTCACCGGAATCCAGTCGCCGCTGAGCAGGGCCAGCCGCAGCGAGGGGATCCGGACCATCGGCGCGGCCGCGAGGTAGTCGGCGAGCATCTGCAGCTGCGCCGGCACCGAGTTCCAGACGGTCACCTCGTTCTCGGCGACCAGTTCGGCCCAGTGGGTGGGGTCACTCCGCCGCTCGGGCGCCGGCAGCACCAGCGCGGCGCCGACCGCGGGCGGGCCGAACAGGTCGTAGACGGACAGGTCGAAGCCGAGGTTGGCCAGGCCGAGCACCCGGTCGTCCGGGGTCACGTCGAACCGGCTGTTGATGTCCACCACGGTGTTCAGGGCCGCCCGGTGGGTGATCACCACGCCCTTCGGCGTGCCCGTCGACCCGGACGTGTGGATGACGTACGCCCGGTCGTCCGGGCCGACCATCCGCGCCGGCAGCTCCGTCGGCGCCGGACCGTCGCAGTCGTCCACCGCGATCGACTGCACCCCCGCCGGCCAGTCGCCGTCCACCCGGGCAGACTCGGTGAGGACGTGCCGGATCCCCGCGCCAGCGAGGATCAGGTCACGACGGGCGGGCGGCTGGTTGGTGTCGATCGGCACGTACGCGGCGCCCGCCAGCAGCGCCCCGAACACCGCGACCACCTGCCGCCAGCCCTTGTCGGCGACCACCGCGACCAGGTCACCGGGCCGGCAGCCCTTCTCTGCCAGCCGGGCGGCCACGGCGGCGGCACGGCCGGTGAGCTGCCGGTAGGTGAGCGTGCCGTCCGGGGCCACCACGGCCACCCGGTCCGGTGTCCGCAGCGCCTGGGCGAGGACGCCCTCGTGCAGCAGCCCGTCGGGCAGCGTCGCGGCGGTGGCGTTGACCTCGGCGCGGCGACGGGCGCTCGCCTCGGGCAGCGCGACCGGGGCCAGCTCCTCCCACGCCTCGTCGGTGCGCGCCAGCCGGCGCAGCAGCGCGGCGTACGCGGCGAACATCTCGTCGACCACGCCGTCGGGAAAGACGCCGTCGCGGACGTCCCAGTTGGTGGCCAGCCCGCCGGAACGCTCGATGTTCTGGCAGTCGATCCACACCTGCGGGGTCTGGCTGATGCCGTACCCCAGCTCGCCGAAGCCCTCCACGCCGGTGTCGCCGCCCAGGCCGATGGCGCTGGTGAAGACGATGGGCATCAGCGCGGCGTCGGCGCCCCGGCGGCGGGCCAGCTCGCGCACCACGTCGACGCCGGAGAACCGGCGGTGGTCCAGGTCGGACCAAAGCTGCGCCTGGATCCGCTTGGCCCGCTCCTGGACCGGCGCGTCCGGGCTCTGCTCCACGGCGAGCAGGCTGACCGAGGTGAAGTCGCCGACGATCCGATCCACCTGCGGGTGCGTCGGCGTCCGGTTGAGCAGGGTGACGTCGACGGTGAAGCGCGGGTGCGCGCTCCACGCGGCGATCACCTCGACGTACGCGGCGAGCACCGCCCCGGAGGGGCTGATCCCGTGCTGCCCGGCGCGCTGGCGCAACCCGGCCCACTCGGACGGGTCCAGCCGCAGGTCGAGGCGGCGGAAACGGGGCGGCGCGGCCGTGCCGTCGCCGCACAGGGGCAGTTCCGGGGCGGGGGGCAGGTCGTCGAGCCGGGCCAGCCACCAGTCCCGGTCGGCCTGGTGGCGGGGGCCGCCGCGCAGCGGCTCGGTGGCCAGCAGGTGGTCGCGGAACGTCAGCGTCAGCTCGTCGGCGGGCGGGTCACCGGCGTACCGGCGGCCCAGCTCGTCGAGCAGGATGTTGATGCTGACGAAGTCGCAGATCAGAAAGTCGATCGAGAAGTGCAGGACGCAGCGCCCCGGGCCGCGGGTGACCCGGAGCGTGAACAGCGGCCACTGCTGCGGGTCGTAGCGGCGGTGGTCCAGCTCCGCCCGGGTGGCGGCCACCGCGTCGTCGAAGCCGGCCGCGTCGGCGTCGCGCGCCTCGATCCGGTACGCCGGCACGTCGGGTCGTACCTGCTGGGAGCCGTCGCGGTTGACGACGGCCCGCAGCATGTCGTGTCGGGCGACGACCTCGTGCCAGGCGCGTTCCAGCCGGTCGACGTCCAGCTCGGTGAAGGTCAGCTCGCCGTACCCGTGGCAGCCGACGCCGCCGTAGGCGAAGCCGTCGCCCCGCCCGAGCAGGTACGCGCTCTGCACGTCGGTGAGCGGGAACGGCTCGTGGCGCTGCTCGGGGTGCGGCACGGCGGTGGGCGCGGCGGCGTCGCGCAGCACGGCCAGCACCTGTTCCTTGTGCTGGCGCAGCGCGGCGCGTCGCTGTTCGGTGAGGGCGCCGGTGGGGGCCCGGAAGCGGAGTTGGCCGTCCTCCTCCCAGAGTTGGACCCCGAACTGCGCCAGCTCGGCAACCAGGTCCTGCCCGTTCATATCGCCCCTTCCTCGTACGTGCCGGCGGCGTGCTGCACGGCGGTGGCCAGGTCCGCGATGGTCGGCCGGTCGAGCAGGCCCCGCATCGGCAGGTCGACGCCGTACCGCTCGCGCAGCACGGCCAGCAGCCGGGTGGCGAGCAGGCTGTCCCCGCCGAGGCTGAAGAAGTTCCGGGTGCGGCCGGGGACGGGGCAGCTCAGCAGGTCGGCCCAGAGCGCGCCGAGGTCGCTCTCCAGGCCGGGCCGGGGCGGCTCGTCGGCCGGCCCGCTGTCCCCGCTGGCCAGCAGGGTGGCCACCGCGCCCCGGTCGATCTTGCCGTTGCCGCTCAGCGGCAGCCGGTCGAGCACCGCGACGTGCTCCGGCACCATGTACGCCGGCAGCCGGTCGACGACGAACGTGCTGGTGACGTCCGGGTCGAGGGTGACGTCCGGCTCGGGCACGACGGCGGCGGCGAGCCGGCGGGTGCTCGTGCCGACGGCGACCACGACCGCGTCGCGTACCCCAGGGCACTCCAGCAGGGCCGCTTCGACCTCGCCCAGTTCGATACGGTGTCCGCGAATCTTGACCTGGAAATCGGCCCGGCCGAGGAACTCCAGCGTCCCGTCCGGCCAGTACCGGCCCAGGTCACCCGTGCGATACCACCGCACCCCGTCCTGCGCCACGAACCGCTGTGCCGTGCGCTCGGGGTCGCCCCGGTAACCCGCCGCCACCCCGGCGCCACCGATCCACAACTCCCCCACCACCCAGTCCGGACAGTCCCGCCCCCGCCCGTCCACGACCCGGTAGCGCTGGTTGGGCAGGGGGAAGCCGTACGGGATGGACCGCCAGTGCGCGGGGACCACGTCCACGTCGAACGCGTTGGACCAGATGGCCGCCTCGGTGGCGCCGCCGAGGGCGGTCAGCCGGGCGTCCGGGCGGCGGGCGACGAGCCGGTCGCGCAGGTCCAGGCCGACCCAGTCGCCGGAGACCAGGGCGTGCCGCAGCGCGCCGAGCGGTTCGTCGCCGGCCGCGGTGAGCAGCATGTCGAGCAGGGCGGGCACGGTGTTCCAGATGGTGACGCCGTGCTGGCGGACGAGGCGCAGCCAGGTGCGGGCGTCGCGCCGCTGCTCCTCCTCGACGAGCACCACCGCGCCGCCGACGCCGAGGAGCCCGAAGATGTCGAACACCGACAGGTCGAAGTCGAGCGCCGACACCGCCAGCACCCGGTCGTCCGCGCCGAGGCGCAGGCGGTCGCTGACCGCGGCGAGGGTGTTCAGGGCCGCCGCGTGGGACACCTCGACGCCCTTGGGCTCGCCGGTGGAGCCGGAGGTGAAGATGACGTACGCCAACGCGTCCGCGTCGACCGGCACGCACCCGTCGAGGGCCGGCCCGCCGTCGCCGGCCGGGGCGAGTCCGTCCGCGCCGACGACCGTCTTCACGTCGGCCCGGGTGAAGATCCGCTCCCGGCGGACCACCGGCTGGTCGACGCCGACCGGCACGTACACGCCCCCGGCGGCGAGCACACCCAACACCGCGACGACCTGGTCGACACCCTTGGGCAGGCACACCCCGACCGCGTCCCCGGGACCGACACCGGCCCGGCCCAAGGCCCCGGCCAGCGTCAACGCCCGTCCGGCCAGCTCCCCGTAGGACACCACCACCTCATCGCCCAGCAGCGCCACCCGCCCCGGCTCCCGCCCCGCCCGCGCGAAGAACCCGTCGTGCAGCAGGCCCGGTGGGGTCGGCGCGGTGGTCGCGTTCACCCGGTGGCGGACCGCCCGCTGCGCCTCGGGAAGCCCGACCGGCGCGGTTCGTGCCCAGTCGCCGGCGGCCAGGGTGGTCAGCAGCTCGACGTACGCGGCGAACATCGCCTCCACCATGCCGGCCGGGAACAGCTCGGCGACCACGTCCCAGTTGACGCTCAGGCCGCCGTCGCGTTCCATGACCTGGTTGTCCAGCCACACCTGCGGGGTCTGCGACGCGCCCCAGATCTGCTCACCGAACGGCAGGGACATGTTGACCAGTTCGTCGCTGATGCCCAACGCGCTGGTGAAGACCACCGGCATGGTGGCGGCGGGCGCGCCGGTACGCCGGGCGATCTCCCGAAGCACCCAGATGGCGGAGACCCCGTTGTGCTCCATGCCGTCCCACATCCGCTCCTGAAGGCGGCGGACCAGGGTCAGGAAGTCGTCGTCGACGCCGGGCCGGTGCGGGACGAGCAGCAGCGAGGTGAAGTCGCCGAGCACGTGGTCGATGTCGGGGTGGACCTCCCGGCGGTCGAAGAGGGTCAGGTTGAGGGTGAGGTCGCCTCGCCCGCTCCAGGCCGAGAGCACCTCGGCGTACGCGGTGGCGAGCACGGCGGCCGGGCTCACCCCGTGGGCGCGGGCGGCGTCCACCAGGGCGGTCCACGCCGCCGGATTGAGCCGAGCCTCGTGGCGGACGAAGCGGGGCGCGCGTACCCGTTCGGGGTCGACGGCGAGCGGTAGTTGCGGCGCGGGCGGCAGATCGGCCGACTGCGCCGACCAGTAGCGCTGGTCGGCCTGGATGGTGGCCTCGTCGGGCTGGGCGGTGAGCACATAGTCACGGAAGGACACACCGATCGGGCGCAGCGGCGCGTCGAGGTCGACGTAGAGGGCGGACAGCTCGGCGAAGACGGTGACGATGCTGAGCGCGTCGAGCACGATGTAGTCGAAGCTGAACGCCAGCCGGACCCGGCGCTCGCCGTACCGCACAGCCTCGATGGCCACCAGCGGCCAGCGCGTCGGGTCGGCGACGCGGTGTGACAGCCGCTCACGCAGGTCGGCGAGCGCGGCCTCGCCGTCGCCGACCGGGATGGTCACCTCGGGCGCCTCGGGCTGGATGCGCTGGCGCCCGTCGGGGTCGAAAACGGCCCGCAGCATCTCGTGTCGCCGGACCAGCCGGTTCCAGGCCGCGGTGAGCCGTTCGAGGTCCACGTCCGCGCCGTCGAACTCCCAGTACCAGTGGGACCCGACCTCGCCGAGGGCGAAGTCGCCGGTCCGGCCCATCCAGTACGCCCGCTGCACGTCGGTCGCGGGGAACGGGTCGTGGCGGTGCGCCGGGTCGGCGACGAAGGTCCCGGTCAGCCCGGCTCCCGTGTCGAGCCGGACTCCGGCGGCGAACCCGGCGAGCGTCGGCTCGGCGAAGAGGCGGCGCAGTTGGCCGCCGGCGAGCCCGGCCGCGCGCATCCGGCCGAGCAGCCGGGTGGCGAGCAGGCTGTCCCCGCCGAGGGCGAAGAAGCTGTCGGTGCGGCCGACGGTCGGCACGTCGAGCAGGTCGGCCCAGAGGGTGGCCAGCGTCGTCTCGACCGGCCCGACGGGTGCTTCGACGGTGGTGGGCCGGTCGGTGCGGTCGGCGAGCCGGCGGGTGAGCGCCGGCCGGTCGATCTTGCCGTTGCCGCTCAGCGGCAGCCGGTCGAGCACCGCGACGTGCTCCGGCACCATGTACGCGGGCAGCCGGTCGACGACGAACGCCCGGACCGCCTCGGGATCCAGGTCGGGCGTCTCGGGCACGACGGCGGCGGCGAGCCGGCGGGTGCTCGTGCCGACGGCGACCACGACCGCGTCGCGCACACCGGGGCACTCCAGCAGGGCCGTTTCGACCTCGCCCAACTCGATACGGTGTCCGCGGATCTTCACCTGGAAGTCCGCCCGGCCGAGGAACTCCACCGTTCCGTCCGGCCAGTACCGGCCCAGGTCCCCCGTGCGGTACCACCGCACCCCGTCCTGCGCCACGAACCGCTGCGCCGTGCGCTCCGGATCCCCCCGGTAACCCGCCGCCACTCCGGCGCCGCCGATCCACAACTCCCCCACCACCCAGTCCGGACAGTCCCGCCCCCGACCGTCCACCACGCGGCAGCGCTGGTTGGGCAGGGGGAAGCCGTACGGGATGGACCGCCAGTGCGCGGGCACCGCGCCCACCTCGAAGACGGTGGAGTGGATGGCGGTCTCGGTGGTGCCGCCGAGGGCGACGAGCCGGGCGTCCGGGCGCAGAGCCACCAGCCGGTCGCGCAGGTCCAGGCCGACCCAGTCGCCGCCGAGCAGGGCCAGCCGCAGATGCTCCAGCCCTTCCTCCGCCTCGGCCGCGGTCAGCAGCATGTCCAGCAGCGCGGGGACCGACTGCCAGACGGTGACCCGGTGCGCGGCGACGAGCCGACGCCAGGCGTTCGCGTCGCGCCGCTGTTCCTCGCCGATCAGCACGACGGCGCCGCCGGCGCCGAGGAGCCCGAAAATGTCGAACACCGACAGGTCGAAGTCCAGCGCCGACACCGCCAGCACCCGGTCGTCCGCGCCGATGTGGAAACGCCGGCGGATGGCCTCGATGGTGGTGCCGGCGGCGGCGTGCGGCACCTCGACGCCCTTGGGCTCGCCGGTGGAGCCGGAGGTGAAGATGACGTACGCCAACGCGTCCGCGTCGACCGGCACGCACCCGTCCAGGGCCGGCCCGCCGTCGCCGGCCGGGGCGAGCCCACCGTCGCCCACCACGACCGTCGCGCCGGCCCGCTGCCAGATCCGGCTGCGCCGTGCGGCCGGCTGGTCCACGCCGGCCGGCACGTACACGCCGCCGGCGGCGAGCACACCCAACACCGCGACGACCTGGTCGACACCCTTGGGCAGGCACACCCCCACCGCGTCCCCCGGACCAACCCCGGCCCGCGTCAACGCCCCAGCCAACGTCAACGCCCGCCCGGCCAGCTCCCCGTAGGACACCGCCACCTCATCACCCCGCACCGCCACCCGCCCCGGCTCCCGCCCCGCCCACGCGAAGAAGCCCTCGTGCAGCAGGCCGACCGGCAGTGTCGCCGCCGTATCGTTGGCGCGCCGCCGGACCGCCCGCTGCCCAGCGGGCAGCAGGTCGGGCGCCGGCGCCGTCCAGTCGTCGGCGGTCAGCCGGGTCAGCAACTCGACGTACGCGGCGAACATCGCCTCCGACACACCGGGCGGGAACAGCTCCGCCACCAGGTCCCAGTTGAGGTAGAGGCCCCCCTCGCGCTCGGTGACCTGGTTGTCCAGCCACACCTGCGGGGTCTGCGAGGAGGTCCACACCGGGTCGCCGAAGCACGCGCGGACGTCGGCGCCGAACAGGTCGCCGAGGCTGAGCGCGCTGGTGAAGACCACCGGGGCGAACACCCCCCGGTCGGACCGGGCGCGGGCCAGGTCGCGCAGCACGTCCACCCCGGAGTACGCGCTGTGCGCCACGTCCCGGGCGAACTGCTCCTGAAGCCGGCGGGCGCGCTCGACGAACGGCACCTCGTCGGTGGCGTCGACCTCGAGCAGCAGCAGGTTGGTGAAGTCCCCGCTCAGCAACGGCACGTCCGGGTGGTAGGGCGTCCGGTCGTACAGCGGCAGGTTGAGCAGGAAGCGCTGCCGGCTGCTCCAGGCGGCCAGGACCTCGGCGAAGGCCGTCAGGAACACCATCGACAGGGTGACGCCGTGCTCTCGCGCGCGGGCGGCGAGCCGGTCCCGGTCGGCGCCGGAGAGCCAATGGTGGTGCCGCAGCACCCGGTGGCCGGAGATGCGTTCCGGGGCCACGGCCACCGGCAGGTCGGGCCCGCCGGGCAGGTCGGGCACCCGCTGCCGCCAGTAGCGGGCCGCGGCATCGCGGGCGTCGGCCCGGCGCCGCTCGTGGGTGGCCAGATAGCGGGGGTAGCTGTAGCTGATCGCCGGCAGCGGCTCGTCGGGCCGGCGGTAGAGCCGGGCGAGGTCGGCGAGGAGCACCCGGAAGCTGTGCGCGTCGGCGACCAGCATCTCGATCTCCACGTGCACCCGGCTCGCCCCGTCGGGCAGCAGGGAGAGCTGGACGTCGAACACCTCGCCGCGGTCCACCCGCAGGGTGCGGTGGGACAGGGTGGCGCGCAGGTCGGCGAGCCGCCGGTCCCGCTCGCCCTCCGGCAGGTCGCGCAGGTCGTGCACGGTCAGGCCGGGCCAGGCGCCGTCCGGGGTGATCTGCTGCCGCCCGTCGTCGAGGAAGCGCGCCCGGAGCATGTCGTGGCGGCGGACCAGCGCGCGGATCGCGTGGTGCAGCCGGTCCGGGTCCACCTGCCGGCCGTCGAACTCGTTGTAGAAGTGCGCACCCACACCGCCGAGGGCCTGGTCCCCGGCACGTCCGACCCAGTACGCGTGCTGCATGGTGGCCAGGGCGAACGGCTCGTCCGGGTCGACCTCCACCTCGTCGTCGTCCTCGGCCGACTCGCCGGCGGGCGGCGTGTCCCCGTCCGCCGGGTGGGCCAGCGCGTGCCACTGCCGAACGGTGCGGTGCTCGATGAGCTGGGCGAAGGTGAGCCCCGCGCCGGCCCAGCCGGCGGCGAGTCGCATCAGCCCGATCGAGTCCAGGCCGCGCTCCAGCAGGTCGTCGTCGGGCGACACCGGTTCCTCGAGCAGCGCCGCGACGTCGGCGCACATGCCGTCCAGGGTCAGCGTGGTCAGCACTGGCATGTCTACTCCCGACAGGTCAGGCACGGGGGACGCGGATCGAGCGGTCGGCGAACCCGATGAGGTCCAGTCGCTCCAGGCCCTCGCGGACCCGGGGGGTCAGCAGGCCGATGTTGGCCAGGGCGGTCACCACCCGGGCGAAGATGGCCTGCCGGTACTTGATCATCAGCTCGTTGTGCGACGCGAAGTCGACGCCCTCGCTCCGGTCGACCTCGATGCGATCCCAGACGTCCTCGAGCAGGAACCGGCGTCGCATCAGGCTCGCCGAGTCGAGCACCATCTCCTCGCGGTCGGCCAACTCGGCGCTGGTCATCTCCCGGTAGATGCCCTCCAGCGACAGCACTCCGAACGACACGTGCCGGGCCTCGTCGCGGGCGACCAACCGGGTGATGTCGCAGATGAGACGGTCGTGAAAGGTGCTGTTGGCCAGCCGGAACGCGGCCATCGCCAGGGCCTCGACCACGATCTGCATGCCCAGCGCCGTGATGTCCCACCGGGAGTCGGACAGCAGGTCCTTGATGAGTTCGGACAGCGCCGGGTTGATCGGGTACGGGTGCGGCACCTTCTCGCGCAGGTAACGGGAGAAGGCCTCGACGTGTCGGGCCTCGTCGGCGGCCTGGCTCGCGGCGTAGTACTTGCTGTCCAGGTCGGGCACGACCTCGACCAGGCGCGCGGCGACGACCAGCGCCCCCTGCTCACCGTGCAGGAACTGACTCACCATCCACGACTGCAGCTCCCACCGGAAGGTGTCCCACATCGGGCGTCCCCGCCGCGCCAGCGGGGACGACTCGAAGGACGCCATGGCGAACGCGGAGTCGTCGGGTAGCGGCGCACCGAACGGCACCTCGATCGACCAGTCGACATCCGTGCTGGCGTTCCACTGCGCGCTCTTGGCCCGTTCGTAGAGGGAGAGCACGCGGGGCATCTCGGACTCGTACCGCCACGTCAGCTGCGCACGCACGGGGGTGGTCACCGACAGACCAGACATGCGCCCAAGGTACCGAGAGACAACACAAGATGCCAGACCCTTGATGACAGATACAACGACGGGCGGTACGGTCGTGCCGTGGCTCCCCGACCCGTACCGGCCTCCGTGGGACAGCGGCTGCTCGGCATCATCGAGCACTACCGGGCGGACCACGGGGCGTTGAACTGCCCACTGCTGTGCCGTCTCTCCGGCGACGTCGATGTGGTTACGGTGCGGCGGGCGCTGACCGCGCTGACCGCGCGGCACGAGGCGCTGCGGACCACCTTCACGGGGCGGGGGCCACGGCTGTCCCAGCTGGTGCACGAGCCGCGGCCCGTCGAGCTCACCGTGGTCGACCTGCGGGGCGAGCCCGATCCGCACGCCGCGGCCGACGCGGCCGTCGCCGCGGAGCTGGCCACCCGGGTGGACGTCGCACACTGGCCGACCCGGGCCACCGCCTGGCGGGTCACCGACCACGAGGTGATCCTCTGCTTCACCATGCACCACCTGGTCACCGACGCCTGGTCGTGCGGGCTGCTCTTCGAGGAGCTGCGCACCCTCTGCACCGGGTCACCCGCCGAGCTGCCCCCGGTGCACTGGCAGTACCCGCAGTTCGTGGCCTGGCAGGAGGATCGGCTGGCCGGCGCGGAGCTGGAACGGCAACGCGCGTTCTGGCGCGACCAGCTGACCGGGCTGCGGCTGCCGCGCCTGCCGTACCGCGAGCCGCCACCGGGGGCCACCCCGGGCGTGCTGGCCCGGGATCTCGACACCGGCGTCGCCGACGGGTTGCGCGCCCTGGCCCGGCGCCACCGCACGACGCTGTTCACCGTGGCCCTGGCCGTCTACTACGCGGTCCTGCACCGCGTGACCGGGCAGGGCGATCTCGCCGTCGCCTCGCTGTTCGCCAACCGGAGCCGGCCGGAGAGCCAGGGCACCGTCGGCTTCTGCGCCAACATGGTGGTGCTGCGCACCCGGCTGCCGCCGTTCGCCACCTTCCAGGCCCTGGTGCAGGCGACCCACGCGACGACCGCCGCCGCCTTCGCCAACCAGGAGCAGCCCTACCAGGCCGTGTCCACCGGCAGTGCCAACCTGGGCGGCCGGGTCGACGACGTGGTGTTCCAGATGATGGCCGAGCTGGCGCACCGCGTCCGCGTCGGCGACACCGAGTTCGAGTTGCTCGTCCCGGAGGCGATCGGCAGCCGCTTCGGCACCGAGCTGGCGCTCGCGCCGCGCGGGAACGGGCTGCGGGTGGTGCTGTTCCACACGCCACGGCTGGCGCCGGCGGACGCCGTCCGGCTGCTCGACGGCTACGTCACCGTCGCCCGGGCCGTCGTGGCCAACCCGGGCGCGGCACTGTCGACACTGCTGCGCCGTTAGCGCTCGCCCGCGATCAGCTCGGCGCCCCGCTCACCGATCATGATGCTGGTCAACGCGGCGGGCGCGCGCAGCGGCACTGGCACGATGGACGCGTCCACCACCCGCAGGTTGGCCACGCCGCGCACCCGGCACCGGCCGTCGACGACCGCGCCCGGGTCGTCCGCCGCGCCCATCCGGGCGCCACCGACCAGGTTCAACCGGCTGTACGTGGTGGCGCGCAGCAGGTGGTCCAGTTGCTCGTCGTCGCCCACGACCGCGTCGTCGACGAGCGCGAACCGGGCGACCGTCTTGGTGAAGGCGGCCTGGTTGGCGATCTCCCACGCGTGCCGGTACGCGTCGCGCATCCGGGCGAGGTCACCGTCGGCGGAGTAGAAGTTGAGGCCCACGACGGGGGCCGTTCCGCTGGCGTCGCGCACGGCGATCCGCCCCCGCGACGCCATCGCCATGTCGCCGATCATCACGGTGTTGACCAGGTCGGCGCCGATGATCCGGTCCAGACCCGCGCCGGCGCCCCGGGAGGTGCTCATGCCGGTGAACAGGCTCAAATAGAACGCCTGGTCGGCCTCGTGCCCCGGGATGCCGGCGAGCCGTGCGATGAGCTGCGTACGCGGCCAGTCGCCGCCCACCGTCTCCGGCTCGGGCACCACCAGGATGATCGCGCCGGGCTGGTCGATGACGTCGGTGCCCACGCCCGGCACGTCGACCAGCGGTGTGATCCCTGCGGCGCGCAACTCGTCGGCGGGGCCGATCCCGGAGCGCAGCAGAAGGGCCGGGCTGTACGGCGAGCCGGCGCAGAGGATCACCTCCCCGGCGCCGATGGTCTCCCCCGCGACCTGCACGCCCACCGCCCGCCCGTCGGCCAGCAGCACGCGCTCGACCTCGGCGTCGCCCCGGACGACCAGATTGGGCCGGGACCGGGCCGGGTCCAGGTGGGTGAGCGCGGTCGACATCCGCAGCCGGTCGCGCCGGTTCTGCGGATACATCCCGATGCCGACGGCGTCGGGGGCGTTCATGTCGTCCTGGTAGTCGTGCCCGAGGTTGAGCGCGGCCTGCAGGAAGCCGTCCATCGCGGGTGTCAGCTCGCCGCGCGACCAGCGGGTGATCGGGACGGGACCGTCGGCGCCGTGGTGGTCGCGCTCGCCGAACTGCTGGTCGCTCTCCAGTCGGCGAAAGGCCGGCAGGACCGCCGGCCAGTCCCACTCCGGCAGGCCGCGGGCGCCCCACCCGACGAAATCGGCGGCCGGGGCACGCATCGCGCCCCGGTCGTTGATCTGCGTCGAACCGCCAACCACCCGGCCGCGCCTCAGCGGCGCTTCCCGGCCGGCGACGACGGTCGCCCGCAGGTCCCAGTCGAAGCCGTCCTCGGCCTCCACCGAGCCGGTCCGCAACGCCTCGGGCACGGCCGCTCCGACGAGGTCGGGGCCGGCCTCCAACAGCAGCACGGAACGGGCCGCGTCCTCGCTCAGGCGGGCCGCCAGCACCGCGCCCGCCGCACCCGCGCCGACGATCACGTAGTCGTAGCGAAGCATGGGGTCAGCCTAGCCGAATACACGACATGCCAGGACGCATCACATGTGCTATCCGCGATTCTTCATTAGACTCTCGTGTATGAGTAGAGGCCCGGAAGTCATCCCCACCCTGCGCTACCGCGACGCTCCGGCCGCCATCCGGTGGCTGGTCGACGTCGTCGGCTTCCGCGAGGAGTTGGTCGTCCCCGGTCCGGACGACTCCATCAGTCACGCACAGCTCACCTGGGGCAGCGGCATGATCATGCTCGGTTCGCAGACGGACGGCAGCGACGGCCGGATGGTCCTGGACACCGGGCCCGCCGCGACCTATGTGGTCATCGACGACGTGGCAGCGCACTACGAGCGGGTCGTCGCCGCCGGCGCCGAGGTCGTGCAGAAGCTCCGCGACGAGGACTACGGAGGCCAGGGATACTCCGTCCGCGACGCCGAGGGCAACCTGTGGAGCTTCGGCTCCTACCGACCCGGCTCGTCCTGATCCCCGCCGGCTGATCCGGCGCGCGGCCGGCGGGCTCAGCCGTCGAGCAGCAGCCCGGCCAGCTCGCCCCGAACGTCCGCGACCGTCCCGTCGTAGGTGGCCAACCACCACGCCCGGCGGTACCAGTGGTGCAGTGGCTGCTCCCAGGTGAAGCCACTGCCGCCGTGGGTCTGGATGGCCGCCTCGCAGGCGGTCATCGCGGCCTCGCGGGCCGCCACGCTGGCCGTGAGCACCGCCCGGTCGGCGATCGGGCCCGGCTCCGCGTCGACCGACCACGCGGCCCGGTAGGCCAGCGACCGGGCCGTCTCGACCTGCCCGTAACTCTCGGCCAGCGGATGCGCGACCGCCTGGTTCGCACCGATCGGCTGGCCGAACTGGGTCCGGGTGGCGGCGTACCCGCTGGCCCACGACAGAGCTCTCGCCGCCACGCCGACGGCCTCGGCGGCGAGCAGCGCCAGGCTCCGCCGTCGGGTCACCGCGAGCACGTCGGCTGCGGCGTCCGCGGCCACGAGGGGCGCCGAGGGTACGCCGGTCAGCTCCACCGTCGCGACGGGCCGGGTCGGGTCGAGCGCCTGCCCGCCGGCACCGGCCGGCGCCGGCCGCAACGCGGACGCGTCGACCAGACGCAGCTCGACGCCGCGCGGGCCGCTCGCCGTCACCACCAGGTCCACGGCTTCGGTCACGTTCGGCACTCGGACCTTGCGTCCGGTCAGTGTCCCGTCGGAGGCGACGGCGCAGCCGAGCGCCGGGTCGGTCACCGGCCGACGGACAGCGGCCACGGCGCCGGCGAGAGTGCCCGGGCCGTTCTCCTCGGCCCAGGCCAGCGTCGCGGGAGCGCAGAGAGGGCGACCCGCCGCCCGAAGCGCCGGACCGGCCAGCCCGATCGTGGCCCACCAGGGCGACGGGCTGCGCGCCCAGCCGAGCTGCTCGGCGAGCAGCGCCAGCTCGACCGTGCCCAGCTCCGCGTCCAGCCAGCCGAGGTCGGTCATCTCGGTCCAGGCCCGGCCGTCGCTCAGGGACCGGTCGTCGGCGAGGTACTTGGCCGCGGTGTCCCGCAGCGTCTCCTGTTCGCCGGTCAGTGCGAAGTCCATGGGGTCTCTCCTCGTCGTGGGCGTCGCCGCGAGGCGCGGGTCAGTACGACCGGGGCAGGCCCAGTACGCGCTCGGCGACCAGGTTGCGCAGCACCTCGGAGGTGCCGCCCTCGATGGTGTTGGCGCGGCTGCGCAGCATCTGGTGCCGCCAGTAGCGGTCCCAGCCGTCCGGTTCGGCGCCGGCGCCGAGCAGTTGCACGGCCAGGGTGGTCAGCCGCTGGTGCGCCTGCGACCAGCGCAGTTTGATCACCGAGGTCTCCGGGCCCGGCACCCCGGTACGCGCCAGCTCGGCCAGCCCGCGCCGGTTGGTCCAACGCAGACCCTCCAGCTCGACGTAGCGGGCGGCGATCTGGTCGCGTACCAGGGGGTCGGTGTCCCGGCCCCGGGCCCGCGCGGTCGCGACCAGGCGCCGGAACGCCACCTCCAGCCGGGCGGTCAGGGTGAACCCGAACGTGCCCCGCTCGTGAGCGAGGGTGGTCATCGCGACCCGCCAGCCCTCACCGATCCCACCCACCACCGCGTCGAGCGGCACCCGGACCTCTTCGAACTCGATCTCGGCAAACTCCGCCGCACCGGTCATCTGGCGGATCGGTCGGACCGTGACGCCGGGCGAGCGCAGGTCCACGAGCAGGCAGGACAGCCCCCGGTGGCGCCGCTGCTGCGGATCGGTGCGCGCCAGCAGCAGGCAGTGGTCGGCGAGGTGCGCGTACGACGACCACACCTTGCGCCCGGTCACCACCAGCTCGTCGCCCTCGTGGCGCGCGGCGGTCCGCACGGCGGACAGGTCGCTGCCCGCCTCCGGCTCGGAGAAGCCCTGGCAGAAGATGCTCTCTCCGGTGAGGATCCGCGGCAGGTACCAGGCGCGCTGCTCCGGCGATCCGCAGGCGATGATCGTCGGCCCGACCATGCCGAGGCCGATGACTCCGATGTGCTCGGCGGCCTCGGCGCGGGCCGTCTCCTCCAGGTAGATCGCCTGGTACGCCGGGGCCAACCCGCGCCCGCCGTACTCGGCCGGCCAGGTCAGGCCGGCGTACCCGGCGGCGTGCAGGGCGGAGGTGAACGACCGCACCGCGGCGATGTCGCCCCACCGCCCCTGTGGTGGGGCCCCGTCCGGCCCGGTGGTCGCCGGCACCGCGCCCGCCAGCCACTCGCGCAGTCCCGCCCGGAACTCCGCCTCCTCGGCGCTGTCATGCAGATCCATGCGCCGCATCGTACTCGTATCTGCTTTTGATCTGCAGTATCTTGTTTTTACGCGTTCCAACACCGGAAGGGGTCCTCGATGGCCAGTCTCGCGGACGACGCCGCGGTGCGGCAGACCGCGCCGGGCCGGTACCGCGCCCACCTGGCCGAGGACTGGTCGGTGTGGGGGCCCAACGGCGGCTACCTGGCCGCGATCGCGCTGCGCGCGGCGGGCGAGGAGGCCGGCGCCATGCTGCCGGTGAGCCTGAACTGCCAGTTCCTCGCACCACCGCGCTACGGCGAGGTCGACATCGAGGTGACCCGGGTGCACGGCACCCGCCGCACCGCCGCCCTGCACGTCACCTTGCGGCAACGCGGCCGGACCCTGCTCACCGCACACGTCTGGACCATCGCCGCCGGGCTGCTCGGCCCGGAGCGACGCTGGATGCCGCCACCGGACCTGCCCAAGCCCGACGAGTTGCCCACCCTGGTCGAGCTCATGCGCCGCGACGGCCTGCCCGTGCTGCCGATCTGGGAGCGGTGCTACGAGGTACGCCTGGCCGGCTGGCCCGCCGGCGGCTGGGAGCCGCAACGCGACGGCGTACCGACCATCCGGGGCTGGCTGCGGTTGCACGAGGAGCTACCCGCCGACGCCGGCCCCTGGCTGGCGGCGGCCCGGCTGGTCTTCGCCGTCGACGTGGTGCAGTTCCCGGCGGTCGTGCAGGCGTTCGAGCGGACCACCTTCATGGCCCCGAGCATGGACCTGTACGTGGGTTTCCAGGGCGGCGACAACGGCGCCGGCTGGCTGCTGGTGGAGGGGGAAGCCGCCGCCGCCACCGGCGGGGTGCTCGGCGCCCGCGCCCGCGTCTGGTCGGACACCGGGCTGCTGCTCGCCACCGGCGGTCAACAGATGCTCTACCGGATGGCCAGCCCGGTCTGACCGGCTCCGACTGCTTTCAGCGAGCCGTGCGCCGGCCGAACCGGCGCAGGGCCACCAGCAGGCAGACCGTGCCCAACCCAAGCACCCAGGCGATCGTCTGCAGCACCGGAACGAGGACCGGCCCGCCGCTGGACAGGCCCACCAACGCCTCGGTGGCGACCGAGAAGGGGTTGGCCCGCACCACCGGCTGCACCACCGACGGGAACGCCGACACCGGCACGAAACCCGAGGAGAAGATGAACAACAGGGTCGCCGGACCGGTCAGTGACGGCGGCAGCGACTCCTCGTCACCGGGCCCCGACCCCCGCCACAGCGCGATCGCCGCCCACATCAGGCCGAACAGCGCGATCACCGCGAAGAAGCCGACGACCGCCAGCGGCCCCTCCCGGAACCGGAAACCCAGCAACATCGCCACGCCCGTGGTGAGCGCTCCGATCAGGACGATGCGCAGCACGTCCCCGGCGACCCGGCCGGCCAGCAGCGCCCCCGGCGCCACCGGCATGGTGCGCAGCCGGTCGACCAGCCCGCCCCGCAGGTCACGCAGGAACCCGACGGCGCTCGACGGCGACCCGAACGCGGCGGTGGACAGCACCACCAGTGGGGCCAACCGCTCCAGGTAGTGCTGCCGGTCGCCGTCACCGACGATCCGGCCGAAGACCGCGTACTGGGTGAGCAGGAGCAGCACCGGAAACGCGAACGAGTAGACCAGCGCGGGCGGCGCCCGGAAGAACCGGCGAAGGTTGCGCCCGGCGAACAGCGAGGCCTGCGTGACGGTACTCATCGGCTCCTCCGAAACGAACGTGCCGCGGCCACTCCGAACAGCAGCCCCAGGACCAGCAGCCAGACGAGGGCCGGCCACACCCTCTGCTCGGCGCCCTCGGTGGACAGCGCGCGCAACGCGTCGACCTGGGCGGAGAACGGCGACACCTCCACCACCGGTTGCAGCCAGCCCGGGAAAGCGTCGACCGGGACGAAGGCGGTGGAGACCGTGGTGAGCACCAGGTACGGCAGGGTCAGCGCCGAGTACACCTGCTCCGGGTCACGGGCGCCCAGCCCCAGGGCCGCGCAACCAGCCGCAAGTACCACCGCGAAGCCGACCGCCAGCAGCACGAAACCCGCCGCGCCGGCCGCGCCCGCGCTGAACCGGAACCCGACCAGCACCGCGGCGACGAGGATCACCGCCACCGCGACGGCGGCCCGGGCAGCGTCCACCACGAGCCGAGCCGCCGGCACCACGACCGCGCTCATCGGCAGCGTCCGGTAGCGGGCGATCAGGCCGCTGCGAGCATCGCCGGCGATCATGTAGCAGGCCGACATGGCGACCAGGGCGGTGGTCTGCACAACGATCGCCGGCGGGAGGAACTGCTCGTAGGCGATCCCGTAGTCGGACATCAGCCGTCGGAAGACGACCATGAAGCCGGCGAAGAACGCGAGCGGAAAGACGACGGTCAGGCCAACCGACCGGCCGGCGCGGGCCTGCTGGAGGTTACGGGCGGCCAGGACGGTGAACTGCCGCAGCGGGCTGGCCCCGGCATTGGCCGTGGTGCTCACCGGCCGGCCCCCGCCACGCCCGGCGCCATCCTGGACCGGTCCGCGTCCGCGTCGAGGGACCCGGTCACCGAGAGGAACACCTCGTCCAGGATGGGCCGCCGGACGGTGACGTCGTCGGCCTCCACGCCGGCTGATTCGAGCCGCCGGACGACCTCGGTCAGCGTGCCGGAACCGGCGGCGAGCCGCAGCACGTCCTCGTCCTCGGTCAGCCCCGGGAAGGCGGCACGCAGCTGCTCGACCGCGACCGCCCGCGCCCGTGGGTCCTCCACCCGCACCTCGCAGACCGCGCCGCCGAGCTGACGCTTGAGCTCGTCCGGGGTGCCCTCGGCGACGACCCTGCCGTGGTCGATGAGCAGGACCCGCCCGGCCAACTGGTCCGCCTCCTCCAGGTACTGCGTGGTGAGCAGGACGGCGGTGCCGGCGTCGCGCAACTCCCGGACGATCTCCCAGAGCGCCCGCCGGCTGCGCGGGTCCAGCCCGGTGGTCGGCTCGTCGAGGATCAGCACGGGCCGGTCGACCACCAGGCTCGCGGCCAGGTCGAGGCGGCGGCGCAGGCCACCGGAGTACGTGCGGACCGCCTTGCCCGCCACCTCGCCCAGGTCGAAGCGCTCGACGAGCTCGTCGGCCCGGGTGGCGGCGGCGCGCCGGCCCAGCCCGAGCAGCCGGCCGAACAGGACCAGGTTCTCCCGGCCGGTCAGCAGTTCGTCGAGCGCCGCGAACTGCCCGGTGACCGCGATGCTGCGGCGCACCTCGGAGCCCTGGTCGACCACGTCGAAGCCGGCGACGCGGGCGGTGCCGGCGTCCGGCCTCAGCAGCGTGGTGAGACAGTGGATGGTGGTGGTCTTCCCCGCGCCGTTGGGCCCGAGCAGACCGACCACCTCACCCGCGGCGACCTCGAAGCTCACCCCGTCGACCGCCGCCGTCGTGCCGAACGACCGGCGCAGATCGCTGACCTGGATCATCTGTTGTGACATCGCACCACCCTCATGCCAGGAATCCCGGAACCATATCAACGCTCGTCTTCGCAAAGCCAGATACAAGAATGGATAGTTCAGCCGTCGACGGGGCTGCGTCGCCCCCGGAGTCGCTGCCGGGACGACGCCGCGAACGCCCCGGCGATCCGCCCCACCACACCCGAGCGGAAACACTCCCCGGCGATTCCCACGCTCGCCTCGACGTCGGCCGCCGTGGCCGTCCCGTGACAGATCACGCACACACCGCCTACCCCGAGCAGCGCCCCGCCCGGCTCGGCCGCGAGCCCGTCACGCACCGCCCGGGTCACCCGCCGCTGCCGGTCCCGGGCCAGGACGCCGATCGGCGAGAACGCCCGCACCGCGTCCAGCGCCAAACCGACGGTCGCGTCCAACGTGCGCTCGTACGTCTTCAGCGCCACGTCACCGGTGAATCCGTCGGTCACCGCCACGTCGACGCGGCCTCCGAGCACGTCGTACGCCTCGATCTGGCCGGTGTAACCGGGCATCGTGGCCAGCAGGAGGTGCGCGTCGCGGCGTACCGGCCCGCCCTTGACCGCCTCGTGGCCGTTGGACAGCAGGCCGATCCTCGGTCGGGCCAGCCCCAGCCGAGCCCGTGCGTACTCCGCGCCCAGCACCGCGAACTCGACCAGCCACTCGGGCACGGCCGCGGCGGTCGCGCCGATGTCCAGCAGCACGGTCGGGCCGGCGCCGGGCACCGGCAGCACCATCGCCAGGGCCGGGTTGCTCACCCCCGGCACCCGACCCATCCGGACGGCAGCGGCGAGCACCGCCGCGCCGGTGTTGCCCGCGGTCACCATGGCGTCGGCCCGACCCGCCGCCACCTCCCCAGCGGCGACCAGGAGTGAGGAGCGCCGCTTGGAGTACGTCGCGGCCACCGGATCCTCGGCCATCGCGACCACGTCGGGGGCGTCCACCAGTCGTACGCCGGGCGGCGGGACTCCACCGGGCAGCAGGGGACGGACGAGCGCCGGCGGGCCGACCATCAGCACGTCCACGGTCGCGGCCGCGGCCAGCGCGCCGGCGACGACGGGCTCCGGGCCGAGATCCGCCCCGGCGGCGTCGACCGCCACCCGCAGCCGCCGGCCCGGCCGGTCACCGGAACGTGCCACTATCGCGTCCCAGCCATCCGGCACCTCACCACAAACACGTGACAGCAGATACGAGATGCATGCTAGCCCTCCGGGCCGGCCGGATCACCCCCGGAGCTCTTCGCGGCCTGGTTCAGGCGGGCTCCGAGAAGCCAGAACCGAAGGAGAGCCGGGGCTACACTCCGCGCATGGCTACGGCGGGACTGCTCCTCGCGGCGGGTGCCGGCCGCCGGTTCGGCATGCCGAAGGCTCTCCTGTCGTACCGGGGGCGGCTCCTGGTGGAGCACGCCGCGGAGATCCTCACGGCCGCCGGCTGCCGGCCGGTCGTGGTGGTGCTCGGGGCGCAGGCCGACCGGATCCGCGCCCGGACGCGGCTACCCACCGTGGTGCTCAACGACGACTGGGAGACGGGCATGGGCTCGTCTCTGCGGGCCGGGCTGTCCGCCCTGACGTCCGGCACGGCCGTGGCAACCGTGGTCACGTTGGTCGACATGCCTGGCCTGACCCCCGATGCGGTACGCCGGGTCGCCCGCGACGCCACCGCCGACTCCCTCGCGGTGGCCACCTACCAGGACGGTCGTCGCGGGCATCCGGTGCTGCTCGGCCGTCACCACTGGGCCAGCGTCGCGGCGGCGGCGATCGGGGACCGGGGCGCCCGGGACTACCTACGGGCGCAGGGTGACGCCGTGCGGCTGGTGCCGTGCGCCGACGTCGCCGACGACACCGACATCGACCTGCCCGAACAGGCCGCGGCCCTTGAGGAACATCAGAATGAAAAGTAGCGCTAACGGTGATCTTGAGGCTACCGCTGCTTATCGGCACTCCTGCTGACCTGGCGCGTCGTGCCAACTCGGTCGCGTAGTGCGGTGTTGATGTCGGCAGACTGATCGCATGACAGGTCTGACCGCCGAACTTGTTGTTGATGGGTGCACCCCGCAGGCCCCGGCTCTCGCCCCCAGCGGGCATCTGCTCAGCTACGTCCTTGCTCCCACCAGCCGGACCGGTGACCACCTCAACACTGAAGTCTGGCTCTTCAACATCGATGGCACCGACGCTGCGGGCAGGGTGACGGGCGACACCGCAACGGAGTCCCGGCCACGCTGGTCCGCGGACTCGAACACGCTGTTCTTCCTCTCGGACCGTGCCGAACGCGGTATCCCGCAGCTGCACCGGCTTGTCCCCGCCGATGGCAGGGTGACCGCGTTGACCAGCTGGCGTTCCGGCATCATCGACCACCAACCACTGGCCGCCCCTGGCTTGGTCGCTCTGCTCGCCGAGGACGAACCCACCGAGCAGGACGCGCGCCGTGCCCGGGATCGCGACGACGCCGTTGTCGTCGGCGAGCGGGAACCGTGTGCCCGGTTGCGCCTGCTTGACCTACGTACCGGCCGGATCGCCACGCCGGACGCGTTCGGCGACCGGCACGTCGTAGAACTGCAGCAACGGCCCGACGGCGGGCCCGTCGCCGTGCTCACCCGAGCGAGCGCCGACAACGACTACGGTCCCCGCACCGGCCGGCTGCACCTGTTCGACCCGGTCACTGGGACAGCAGAGGACCTTGGACCGGCCGAGGCCGAAGCGCGCTCTCTGGCCTGGTGGCTCGCCGAGGACGGTTGGCACCTCGGCTACATCGCACTCACTCCACCGGTCCTCCAAGCCGGCACCGCCGTGTTCGACCTGGCCCTGGTCGACCGCATCCAGCGCAATCGAACAGTCGGTCTCTCGATGTGTCCCACCGAGCTGCGCCAGACCGATGCCGTCCCACTGGTCGTGTTCGCCGACGGCCTGAACGCGACCCTGGCCCGGCTCGACCCCACGGGTCTTACGATCCTGTCGCGGCACCCCGGGCGCCTCGACGGCCTCACCACCACGCGCAGCGGCGAGGCCATCGCGGTGCTGACCGGCAGCCGCTATCAGCCTGCCAACGTTCATCTCGGGCCACCGGCTGGGCCGCTGCGGAAGATCACGAATACTCGCCCGGAACTGGACGGCATCACTCTCGGCACGCAAGAACCTTTGACCTACCGTGCCTCCGACGGCCTCGACTTGGACGGATTGCTCGTCCTCCCAGCCGGAAAGAACGCGTCCGAGGGCCCGTTCCCACTCGTCACGATCGTGCACGGCGGCCCGTACGACCGCTACGCCGACCGTTGCCAGTTGTTCTGGTTCCCCAGCGCACAGTGGCTGGCCGCCGCCGGCTACGCGGTGTTCCTGCCCAACCCCCGTGGTGGTCAGGGGCACGGCCACCAGTTCGCTGCCAGCGTCGCCGGCCGGGTCGGCCAGCAGGAGTGGACCGACATCCTGACCGGCATTGACCTGCTCATCACCCAGGGCATCGCCGATTCCGACCGGCTGGGCATCGCTGGCTGGAGCCACGGCGGGTTCATGTCCGCCTGGGCCATCAGCCAAACCGAACGGTTCCGCGCCGCGCTGGTCGGCGCCGGCGTCAGCGACTGGGGCATGCTCGCCGCCACCGGGGAGAACGGCCAGTTCGAAGCCGCGCTCGGAGGCAGCACCGGCTGGTCCGGCATCGGCCCGCACCCCCATGACGCAGTCAGCCCGATCTCCTACGCCAGCCGCATCCGTACTCCGGCGCTCATCCTGCACGGCGCCGAGGACACCAACGTCCCCCTCGGGCAGGCCATGTATCTCCACCGTGCACTGCGCCACTTCGGCGTCGAGCACGAGTTCGTGACCTACCCGAGAGAGGGCCACTCGATCCAGGAACGCACCCACCAGCTCGACGTCATGCGTCGGACCCGCGCGTGGTTCGACCGCTGGCTCCGCCCCTGATTGCCGGCGCGTTGTCCTGCTCATCACCCGGCGAGCCGGGAAGGCGAAGAGATTTCGGAGCGCGGCGGCAGGCAACTGCGTCCGGCCAGTCCGCGCGTGCTGCGCCTTCGGGGCTGGTGTCGGCCGGGTCCTCGGGTCGTAGCCGCAGGCGTCAACGCCTGCGGGAACCGGCCATAGGTGGCCGTCTGCTCATCAGTGAGGAAGCTCAGGCGCTGCCGAACCGGGTCGACGTGAAGTCCTCCTCGTCATGGGCGACATGGAAGCCGATCTCCTCCAGCCGCTCGATCTCGGTAATGGGTACCCCAGCCGGCTGGGCACAGACGGTCAGCTCACCCGGCGTGCAGTGCAGCGGGCTGATGTCGTTGTTGTGGGCCGGGGCGAGGATCGCCAGGGCCTCGACGAGCTCGCACCACGCAGGCGGCGCGTCGGGGCCGAGTAGCTGCCTGACTAAGGCCCGGCGGGTCTCGGGGTCCATGGTGATCTCAGGCTCGTCCTCGTAGCTGAAGATTTTCATGCCACTGCCTCCGTCTTGATCTGCTCTAAGGCTTGCCTGATACGCCTGCCGCTATCGGCCCTTGAGGAGCATCGGAACGGAAAGTAACGCTAGGGATGATCTTGATCGGCAGGGCTCCCGGGTGGACACGTTCGGGGTACGTCGGTTGTCGTGATCGACTGACCGTTAACCTGTCTTCGATCATGTTCGATATCTTCTACCGTTTCGGCCTGTGCCGGTTGAGTTCCTCACTGATGAGCAGGCGGCGGCGTATGGCCGGTTCCCGGCTGGGCTGACGCCGACGGAGCTGGAAGGCCTTTTCTTCCTCGATGACGCGGACCGGGACCTGATCGCGGAGCGACGACGGGATGAGAACCGGATCGGGTTTGGTTTGCAGGTGGCCACGGTGCGGGCGCTGGGCCTGTTTCTGGAGGATCCGCTGGATGTGCCGACCGAGGCGGTCGACTATGTCGCGGTGCAGGTCGGTGCGGCGGATCCGTCGGTAGCCAAGGAGTATCTGCGGCGCCGGCCGACTCGGTTCGAACACCAGCGCGAGATCGCCCAGGCGTACGGGTACACCGATTTCGCCGGGGCGGAGCCTGACCTGACGCGCTGGATCGACGACCGGGCGTGGACCACCGGGGACGGACCGAAGGCGCTCTTCAACGCGGCGGTGGGCTGGCTGCGCGAGCGCAAGGTGCTGCTCCCGGCGGTGAGCACTCTGGCCCGCCTGGTCGCGCGGGTCCGGGCACAGGCAACGGACCGGCTCCACCAGCGGCTGTCCGACCTGGTGTCGGCCTTTCAGGCCCGACTGCCGGAGGATCTGCTCGAGACGGTGGACAAGGCCGCGTACGTGTTCTGCGTGCTCGAGCAGTTCCACCAGCGGCTCAAGCGCCGCGACATCTTCGCCGCGGTCTCCGAACGCTGGGGCGACCCGCGGGCCCGGCTGCTCGACGGCGAGGCCTGGCAGCAGGCCAAGGCGCCCGCGTTGAACGCGCTGCAGCTGCCCGAGGAACCGCGCGAGCTGCTTGGCGGGCACGCCGCGGCGCTGGACGAGGCGTGGCGGCAGGTCGCGGCCGGGCTGGCCGTGGACACGGCGGCCCGGCTCGACGACGAGGGCCGGCTGCATGCGCAGAAGGTCACCGCAGTGCCGGACCCGTCGAGCTTGGTAGACCTGCGTAACCGGGTGGAGGCGATGCTGCCGCGCATCGACCTGGGCGAGCTGATCCTGGAGGTGATGGCCTGGTATCCCGGCTTCGCCGGCGCGTTCACCGCGCTGTCGGGGGCGACCACCCGTCTGGACGACCTGCACGTGACGGTCGCCGCGACGTTAACCGCGCACGCGCTCAACGTCGGCTTCGGGCCGGTGATCTCCGACGGAATCCCCGGGTTGACCCGAGGCCGGATCAGCCATGTCGACGCTACCTACCTGCGGCCGGAGACCTACGCTGCGGCGAACGCGGTGCTGATCGACGTCCAGGACGGTATCGGCCTGGCCCGGGCCTGGGGCGGCGGTCTGGTCGCGGCGGCCGATGGGATGCGGTTCGTGGTGCCGGTCCGTACAATCCATGCCCGGCCGAACCCGAAGTACTTCGGCCAGCGGCGCGGCGCGACTTGGCTGAACGCGGTCAACGACCAGGCCGTCGGCACCGCCGGGATGGTGCTGTCGGGCACCCCGCGTGACTCGATGCACCTCATCGACCTGCTCTACCGGCGCGACGGTGGCCGCCGCCCCGAGGTCGTCATCGCTGACACCGGCTCGTACTCCGACGTCGTCTTCGGGCTGCTGCAGCTGCTCGGCTTCGACTACCGGCCGCAGCTGGCCGACCTGCCCGATGCCAAGCTGTGGCGGATCAACCGCACCGCCGACTACGGCCCCCTGAACGCGACCGCCCGCGGCATCGTCGACCTCGACCGGATCCGCCGGCACTGGCCCGACATGCTTCGCATTGCCGGATCCATCCACACCGGGCAGATCTCCGCCTACGATGCGCTGCGGGTGCTGTTGACCGGTGGGAACCTCACCCAGCTCGGCGAAGCCCTGGCCGGCTACGGGCGGATCTTCAAGACCCTGCACGTGCTGACCTTCGTCGACGACGAACCGTACCGGCGCCAGATCAAGGGCATGCGCAACCTCAACGAAGGCCGCCACGACCTGGCCCGGCACGTCTTCCACGGCCGTCGCGGCGAGCTGCACCGCGCCTACCACGAAGGCCTGGAAGACCAACTCGGCGCGCTCGGCCTCGTCCTCAACTGCATCACCCTGTGGAACACCCTCTACCTGGACCTCGCCCTCGCCGGCCTGCGCGCCCAGGGCTATCCCGTGCTCTATGCCGACGTCGCCCGGCTCTCGCCTTACGTTCGCCACCACATCCGGGTCCACGGCCACTACACGTTCACCCTGCCCGACCTGGGCGGACGCACCTACCGACCGCTGCGCGACCCGGACGCCGGCGACGACGAGTAGCGGGTGCTGCCACCCTTATAGTGATCGCGCCGGATGCTCTTCCCCCGTGGAGCATCCGGCCTCTTTTCCCTCACGGGGCGCACTCGCCGTCGGGGGCATTGCCCCTCAGGGGTCCCTTCAGTAGTAGGCGCCGAAAAGACAACGCTTAGCTGCGTCGGCGCTGGGAGAGGTAGGTACTCGCGGATCTTGCCGGGCACGTGCGGCCGCTGGTCGCCGAGCGAGATGCCCAAGCGTCGGGAACGGGTTGGCGATCTCCAGCGCGGTGAGGGGGCCTGGCTGGCGCTCTAGCTGTGTGATCAGGCGTTCGGGGGCCCAGATCGCTCACACTCCCGCTCGCGCAGCGAGCGCGTCGAGCGCTACCGCAACGCCTCTGCGAAAGTAGACAGCCTCTGTTGCAGGTGGCCGTGGAAGGCCTTCCCGTCCGGGCAGTCGGCAGTAGCGGCCGGAGAGAGCTGGGCCATGGGTGCGCCGCTGCCCGTACGAGGGTGAAGTCGAGATTCGGTGGGTAGTGCTCGAGCCCACCCGAGTACGCCGTGCCGAGTCCGGAACGCGAGGACTATTTGCGGACGCAGATCGCGCACCGATTAGGTTTGCGCGCCGTGCCCGTCTGTACGTGTGAGATCGACTACGAGAGGCTGGCACGATGCGGAAACTGATCTTCGGCATGAACCTGAGCCTGGACGGCTACATCGCCGCGCCCGGCAACGACCTCGGCTGGAGCGTACCGAGCGACGAGCTGTTCCAGTGGTGGTCCGACCGGGTGGGGGCGACCGGCCTGGCGCTGTACGGGCGCAAACTGTGGGAGACGATGAGCTCCCACTGGCCGACCGCCGACCAGCAGCCCGGCGCCACACCGGCGGAGATCGAGTACGCCCGCCGCTGGCGGGACATGCCGAAGGTGGTGTTCTCCTCGACGACCCGCACGGTCGACTGGAACACCCGCCTGGTCACCGGCGACGCGGTCACCGAGATCACCCGGCTCAAGGCCGAAGACGGCGGCCCCATGGACATCGGCGGCGCCACACTTGCCGCAGCGGCCATGCGGGCCGGGCTGATCGACGAGTACGTGCTGCTCACCGCACCGGCCTTGCTGGGCGGCGGCACGCCGTTCTTCACGGCCCTGGACAGCTGGGTGAACCTGAACCTGGTGGAGACGCGGACGTTTCCCGGCGGCGTGGTACTGACCCGATACGAGACGAGGCGATGAGCACGGGCCAGGTCCTGGGCTCGTGACGCCAGGACGAAATCCCTTCCTGGCGTGCTCACCGTGACCCCTCGGCCTTGAGGGAACCTTCCCCGGGCCCTTCCCTGCGCTCCGAACGATGATCTTCTGGCATCAAGATTCCCCGCCGGCAACGCCGGCGGGGCGGTGGTGTTCGCATTGTCGCGTTTGGTGTTCAGGCGGTCGGGGTGCTCATTCCCTGGCGACTTCGGTGACGGCGGCGTGCGCTGTACTCGTCGACGATGGTGACATGTGTGATCACAGTGTCGGTGGCAGGTCCAGCCATGGTTTGTCGGCGGCGTCGAATCCTGTGAGCTCGGCGATCTTCCCGTCGACGATGTGCAGGACCGCGATGGCGAATAGCCGGTACTCCGGGTCGTCGGGGGTGCGGAGGTACAGCACGGCGGCAGGCATGCGGTTGACCGTCGTGGTGATACCGCGCCAGTCGTCGTAGCCGCGCTGGAAGAGCCCACCGGAGACCCAGCCGTCCACCGCGTCCTTGGCCGTCGTGGTCACGGTGCCCGGATCGGGCAGCATCGCGAAGCGCAGGTCGTCGCGCAGTAGGGACGTCAGCCCGTCGAGGTCGTTGCGCTCATGGGCCTCGATGTACGACTTCACCGCGCCGCGCTCGTCATTCGACAGCTCGTGGGTGGCGGGGCTCCGCCAGTCGAGGCGGCGGTCGGGCAGCTGCTCGCGCATCGTCACACGGGCCCGCTGCAGTGCGCTGGTCACCGATGCGACGGTCAGATCGAGGGCGTCGGCGGCTTTCGACGCCGGCCAGCCGAGGACGTCGCGCAGGATGAACACCGCCCGCTGCCGCGGCGGCAGGTGCTGGACGGCGACGATGAACGCCAGCTCGATCGTCTCCCGTGCCACCACCGATTCCTGCGGGTCCTCGGGGAGCATCCGGTCGGGGTACGGCTGCAGGTACAGCACCTCGGAGTCGGGGTCCGGCAGCTCGGACGGTACGGGTGTGCGGTTGGTGCGCTTCTCCAGGAAGTCGAGGCAGGCGTTCGTCGCGATCCGGTACAGCCAGGTCCGCAGGGCCGCGTGGCCCTTGAACGACTCCCGCTTGTTCCACGCTCGCAGGAACGTTTCCTGCGTCATGTCCTGAGCGTCCTCGTAGTTCGCGAGCATCCGGTAGCAGTGCACCTGCAGCTCACGCCGGTGGCGCTCGGTCAGGAGCGCGAACCGCCCGGAATCCTCCGTGCGGACCGCCGCGATGAACGTGGCCTCGTCGGCGCCCAGCCGTCTGGCGTCGGTCATGGTCATTAATCCTTCCACCGGTGCGAGAGGGCTAACAGAACTGACGACGTGGCGGAGGATTTCTGATCGGTGAAGCCGCTGACACCGGGTCGTTCGCCAGGCCGGATGGGTCGGGTCGATCCAGGGGACGTGCTCCGGTGTCGGGCACGCCCTCGATGTCGAGGTGGGGCCAGCACGGCTAAGCGTTGTTTTTCGGCGCCAGCTCGGCGTCGATCGGGTCGAGGACACGGGCGGGCCGGGGGCGCACGATCGCCGGAAGGTCGGCGCCGGTGCGCTGCGCATGCTGGATACGGGCTTGCTCGACGGCGGCTGGGTACGCCTGGGTTTTCTCGTGGGCGGCGAGCGCGCGGTAGATGCTGGCCACGCTCGGGTTGCGGCCCTTGCGCTTACCGGTCGCGATGAACAGGTCAGGGCGGATCTGCTCGACGGTCTCACCGTTGGCACGCCGGCGCAGCACGGTATGCAGCATGTCCTCGGTGATGACGGCCGGGCGGCCGCCGTGTTTGCCTTTGCGGGCGGCGGCGTCGAGGCCTTCGAGGGTGGCCTCGCGAATGTTTTCCCGTTCGGTGTCGCCCATCGCGGCGAAGAAGGCGAACAGCATGCGCCCGGAGCCGGCCGGGTCGTAGAGGCCGGGCAGCGGGCCGGCGAGCATCTCCAGGACCAGGCCGTGCGCGCTGAGATGATCGGCCAGCGCAGTGAGTTCGGCGGCGTCACGGCCAAGGCGTTTCATCTCGTTGACGGTCAGGATGACCCGGCAGTGCGAGGCGTGGGCCTTGATCTGCCGGGCCAGCGCGAGTGCCGCCTCGAACTGCGGTCGCATCCGGACCCGGGTGGAGATCTTCTCGGCGAAGATCTTGTCGCGGGGGATGCCGTGCGCGGCGAGGGCGTCCAGCTGTGACTGGAGTTCCTGGGTCAGGGTGCTGCATCGGGCGTACCCGATCCGGATGTCCGCGGCCGGGGCGTCGGCGGGCAGCGGTGCCGGCGGCGGGGTGCCCGGGCGCCGCAGCTGCCCGGGGCCGCGGTCGGCCGGGGTCAGCACCCGCAGAGCCTTGCTCAGTCGGCGGACCTTGGTCAACCGGCCGGTGTGGTACGAGGTGGCCACCACGCCGGACCGCGATCGGCACGGCGAGCCGGGCTGCGCCTGACAGCGCGGGCACGGGTGCGCTCGACATCATCGGCGTCTCGGGTCTCCGGATCGCGGTCTTCTTCACCAGCCATGCCCAGCATGCTCGCACAAACGTTGCTCAGAACATCACAGCGACACTTTTGCGTGAGAACGGATCCGGGTCCGGATCAGCGATTCCTGACCGGATGCTGATCTGTTCCCAAAATGGACCGTTTCTGCGAAAGCGGTAGCAGCCGGGCAAGCTGTTCCAGCCAAGATCATCGCTAGCGTTACTTCTCGTTCCGATGTTCCTCAAGGGCCCTATCGGCGGCCGGCCCACGATCATCAACCTCGAGATCCTGCGCGCCGGCCGCGACATGCTGCCCAACCCCAAACTTCCCGCCACTATCGGTCTCGGCTAGGCAGGGCAACCACTAGGTGGCAGTTTCTCGTCCCTGGGGCGAGAATCCGCGACAGTTGAATAGGCGGTCTCACCAGTCTCAAGGGCCGCCGCCTACCGGCTCACCCGGGGTACGGCGGACGCCTGACGTGCGAGCCCCCGGATAGAGTGACGTGTGCTCAGCAGGGTCAACGGCTTGTCCCGCCACTTCACTGAGGACAGCCTCCGCCGATATCTCCTGGAGCGTTCGGTCCGGCAGGCCGACGGCTGCCTGATCATCCGCGGGTACGGCACCCAGCGCGGCGTGTACCAGAAGGTCGCGGGCCGGGCCTGGGCACACATCGCCGCCTACGCC
Source organism: Micromonospora sp. NPDC005206 (assembly GCF_040608175.1). Taxonomy (NCBI): domain Bacteria; kingdom Bacillati; phylum Actinomycetota; class Actinomycetes; order Micromonosporales; family Micromonosporaceae; genus Micromonospora; species Micromonospora sp. NPDC005206. Next base: position 148,152 of record NZ_JBEXHU010000010.1, read on the forward strand.
GCCTTCGTCGGGGGCTACGACCCCGACCTGGACGTCGACCACCTCTGCGACGCCCGGGACTGCGTGGAGCCCACTCATCTGCGGCAGGTCACTCACGCGGAGATCTGCCGTACCCGGGCGCAGCCGTCGACCTGCCGCAACGGGCACGACCGCGAGGTCGACGAATCGACGGGGCGGTACCGGCGGACGTGCCGCGCCTGCAACCGGGACAGTCAGCGCCGTTGGCGAGAGCGTCAGGCCGCCGAGGTGGCGCTGGCCCGCTCGGCGATCATCGCGAAGACGGCCAGGTCATGAGGCTCGCGCCCGTCCTGCCCGGCCATCCGTAGTGTGCCCTCGCGCTGGTACCCGGCCTTCTCGGCCACCCGTAGGGAAGCCACGTTGTCGACCCGGCAGTGCAACTGAACCCGTCGCATCCCGCCGTCGGCGAGCGCCCACCGTCCCACCGCCCGAGCTGCCTCGCTCGCGAAACCGCGACCTCGCTGACTGGCGTGTACGCCGTAGCCGATCTCGGTGCGACCGGCCTCCCAGTCGGTGTCCCGCAACCCGGTGCTGCCGACGATCTCGCCGGTGGCCCGCTCCAGGATCACCAGGTGTACGCCCTCGCCGCCCAAGCGCCGCTGATGCACCGCATCCGCCAGCCACGCGTCCACGTCAGCGACCGCCTCGGGGAAGCCGGGTGGCAGTGCCGTTCGATCCCCCGCCGCCACAAACGCCGCCACAGCCGCGGTGTCCTGCGGCCCGAACTCGCGGATTTCCAACCGGTCGGAGGTGATCTTCACTGGAGGGAACATGGCGTGCAGGCTAAGCCTCACCCGTACGTAATGCAGGGGAATTACGCCCGTTCGGCGCCTGACGGTCTCGGCTGAGCACCACGACACGCCTCCCACATCCCGCGGGTCATCTCGTACTCGACCTCACCCAGGTCCGCCCCCGGCAGCGGGTCGTCCCAGACCGAAACCCACGTGCGCACGTACCGCATGCCGATGGCCTCCATCACACCCCGGGACCCGGCGTTGACAGCCATGGTCTGCGCGATCACCCGGCTCTGCCCGACGGTGTCGAAGGCATGTCGCAGCAGGACGCGGGAGGCCTCGCTGGCCAGGCCTTGGCGCCAGTACCGGCGAACGAGGCGGTAACCCAGGTCCGTGACGGTGGGGTCGTCAGGTTGGTCGGGGCCATGCGCCGGCGGAAGCATCATGAGCCCGACGAACTCGCCCTCGTCCTCACGTGCTGGCGACGTCGAGCCACGCGCGCCGCCAGCAGACCCGAACGCCATCCAGTAGCCCAGGCCGTCCACCACGCGCGCCAGGGCCATCCTCTGCGCATGGGACGCGAGCACCTCGTCCCTGGACCGCGCCCGGCCGCTGAGGTAGCGAAGCACCTCCGGATCGGAATCGAGCTGGATCTCCAGCTCGAGATGCCGGTCGGCGAGCGGAACCAGCAGCAGACGGTCGGTACGCAAGATCGGTTGCGGCATACGGCGACGATCGCACGACTCACGCCGGCGGGGCGATCGGATTTCGCCGCAGGTCAGAGGCGCACTCCTGCACAGTCGCGGTGCTGCACCCCAGACACCATCCTGAAGTCTTACGCACAAGAACTGTCATTATGATGCATGCGCGCTATGCCCCTTATGTGGCGATGCATTATCGCATTATCGTTACTGGTAAACCGACAATCTAGCGTCAAACTCGGGCAACGCACCCTCGCTGGCCTGGCCGCTGCCCGTGCCCGCGGCCGCACTGGCGGTCGCAAACCTAAGATGACCCCGCCCTGATCAACAAGGCGCAGCGCATGTACGGCTCGAAGCAGTTCACGATGGCCGAGATCGCCGCTTCCTGCGGCGTCACCCCCATGACCATCTACCGCAACATCCGCACTGACACCGCGGAGCGGCCCACCACGGCGACCGCGTCTACCGCCGCACCGAGAGGCGGGCCCCGGTGAACCGGCCGGGCTGGCTGCTCGACGTCGACGGCATCCTCAACGTCTCCCGCCCCCCGGCGTGGCGCAGCGGCCCGCCCGCGGCCGCAGCTCCCGGTACGACGAACGTGATTACATGTACCGGGCCGCCGTGGACGTCATCACCATGAAGATTCGGCTACGAGACCTCACGCGGGACTCGGGGTGACACGGTCAATCGGCCAGCTCATCAACGCTGCGTACTGCCGCCGAGAGCAACGCCGGGTCGGGCGCGGCGGCGAGTACGTCGGCGACCGCGTCGGCGTATTTGATCGCGTGCGGATCGCCGATCGCCACCGCCCGGTCGGCCAGCTCCGCGATGGTGAGGTCGGGGCGAGGCTGCGGTAGCAGGCGCGGTTCGGCCGGTGCGTATACGGCAGTGACCGCAGCCGTTGCCGCCCAGGCCGCGGCGAGACTTGCCGGCCACATCGCCTCGGGAAGAACCGGCAGGACGCGCATGACCGCGTTCGGTGCGGTGACGGCGTGCACCAGCATCACTGGGTTGCCGTACCCGTAGCTGCCGTGCCGCTCGGCGGCCGCCGTCACCACAGCCGCAAGCCGCGACGCCGTGCGTAAGCAGATGACCGAACTCACCGAGCAGACCCGGCAGTTGATCAGCTGCTCGTCGCTGGTCCTGGTCGCCAGCGTGGACGCCGAGGGCAACTGCGACGTCTCCCCGCGCGGCGGCCCCGCCGGGTTCGTCGCCGTCCTGGACGCGCGGACGGTGGCGACACCGGACGCGACGGGCAACAAGCGCCTGGACAGCCTGCAGAACATCGTCGCCACCGGGCGGGCCGGGCTGCTGTTCGTCATCCCGGGGCGCACCACGACACTCAGGGTGAACGGCCGGGCCTGCGTCTCCACTCGCCCCGAGCTGCTGTCGCAGCTGACCGCCGTGGGCAAGCCACCGGCCAGTGCGCTGGTGCTGGGCATTGAGGAGGTCTACCCGCACTGCCCCAAGGCGCTGCTGCGCGGCGGGGCCTGGAAGCCGGAGCAGTGGCTGCCGGCGGACGCCCAGCCGACCTCGGCCGAGGTGACGCTGGCCCAGCTGCGGATGCCGGCGCTGACGATCGCCGACATCGAACAGGTGGAGGCGGACTCGCTGAAATACCGCTACGAGTGACGGGCCGCGGACCCACCGCCGTGCGCTGAGGCCGAGGTCGGCGCAGGGCGGTGGGTCCGTCGTCGCGTCCTATTCCTCCGGCTCCCAGGCGATCAGCTGGTCGAAGACGCGCCGGTCGCCGTCGAGCCGCAGCGAGTCCATCGGAATGCGGCCGTAGCAGAACATGACCAGCTCATTGGCCGTGCCCCGGGCGGAGACATAGGCCGCCTCCGGGCCCTCGCCGGCGACCGGCGTGGGGAGGCGGGCGGTCCGGGCGCCGTCGGCGGAGAACCAGAGCCGCCAGGAACGGCCCTCGGTGGCGTGGTAGTCGATGACCGCGGGCTTGTGCGGCCACGCGGCCGTCGTCGCGACGCAGGTGGTCAGGAACTCGTCGACACCGTCGAGGGCCACCTCGTCCGGCAGCGGCTGCGGGGCGCCCACGGCGACCTGGGCGTCGTAGGTGTGCACGGCGACCTGCTGGAGCTGGTGCCGGGCGACGGCACCAGTCGTCTGCGGTGACTGCGACGGACCCCACCACGTCCAGCAACCACGATCCGGGCCGGCCTCCCGCAGCGCGTCCAGCAGCTCCCCCGTCGACGCGGCGAACCAGGCCAGCAGGGCCTCGCGCTCCCGGGGCGCCGCCGGGGCGGACATCGCCGGCGGAGCGTCGGCGGGCCCCGCGGCCACGATGGCGGCCCACTTGCGGCGCCCCTCGCCCAGGTGCTGCACCAGGTCGAACAACGTCCACTCGGGGCAGGTCGGCACCCGCACGTCGAGGCTGGGTGCCGCGGCGACCGCCGCCCGGAAAGCGGTCGATCGTTCGTCCATCAGCCGCAACAGGTCAGCGAACTCCAGAGTCTTTTCCACCGCGGCTTTGTACCACCCCCTCCGACAACCGACAGCGGATTTCCCCACCCCCGGCGGCGGGGCCACGCGGAAAATCCGTTGCTCGGCGGGCCACGGGTTGACCATGCTGACGCGCATGGATCAGTGACCAGTGGCGCACGTGCGCGATGAAGACGGGTTCGAGTCACCTCCTCGTCTCCGTCCGCCGTGCCACTCGAAGCCCGCACCGCGTGACCGGTGCGGGCTTCCTTCACGCGACGTGATCTGCGACGTCGCGCCAGCCGGCGTGCTCCCCGCCGAGACGCCGGCTGCCCGCCACTGGATCCGGGAGGCACCCCCCGGCACGCCATCGCGCTGCCGGGCGCCTCCTGCCTAGACCTTGGAATCGCTGAAGCCATGAATAGTTCCCGCCATATCCGTGTGCCGGCCCACGGTCGCGGACCCGGCATCGACCGCAAAGCGCTGTGGGTGGTCAGCGAGCTCGGACTGCCCGCCATCGTCAAAACCTGCGTGTCATGCAGGTCCACGCGGCACCGTCCCACCGGCAAGATCCGGGTCAACGCGAACCACAAGCTGCTCGACGTGTGGCTGCTGATCTGCTGCGACCTGTGCGGCCGCACATCGAAAATCCCCGTCCACGAGCGCATCAACGTGCGGGCGCTGGACAACGAGCGGCTACTGATGTTCGAGAACAACGATCCGGCCATGGTGCGACAGCTGACCATGGACGCGACGCTCGCCCACAAGGCCGCCTACCAGCTTGACTGGACCGGCACCTGGCAGCTGGACACCGACATACCGTTCTACGACCTCCAGCGCGAGGATGCTGCGCCACTCGAGGTCATCATCAGGTTCGAGCTCCCGGCACCCATCCGGGTCGAGAAGCTGCTCACCGCCGGGTTCGGCCTGAGCCGTCCCGCCGTGCGAGGCATGGTCGACTCCGGGCGCATCCGCCTGCCCCTGCCCATCGACGCCAAGGCCCGCGAGGACTTCACCTTCCTGGTCGTCACCGCCCCACCGCTGTCACCTGAGCGGGCATAGGGTGCCACCCCACGGCGCGATGACCTGCGCCGTGGGGCGGCCCGTACCTTCCGGCCCGCCGGCCGTCGCGGTCGGCGGGCCGGCCCAGCGTGCGGCGGCTCACTTGAATGTGCCGGCCTTCGCCCGCACGGACATGCCTGCGTGCGAATCCCGTGCTTTCAAAGACCTCCGCTTGGCTGTCCGCGACATCTCGCCTGAGCGACTACTCCCGCCTCGCGAGCAACGCATCCACCCTCGGGGCCGGACAGCACCTCCGCTCGCGGCCCGCGACGCGGACACCGAACCCGCGCCTTATCGCCCCGTTACACACCGCTGCCACGCACTCAGACGGGCGCCCCCTTAAGGCCGGGCGCGGATCGCCTGCGTCATGGCATCAGCCGACACCGGCATCCGGGTCGCGCAGGGACCTGAGCTGCTGTGCGCTTGACGGGGCGGGGAAGGTGTAACGCCCCAGCACGTTGATGTGCGCGTACCCGAGCGGTGACAAGCGGGCGGCGTCCTCGTCGCGGACCTGGTAGCCCTGGGCGCGGAGCGCGGTGACGGCCAGGTCGATGTAGCGGGTGTTGAAGAGCACGACCGCGTTGAGGACGAGTCCGAGCGCGCCGAGCTGGTCTTCCTGTCTGGCGCGGTAGGGCTGCATGATGTCGCCGCGGTGTCCGTACAGGATCTTGCGGGCCAGGGAGTGTCGGGACTCGCCGATGTTCAGTTGCCGGGTCACGGTACGCCGGTAGGTTTCGTCGACCGGGTCGACCATGGCCAGCAGGTGCAGGGTCTTGGCGATCCGCCCGTACTCGGCCAGGGCTGCCTGGGGTCTTGACGTCAGCTCAGGTCAGTAACGACCGGTTGGAGGGCAACGACATCTGGTCCACGCGCCCCGGTCAGGGCCGGAGCCAGCGATCAAACCAGGCGCGGGTCCGGCGCAGGACGTCGAGTTGGTGGTTGCGTTCCCGGATCGAGTGGCCCTCTCTCGGGTAGATCACGAACTCGTGCTCGACGTCGAAGTGGCGCAGCGCCCGGTGGAGGTACACGGCCTGTCCGAGGGGAACGTTGGTGTCCTCGGCGCCGTGCATGATGAGCACTGGAGTACGGATGTGGCTGGCGAAGGAGATCGGGCTGACCGCGTCATGCGGGTGTGGGCCGACGCCGGACCAGCCAGTGCTGCCACCGAGCGCGGCTTCGAACTGGCCGTTCTCCCCGGTCGCGGCGAGCATGCCCCAGTCGATGATGCCGGCGCCGACCAGCGCGGCGCGGAAGCGGTCGGTCTGGCCGATGGCGCAGGCGGACATGAAGCCGCCGTGGCTCCAGCCAGCGATGCCCAGCCGGTCGGGGTCGGCGACGCCCTCGTCGATCAGCAGGTCGATGCCGGTCAGGATGTCGGTCCACTCCTGCTGCCCGACCCGGCCGGCGACGCTGGCGGCGAACCGGTGGCCATGGCCCTGGCCGCCGCGCGGGTTGGGCAGCAGGACCGCGTAGCCGGCGGCGGCCAGCCACTGCGCGCTGGGAAACCAGAACAACTGGCAACGATCGGCGTAGCGATCGTACGGGCCTCCGTGCACGATCGTGACCAGCGGGAACGGGCCATCCGATGCGGTTTTTCCAACCGGCAGTACGAGCAAGCCGTCCAGGTCGAGGCCGTCGGCGGCGCGGTAGGCCAGCGGTTGTTGCGTGCCGAGCGCGGTGCCGTCCAGTTCCGGGCGGGTGTTGGTGAGTCTTCGCAGCGGGCCGGTTGGCGGTCCGATGTGAACGTTCGGGGGCTGATAGCGGGTACCGGTAAGTACCGCGATCTCTTCGCCAGCAGGGGTGGTGGTGAGGTTGTCGAGGCGTCCAGGGTGATGCGACAGGGTCGTGAGGTCTTTGGGGTCGAGCCGGGCCAGGGTGGTGTTCAGGCCGTCGGCGAACACAACCAGCGGGGCGGCATCGGTCTGGCAGAGGGTGGTGGGGCACATCGAGAGACCAGCGGTGCGGTTGCGCGGGACGCGGCTGTCCACGGCCAGGTCGAACACGGCAGTGCCGGCCTGCAGAACCGGTGGGGTGAGCGCGATGTAACCGAGGTGCCAACCGTCCTCGCCCGGCCACCAGGCCAGGGATCGTGCGTCTACCCCGACCGGTCCGAGGTTCTCCGCAGTCCCGTTCGTGGGGTCGAACAGGTGCAGTTGGCCGGTGCGCGGGCCGTAGTCGTTGTCGGCGCTGGCCCCGGTCAGCACGGCAAGTGGGCCGCCGTCGGGACGTTGCCGCAGTTCCACGACGTGCCGGTCACCGAGCACATCCGGGGTGGTGACCCGCCCGGTGCGCAGGTCGAGCAGGCGCAACCGGGCACGCGGTTCGCGCTCGCCGACGACAATGGCGTCCTCCCGGTCCCGGGCGCGGCGCGCGTCCTGCTCGGTGGGTTCGTCCTCGGCGAGCAGAGCGACCAGGTCGGGGTCGGCGAGCGGCAGGTGGTCGATGACCCCGGCGCGCCAGGTGGTCAACGTGGTCATCGTGCCGGTGGCGAGCGTGAGCCCGTGCAGCTGCGGGGTACCACGGTCGGCGCGGTCGGACAGAAAGAACAGCGTCTCCGAGTCGGCCGACCAGCGTGGCCGGGACTCGGTTGCGGTGTCGGCGGTCGCCCGACGCGACGCGACGGCGCCATCGGTGTCGACGAGCCAGAGTTCGGTGTCGAGGTGGTCATCGGTCCGGCTGACGGGAGCGAGGACGTAGCAGAGCAGGCGCCCGTTCGGGGCAAGCGCCGGGGTCTGTGGGTCACGACCATCGACCACGAGTTCGGCGGTCAGACCTGTCATGCGATCAGTCTGTCAGCATCAACCGGATCGGTGCACGGGCGAGGCGATCCACGAGAAGCGACGTTGACCCTCGACGAGGTTGAGCCTCGACCATCTGCGGCATGGACGACCACGACGACCAACCCGCGCCCGACCCGACCATGACCCGCATCGTCAACGCCGTACAGCTCGGTCGATCAGGACAGCAGGCGCTGGCCCGCGACACCCTCACCGCGCTCTGGGACGAGATCGGCGCCGACGGCGACGCCTTCCACCGCTGCACTCTCGCGCATTATCTGGCCGACCTTCAGGGGAGCACCGAAGCTGAACTCAGCTGGGACGAGCGAGCACTGGCCGCCGTCGCCGACCTCACCGACGAGCGCGCCCAGCAGTACCACCACTCGATGCAGGTCCAGGGATTCCTTCCGTCGCTGCACCTCAACCTCGCCGACGACCACCGGCGCCTGGGCAACACCGCCCTGGCCCGGGAGCATCTGGCACTGGCCGAGCGCTTCGTCGGGCGGTTGCCGGACGACCCGTACGGCGAGATGATCCGCGCCGGCATCCGCAACGCCACCGAAGCCTTGGAGTCGGTGCGGGAGTAGCGGGAGCGGCCGCCGCATGGCCGAAGGACTGTCCGACCAGGCCCTCGGCCATGCGGCTCACCTACGTGAGAGAGCTACCTGTTGGGCTGACGCCCGCTGGCATGGTGCCGACAGGTGTTACTTCTTGTCCGTGTCGGGGTTCGTGCGGATGGACTCCTGATAGACGTCCGCGTAGGTGCGCGAGTCCTTGATCAGGTCGTCGCAGAAGGTGGCGACGTCGGTGCCGGTGAGTTCCAGAACCCCCTTGCCGGCCGCGGCGCCCTCCTCGAAGAAGTCGACGATCCCGGAGAGCAGGAGCCCGTCAGCCAGGTCGACCGGTCCGACCTTGAACAGGTACTTCTGCATCTCCTTGTAGACGATCTGGTAATCCGGCGGGAGTGTCTTGACCCGAGCCACGTGCGCCCGCCACTGCTTCTTGCCCTCGATGATGTCCTGGACTCCCACGTCAGCCTCCTAGCCGGGCCAGTTTCCTTGCGACGGTCCTGTTCAACTGCTCGCGCCACCGGTCGCGATAGGTCCGGGCTCCCTCTCCGCCGACCAACGCCGTGCAGAAGCCGGGGATGTCGTCGCCGAGCACCTCGTGGATGCTCTGCCCGTCCGCCGATGCTTCTTCGAGCAGCCCCAGGGCGGCGTCGAGGATCGGCATCAGGTTGCGACCCGTGAAGCCCCCGTAGGGGAAGAGGTTGCCCTTGATCTGTTCCCACGCCGCCTGGTAGTCGGCCGGCAATGCCTCCGCCCGGGCTTCGAACACCTTCCATTCCCTGGTGAGATCGCTGCCCGTGATGGTCTCCCAGAAGCTCATCTCGCCCCCTCCCTGAGCTTGTCGATGCGTGATGAGACGTACTGCCATTTCGCCCAGAACCGTGCGAGTTCCTCGCGCCCGGCGTCGTTGAGCGTGTAGAACTTGCGCGGAGGTCCCACCTCGGATGGTCGTTTCGTCACCTGGACAAGTCCGTTCCGCTCCAGTCGCAGCAGGATGGTGTACACCGTCCCCTCGATGACGTCGACGAAGCCGAGCTCGTTCAACCGACGCGTGACGGCGTACCCGTAGGTCTCCTCGCCGCCGATGATTTCGAGCACGCAGCCCTCCAGCGTGCCCTTCAACATCTCCGTCAGATCCTCCATGGCGGCTCCTCTTCGGTCCCCCTGGTACCTCGTAGCACTGAGTACCGCTATAACGTACCACCGACTACCGGTATTCGGTAGTACCAAGTAGCGCCTCGAATCTCGGCCCATCGCCGAAAACCACAGTTTGTAGGTAACCTTCTTGACTGGCGGTCATGGCGTAGCTAAGTTTCAGTCACCCGGACTGAGAGGCGTCTATGCAGACCCGACTCGTTACCGCGACCGCCTGGGTGGCCACACTGGCGGCCACCCTCGCCCCCATCCCCGCCCAGGCAGCCACCTCGGCCCACCCCCCGTCGGCCGAGCACGGCTGGGTCACATCGACGCTGCGGCACATGAGCCTGGAACAGAAGGTGGGCCAGCTTTTCTCCACCTACGTCTACGGTGGTGATGCCACCGAACCGACGGCCGCCGACCGGGCCGCGAACCTCGCCGCGTTCGGCGTGGAGACGCCGGCCGAGGTGATCCAGCGGTACCACCTCGGCGGCGTCTGCTACTTCTCCTGGTCGCACAACCTGGACAGTCCCCGCCAGATCGCCACCCTCTCCAACGGACTCCAGCGGGCCGCCCTCAGCGACGGCGCGAAGGGCCGGGTGCCCCTGCTCGTCTCCACCGACCAGGAGCAGGGCACCGTCCTGCGGATGCCCTCCCCCGCCGCCCAGTTCCCGGGGGCGATGGCCCTGGGCGCGGCACGCTCACCCGGGCTCGCCCGGACGGCGGCGGACGTCACCGGGCGAGAGCTGCGTGCCGTCGGCATCCGCCAGCCGTACGCGCCGATCGCCGACGTCAACGTCAACGCGGGCAACCCGGTGATCGGCGTCCGGTCCTTCGGCGCCGACCCCCGCCTGGTGGCCGACCTCACCGCCGCCCAGGTCACCGGCTTCCAGCACGACGCCCGGGTGACCGCCGTGGCGAAGCACTTCCCCGGGCACGGCGACACGGCCACCGACAGCCACACCGGCCTCCCGGTGATCAACCACAGCCGCGCCGAGTGGGACCGCGTCGACGCGCCACCGTTCCGGCGGGCGATCAGCGCCGGCGTCGAATCGATCATGACCGCGCACATCGTGGTTCCCGCGCTCGACCCCTCCGGCGACCCGGCGACGTTGTCGCCGACGATCCTCACCGGCGTGCTGCGCGGTGAACTCGGCTTCCGGGGCGTCATCGTCACCGACGCGCTCAACATGGCCGGCGTGCGGGCAAAGTACGGCGACGAGCGGGTGCCCGTACTGGCCCTCAAGGCCGGCGCCGACCAGCTCCTGATGCCACCGGACCTCGCGCTGGCCCGGGACGCGGTGCTGCGCGCCGTCGCCACCGGCGAGCTCACCGAGCGGCGGATCGACGAGTCGGTCCGGCGCATCCTCGGCATGAAGTACCGCCAGGGACTGGCCCGCTCGCCGCTGGTCGACGTCGAGCGGGCGGTACGGACGGTCGGCGCACCGGAGCACCTCGCCGCCGTCACCCGGGTCACCGACCCGACGCTCACCGCCGTCCGCAACGACGCCAGCCTGCTGCCACTGCCCCGCGCCGACCGGTCGGTCCTGGTCACCGGCTGGGACAGCGCCGCCTTCGCCCCGGTCGCGACGGTCGCCGCCGGCTTCACGGCCCGTGGCGCCCGAGCCACCGCCCGACCGGCGACGCTGCCCTCGGACGCGGTGATCGCCGCGACGGCCGCCCAGGCCGCCGAGCACGACCTCACCGTCGTGCTGGTGAACAAGGCGTGGGACACCACGGTCACCGACCCGCGCGCCACCCAGCAGCGCCTCGTCGCGGCGCTGGTCGGCACCGGCAAACCGGTGGTCGTCGTGGCGGTCCGCGATCCCTACGACATCGCGTACCTGCCGGGCGTGACCACCTACCTGGCGACCTACTCGTACACCCGGGCGGCGATGGACGCGCTCGTCCGCGCGCTGCACGGCGAGCTGTCCCCGAGCGGGCGGCTGCCCGTCACGATCCCCACGGCCGAGGGCGCGGGCTCCGTGCTCTATCCCTACGGCCACGGCCTGAGCTGGTAGGAGGCAACCAATGCAGCGGAGGAATTTCCTGGTCGGCACGGGCGCACTGGGCGCGGGAGCGCTCGGCGTCGGCGCGGCCGTGACGCCCGCGGCCGCCAGCCCCGGTGGCCGGCGGGTCCGCACCGGCCTGGACGAGCTGGTGTCCTCCAGGTTCGCCGAGCTCGCCGGCCAGCGGGTGGGGGTCGTCTCCAACCCGACCGGTGTCGACTCGGCCTACCGGCACCTCGTCGACCTGATGCACGGCTCCGGTCGAGTGCAGCTGGTCGCGGCGTTCGGCCCCGAGCACGGCTTCCGCGGCTCCGCGCAGGCCGGCGGCAGCGAGGGCACCGGCGTCGACGCGCGCACCGGAATCCCGGTCTACGACGCGTACGGCGCCTCGCAGGCCCGGTGGGAAGCCATGTTCACCGAGGCGGGGGTGGACACGGTCGTCTTCGACATCCAGGACGTCGGGGTCCGCTTCTACACCTACATCTGGACGATGTACACCTCGATGGTCGCCGCGGCCCGGGTCGGCAGACGCTACGTCGTACTGGACCGACCCAACCCGATCGGCGGGCGGGCCTACGGGCCGCTGATGACCTCGCCGTACACCTCGGGGGTGGGTCTGAAGGAGATCATCCAGCAGCACGGGATGACCGTCGGCGAGCTCGCCCGGTACTTCAACCCCACCTTCCTACCGGCCGAGGCGGGGCGACCGGTCGACCTGCACGTGGTGCGGTGCCGGCACTGGAAGCGCGACGACCTCGCCGCCGACACGGGCGTGCCGTGGGTGATGCCCAGCCCGAACATGCCCACCCCGGACACCGCGCTCGTCTACCCGGGCACCGGCCTGTTCGAGGGCGTCGCGTCGATCACTGAGGGGCGCGGCACGTGCCGCCCGTTCGAGCTGATCGGCGGGCTGGCGACCGACTTCGACCACCACTGGGGTGACCGGCTCAACGCCCGGAACCTGCCCGGAGTCGAGTTCCGCGAGGCGTACTTCTCGCCGACCTCCGCCGGGCAGAAGCCGGCGCTGCTCAACAAGCTCTGCGCCGGCGTGGAGGTCAAGGTCGTCGACCCGGCGGCGTACGACCCGATCCGCACCGGGGTGGCGATGCTGGTGGAGGCGCACAAGTACCCGGCGTTCGCCTGGCGGCAGGACTCGTGGGACACCGCCCGCCCGTACTGGATCGACAAGCTCACCGGCTCGCCCCGGCTGCGGACCCAGATCGACGCCGGAGCCGACGTGGACGACGTCGTCGGCGCCTGGGCCGACGAGCTGGCCACCTTCAACCGGCAACGCCGGCCCTACCTGCTCTACTGAGGAGTGCGGTCATGACCAGGTCGACCCGTCGTCCGCTCCGCTCACTCGCGATCGGCCTGGCCCTGGCGGTCGTGGGCACGACGCTGCCAGCCAGCCCGGTGGCAGCGTCGCCCCCGGCCGGTCCGCCGACCGTCACCCCCGCCGACATCCAGTTCCGGCACGACACGCTGCGCCGTGGCGACGCCCGCCAGGTCGGCCTGCTCCCGGAGCACGTGGACCGCCTCCCCGCCGACCTGGCCGCGTATCTCCAGCCGACGCCGGACCATCCCGGCTACCCGGCGTACGCCGGCGCGGTGGTCCTGGCCGCCAAGGACGGCGTGATCGTTCAGCACGCCGCCGTCGGCAGCGCGGTGCGCTACTCCGCCGTCGGGCCACCGCCCGGCCTGGTCGGCGTGGAACTCCCCGCCGACCAGCAGATCGCGACCCGGCCGGACACCATCTTCGACCTGGCGTCGGTGTCGAAGCTGTTCACCACGATCGTCGCCATGCAGCAGGTGGAGCGGCGTCGGGTGGAGCTGGACGCGCCGGTCGCCCGGTACGTCCCGGAGTTCGCCGCTGGCGGCAAGGCGACGGTCACCGTCCGGATGCTGCTCACCCACACGTCGGGTCTGCCCGCGTTCGTGCCACTGTGGAGCAGGTACCCGACGCCGGCCGAGCGGTTCGCCGCCGCCCTCGCCACGCCACTGGCGGCCGGTGCCACACCCGGCTCCCAGTACGTCTACTCCGACCTCGGGCTGATCGCGCTGGGCGTGCTGCTGGAACGGGTCACCGGCCGGCCGCTGGCCGACCTGGTCCGCGACGGCGTGACCGGGCCGCTGGGCATGACCGACACCGGCTACAACCCCGGCCCGGAGCGGCGGTCGCGGATCGCCGCGACCGAATACCAGCCGTACGCCGGGCGCGGCATGGTCTGGGGCGAGGTGCACGACGAGAACGCCTGGTCGCTCGGTGGGGTGGCCGGGCACGCGGGGGTCTTCTCCACCGCCGCCGACCTGGCCGTGCTCTGCCAGTCACTGCTCAACGGCGGCGAGTACCGCGGCCGGCGGATCCTGCGCTCGGAGACGGTGCGCGCGATGCTGGTCAACTACAACGCGCCGCTGGAGTCGGCCTACCCGGAGAGCGACCGCGGCCTCGGCTTCGAGCTGAACAAGCACTGGTACATGATGGGGCTCTCCTCGCCGGTGGCCTTCGGGCACACGGGCTTCACCGGGACGTCGATCGTCATCGACCCGCTGTCGCACTCGTTCGTCGTCATGCTCAGCAACCGGGTGCACCCTGACCGTGGCTGGGGCAGCAACAACGTGGCCCGACGCGCCGTGGCGCGGGACCTCGCCGAAGCGATGCCGGTACGGCCGCGCTCGGCCAGCGCCTGGCGAGCCGATCCACGTGACTCCGCGACGAGCACGCTCACGGCGCCGCTGCGCCGGCCCGCGCGGGGCGCCACGGCGAGTTTTCTGCTCTGGTACGACACCGAACCCCGCTACGACAGCGCACGATTCGAGGTCTCCACCGACGGTGGGCAGACCTGGGCGCCGGCGACCATGCAGCTGCGCGAGGCCGGCCGGCGGTGGAGCGCCGACGGCACGGTCACCGGCTACGGAGGCCGGGTGTGGTGGCAGGTCTCCGTGGAGCTGCCCGACCAGGCCACGCACCTGAGGTGGAGCAGCAGCACCGACGGCTCGGGCCAGGGGCGTGGCGTCTACGTCGACCGGATCGCCGCGACGGACCGGTACGGCGTGCTCTTCCGCGGCGAGGGCGCCGATGCCTCCCGGCTCGTCACCGACGGATGGTCACCCGCACGCACCTGAGCCGCTCGCCCGGGGCCGGACGCACTGGCGGCGGCCGGCCCCGAAGCGAACGGACGGCCTCGCGTCGAATCGCGTTGCGGAGGCCGGCGGGCACTGCGAGGGTCGACGGATGCCAGCAATGGATGGCGCCGACGTGCGCGACGCGGGCGAGGAGATGACCCGGGTCCTGGACCCGCACCGGGACCACGACTGGGCGGTGCCCGCCGGCACGTTGCGCTGGAGCTGCTGGACCACCGCCGCGCACGTCGCGCACGACCTGCTCGCATACGCCGGTCAGGTCACCGGCCGACCGGACGACGCCTACCTGCCGTACGACCTGCGGGTCTCCCCCACCGCGACGCCGGCGCAGGTCCTCACGGTGGTCCGGGCGTGCGCCGGGCTGCTCGCCGCCGCGGTCGACACGGCGCCGCCGGAGACCCGGGCCTGGCACTTCGGCCCGTGCGACCCGGCCGGCTTCGCCGCGATGGGGGTGGCGGAGACCCTGCTGCACACCCACGACATCACCCTCGGCCTCGGCGTGCCGTGGCAGCCGCCGCACCGGCTGAGCGCACGGGTGCTGCGACGACTGTTCCCGGACGCCCCGCCCGGCGCGGCGCCCGAGGTGCTGCTGTGGCTGACCGGGCGCGGTGAGCTGCCCGGCCGGGCACGGCGCATCTCGTGGACCTGGCGCGCCGCGCTGGACTGACCGGCCCTCAGCCGATCGAGGGGGCGGTGAGCGCGTGCCGGTGGCCGTCGCGCGGGAACGGCGGGTACGCGGGCAGCACCTCCTGGAAGACGTACCCGCTCTTCTCCGCCACCCGACAGGAGGCCGGGTTGTCCACCTGGTGCAGCAGGTCGAGGCGCTCCAGCCCGGTGAACTGCGCGAACGCCCAGCGGCTGAGCGCGGTGACCGCGCGCGGGGCGACGCCCCGACCGCGCGCCCACGCCGCCGTCCAGTACCCGACCTCGGCCGCCGGGCGCCCGGGCGCGACCCGCTTGAGCACCACGCACGCCACGAGCAGTGGATCGTCCGCGGCGTCCTCCAGCACGGCGAAGGTGAACCGCCGGCCGTCGTCCCAGTCCTGCCGTACCTTCTCCAGCCACTGACGCCCCTCGTCCGGGGTGGTCAACGGGTGTTGCGTCCACCGGTGCAGCACCGGATCCCGGTACGCCTCCAGCAGCGCTTCCAGGTCGTCGTCACGCCAGGGCCGCAGGACCAGGCCCGGTGCCGACGGGGTGGCCATCGCTCGCAGCTCGATCGACATGGGCACATTCTGCCTGCACGCCTATGTCCCGCCGGGGGTGACCAGGCCCGCCTCGTAGGCCACGACCACCGCCTGCGCCCGGTGGCGCAGCGACAGCTTGGCGAAGATGCGGGCGACGTGCGTTTTCACCGTCGCCTCGCTCAGGGTCAGGACCCGCGCCAGCTCGGTGTTGGACAGGCCCCGGCCGAGCAGGGTGAGCACCTCACGTTCGCGGGGCGTCAGCGCGTCGAGTTCGCGGCGGGGTCCCGGCTCTTCGGTCGGGCGCCGCTCGGCGGCGGCGAAACGCTCCACGAGCCGCCGCGTGATAGTTGGGGCGAGCAGCGCGTCGCCGGTGTCGACGAGCCGGACAGCGTTGGCGAGATGCTCGGCGGTGACGTCCTTGAGCAGGAAGCCGCTCGCGCCGAGGGAGAGTGCCGTGTACACGTACCGGTCGAGGTCGAACGTCGTCAGCATGAGCACCCGGCAATGCGGGCTCCGCGCCAGGATGTGGCGGGTGGCCTCCAACCCGTCCATGACCGGCATCCGGATGTCCATGAGCACGACGTCGGGCCGCAGCCGGCGTTCGGCGGCCACCGCCTCGGCGCCGTCGGACGCCTCGCCGACCACGTCGATGCCACGCGCGGTCAGGATCAGCCGGAAGCCGGTGCGGATCAGCTCCTGGTCGTCGGCGATGAGGACACGGGGCGCGGCGGTGGTCTCGGGTGCTGTCACGGCTGGTCCAGCGGGATGCGCGCGCGGACCCGGTAGCCGCCGCCGAGGCGCCGGCGCGCGTCGAGGTCGCCACCGTAGACCGCGACCCGCTCCCGGAGCCCGAGCAGGCCGCGCCCGGCGCCGTCACCGCCACGCCGCTCCCGTGGCACGGTGCCGGCCAGGACGCTCGGACCGACGTTGAGCACCTCGACCCGCAGGGAACGGTCGGCGTACCGGATCGTCACCTCGGCCCTGCCGCCGTCACCGTGCTTGAGCGCGTTGGTGAGCGCCTCCTGCACGATCCGGTACGCGGTCACGTCGATGCCCGGCAACAGGGGACGCGGCTCGCCGGAGATCCGCACCTCCACCGGCAGCCCGGCGAACGCGATCCGATCGACGAGCACGCCGAGCCGGCTGAGGCTCGGTTGTGGCTCCAGCCGCGTGCCACCGCCCACCCGACCGTCCGGACCGTCGGCGCCTTCCCGACCGTCGGCCGACGGCGCGAGCAGGCCGAGCAGGTGTCGCAGCTCGGTCATCGCACCCCGCCCGGCGCCCTCGACCGCTTCGAGGGCCGCGGCTGCCTCTCCCGGCATGGTCGTGAGGATCTCGCGCGCCGCGGCCGTCTGCACCACCATGATGCTGACGTTGTGGCTGACGATGTCGTGCAGCTCGCGAGCGATCCGGGCGCGTTCGACGTCGACGGCGGCGCGGGCGACCCCCTCCCGGTCCCGTTCCAGGAGCCAGCCCTGACGCTCGACAGCGCGCCGGTGCAGCCGCCGCGCGCGAACCAACGCGAACCACAGCCATCCCGCGCCCGCGCAGACCAGCACGAGGGCGACAGCCAGCCACGTCGTCCCGGATGTGCGCACCCCGTTACCCTCGCAGACCACCGTGGCGTGCCGCATCATCCTCCATGTCCAGCGCCGTACATCCCGCGGATGACGACCCCGGCGGGTTGCATCCCGGGAGGGATGCCCGGCCGGTGCCGCCGACCGTAGCTTCCTGTCATGACGAAAGACGCGACCGTCGTACAGCTCGACGGAGTCCGCAAGGAGTACGGCGACACCACCGCCCTCGACGGCGTGTCGCTGTCGGTCCGGGCCGGTGAGGCGGTCGCCGTGATGGGCCCGTCCGGCTGCGGGAAGTCGACGCTGCTCAACATGATCGCCGGGCTGGACCGGCCCACCACCGGCACGGTCGTCGTCCAGGGCGAGGACCTGGGAAGCAAGAACGAGACGGGCTTGGCGCTGTTCCGCCGGCACCGGATCGGCATGATTTTTCAGTTCTTCAACCTGCTCGACGACCTGCCGGCGCTGGACAACGTCGCCCTCGCCGCCCAACTGACCGGCAGCAAGGCGGGACCGGCGCGCAAGCGGGCCCTGGAACTGCTCGACGAGTTGGGCATCGCCGACCGGCGCAACGTGTACCCGGCAGCGCTGAGCGGCGGCGAGCGGCAGCGGGTCGCGGTCGCCCGGGCCCTGATGAACCGGCCGGCGCTCCTGCTGGCCGACGAGCCGACCGGCGCGCTGGACAGTCGGGCCGGCGAGCAGGTGATGGACCTGCTGCTGGACCTCAACCAGATCGGGCAGACGCTGCTGATCGTCACGCACGACGAGCGGCTCGCCACCCGGTGCGCGAGCCGCGTGGTGGAACTCGCCGACGGTCGGATCGCCCGCGAGCGCACCCTGGAGAAGGCATGAGCGCGGTGTGGCGGGCGTCCCGCGCGGCGGTACGCCGCCGCCGGCTGCAGACGTTCGTGATCGGCCTCGTCGTGCTGCTCTCCACCGCGTCCATCGTGGTCGCCCTGGCGCTGCTGGACGCCTCGTCGGCGCCGTTCGACCGGGCGTTCGCGGAGCGCCGGGGCGCGCACGTCGTCGCGACGTACGACGCGGCGGCTGTCACCGACGCGCAGCTCGCCGAGCACCGGCCGGACGTTACGGCGGTCGCCGGCCCGTTCCGGCAGGCCACCGTCGACACGTCCCGCGACGGGAACGTACCTCGCCTGCAGGGCCGCCCCCTCACCGTCGTCGGACGCGCCGACCCGGGCGGTCCGGTCGACACCGTGGACGTCTGGCACGGGCGCTGGGCCACCGGGCCGGGTGAGATCGTGCTGAACGAGGCGCCGCCGGCCGCCGGCTACCGGGCACAGTTCCGGCCCGAGGACGAACGGGTCACCCTGGCCGACGGCACGACGTTCACCGTGGTTGGCCGGGCCTACAGCATCAGCCGGACCGCCGACGCCTGGGTGGCGCCGGACCGGATCGCCGCGCTGCGCCCGACGACGACCCAGATGTTGTACCGCTTCGCCGACGCCCGCACCACGACCGAGGTCGACGGCCACGTCGCCGCGCTGCGGGCCGGGCTGCCGCCGGACGCGCTGATCGCCGCCCAGTCGCACCTCGTGGTCAAGGAGGCCATCGCCGCCGGGCCTGGCGCGTACGTGCCGTTCCTCGTCGCCTTCGGCGTCCTGGGGCTGATCGTGGCGGTCCTCATCGTCGGCAACGTCGTCAGCGGTGCGGTGGTCTCCGGCTACCGGCACATCGGCGTTCTCAAGGCGATGGGGTTCACGCCACGGCAGGTCGTGGCGGTGTACCTCGCGATGGTGTCCGTGCCGGCCGTCGTCGGCTGCGTCCTCGGCACGGTGCTGGGCGATCTGGGTACCCGCCCGCTGCTGCGGTCCGCGTTCCTGGGGCTGGGTTTCGGCGCCGAGGTCGGCGTCGCGCCGTGGATCGACGTCGCCGCGCTGGTGGGAGCACCGGCGGTCGTCCTGCTGGCCGCGCTCGTGCCGGCGCTGCGCGCGTACCGGCTGTCGGCGGCGGAGGCGATCAGCGCCGGCAGCGCACCGCGGCCCGGCCGCGCGCTGCGGGTGCAGCGGGCGCTCGGCGGCACCCGGCTGCCCCGCGCCGTCAGCCTCGGCCTCGGCCTGCCGTTCGCGCGCCCGGCCCGGACGGCGCTGACCATGGCGGCGGTCGTGCTCGGTGTGGTCACCGTGACGTTCGCGACAGGCATGTCGGAGACGGCGCGCCGCTACTCCGATCTCACCGATCTGAACGACACCCCCATCGCGGTACGGCCATTACGCCCGGACGGGGATCAGCCGGTGACGCAGCGGTCGGTGCCGGACGTGGAGCAGCTGCTGCGCTCGGTGCCGGGCACGACGCGGGTGGCCGGCGGACTGGACCTGGAGGTGTCGATCGTCGGGGACCGTGAGCCGGCCACCGTCTACTTCGTCCGGGGCGATGTGCCGGCCATGGGCTTCCAGGACCAGATCGTCGCCGGGCGCTGGCTGCGCGGCCCGGACGAGATCGTCGCGCCCTCGACCGTCCTGCACGACCACGGCCTGTCCGTCGGTGATCGGGCCACCATCCGATTCGGCGCCGGGCAGCGGTCCGTGACCGTCGTCGGTGAGATCATGTCCACCGCGCCCGGCTGGCCGAGGCTGGTCGCCGGCTGGGACACGTTCGAACGCCTCGCGCCGGACTACCGGATCCTCCCGCACGAGATGTACTACGCGCTGGCCGTGGCGCCGGGCACCGACACCGGGCAGTACCTCGCCGCGATCCGCACCGCCGATCCCGGGCTCGACGCGTGGGACAACAGCGGCTCGAACTCGTACACCACGGCAGTCGTGGCGCTGTCCACGGTGCTCACGCTGCTGCTCGGGCTCGTCGCGGCGCTCGGCGTCTTCAACACCGTGGTGCTCAACACCCGTGACCGCCGTCGGGACCTGGGCATGCTCAAGTCGATCGGGATGACGCCCCGGCAGGTGGTCGTGATGATGGTGACGTCGATGGCGGCGCTGGGGGTGGTCGGCGGGCTGCTCGGCGTACCGCTGGGAGTGCTCGCCCACCGCGTCGTGGTGCCCGTCACGGCGGATGCGGCGAACCTGAGCCTCGCGAAGGCGATGCTTCAGGTGTGGCAGCCCGGCGGCCTCGTGTTGCTGGCCGTCGCCGGTCTCGCGATCACCGTCCTCGGCGCGCTCCTGCCGGCCCGGTCGGCGGCGCGGCTGACGATCGCGGAGGTGCTGCACAACGAGTGACCGGGGCCGGTCAGCTCACCGCCGCCGCCGGGCGGATCAGGTCGCCTGGCGGCGGCGCCACGGCAGCCACGCCCACCAGGACCGGCGTACCGGTGCGACGGCGGGCGCCGGCCCGCCGGTGGGCGCCAGCGAGTCGGTGGACGTCCGGGATCCGGCGGAGGCGCGCTCCGCGCGCCAGCGGCGGACAACCTCGTCGGCGTTCACCGGCCGCACCACCACCCGGGGGCCCTCGGGGCTACGCAGCCAGGCCACGATCTGCGCGTTCAGCTGACCCACGAAGTCCCGCACGGACTGCTCGGTGGGCAGGCCACGGACCTCGGCGGGAACCTGCTCGATGCGCCGGCGCAGTTGCAGCGGAGTGGGCAGCAGCAGGTCGCTGGGGAGCGCCTCGCGCTCCAGGAAGCTCTTGATCCACCACGATTCGTCGTAGGGCGCGCCGCGGCCGGGGATCGGCTTGCCCATGCCGGGCAGGTTGTCGAACTCGCCGCGTTGTGCGGCGCTCCGGATCTGCGACTCCACGGCCGCTTCCCACGCTTCGGTCACCCTGCGGCACCTCCCTGGCCACCGTAACGCGCCGCCTCCGGCCGGCGGTGCGCACCGCAACGGGTCAGCGCGCCCGGGCCGGCTGCCATTCCCGTCGCCGCCCGGCGGGGGGTGGTTTCCGTCGGGACGTCCGGTTCCGCAGCAGCAGGCCACGGCCTGGCAGGTGGCCCTGGGCCGGTATGGCCGCCCGGCCTACGGTCGGTGCGGGTGTCGGAGTGAACGGGGGGGTTCGTCATGGTGGGTGCGGGTGCGCTGCTGGGTATCGCGCTGGTGGCGTTGGGGCTGGTGCTCACGCCCGGCCCGAACATGGTCTACCTGGTCTCCCGCTCGGTGGCGCAGGGCCGCCGCGCCGGGATGGTCTCGCTACTCGGGGTGGCCGCCGGGTTCGGCGTCTACCTGGCCGCGGCGGTCGCCGGCCTGGCCGCCGTCTTCGTCCTGGTGCCGACGCTGTACGCGGTGGTGAAGCTGGCCGGCGCCGGTTACCTGCTCTGGCTGGCCTGGCGGACGCTGCGCCCGGGTGGGCACTCCCCGTTCACGCCCGCGCCGCTGCCGCCGGACCGGCCGCGACGGCTGTTCACCATGGGCCTGGTCACCAACCTGCTCAACCCGAAGATCGCCATCCTCTACGTCTCGCTGCTGCCGCAGTTCGTCGATCCGGGGCGCGGGCATGTGGCGGCGCAGAGCCTGCTGCTCGGCCTGACCCAGATCGCCGTCGCGCTGAGCGTGAACGCGCTGATCGTGCTCAGCGCCGGCGCGCTGGCCGGATTCTTCGCCCGCCGGCCGGTCTGGCTGCGGGTGCAGCAGTGGGTGACCGGCACGGCCCTCGCCGCGCTGGCCGTCCGGATCGCCACCGACCGCTCCCGCGCCGCGATCGCCACACCCTGATCCGACGCTCACTGTCCCCGGTGGCGGCGGACCATCCCGGCGGCCAGCGGCGCGGCGTCCAGGTCGCCGGCGGCGAGCCGGGCGGTGAGGGTACGACGCACCAGCCGGTCGGCCAGCGCGGGCGCGTGCCGGCCGACGGCCATCTCCAGCCGCCCGCGCGTGGTGGTGGCCACGTCCCGAGGTGCCCGTCGGGCGGTGGCGGCGCGCAGGATCGCCGCGACGACGCCCTCGACGGGCTCCGGACGGGACACGCCCCGCAGGGACAGGCCAGCCTCGGCGGTGCTGTCGTGGATCGGTGAGGCCACCATGCTCGGGTAGACGACGCTCACCCCGACGTGGGTGCCCACCTCATGGCGCAGCGCGTCGGCGTAGGCGACCAGTGCCCGTTTGCTGACCCCGTACGCGGCGGCGAGCGGCAGCGGCAGCACCGCCATCCTGCTCGACACGAAGATCACCCGTCCGCGCGCGGCGAGCAGTGCGGGCAGCGCCGCGGCGGTGGTCCGCCAGGCCGCCAGCAGGTTGACCTCGAGCTGCCGGCGGACCACCTCGTCCGGCGGCAGCTCGGCCGGGGCGGGGCCACCGACTCCGGCGTTGTTGATCAGCAGGTCGAGGCCGCCGAGCCGGTCGACGGCGGCCCGCACCGCCGGCGGCACGGCGGCCGGGTCGGTCAGGTCGCAGCCGAGCACCGGCAGCTCGTCGTCGGGCCGCGCGTGCAGGTCGAGCCCCACCACCCGGGCGCCGGCGGCGGTCAGCGCGGCGCCGAGGTGACGGCCGAAGGTGCCGCTCGCCCCGGTCACCAGCACCCGGCGGCCGGTCAGCCCGCTCACCGTCCGGCCCCTCACTGCCCCGCTCCGACCGGCGTGCCCGCGCGGGGGCGGCGGCGGGCGCCGACGGTCAGCTCCCGGGTCAGCTCGGCCAGGTAGGCGTCGAAGTCGACCCGCATCGCCGGGCGGCGCTGGCCCCAGCGGGCGGTCGCGGCCCGCAGCTCGGCCCGGCAGACGGCCCGCTGCCGGTCCGGGTCCGGTAGCGCGTACCGGCCGGCGAGCTGCGCCGCGATCAGCTTGGCCTGCGCCTCCACCAGCGGGAACGCCGACCCGGTGGACTGCATCAGCCCCACGAAGGTCAGGCCGGGAGCGTCGGGGTGAAACACGTGCCGGTACAGCGGCAGGGTGTCCGCGCCCCCGCTGAGCAACGCCGGGTCGAGGAACGGGATCTCCACCCGGTAGCCGGTGCACCAGATGACCAGATCGACGCTGTCGGCGCGGCCGTCGGTGAACTCGACCCGGTCGCCGTGCAGGGCGGCGACGCCGGGTCGGGCCTCGATGTCGCCATGGGTCAGCCGGGACAGCAGCCCGTCGGAGAGCGTCGGGTGGTCCTGCAGGAAGCCGTGGGTCGGCGCGGGCAGCCCGTAGCGGGCGGGACCGCCGACGGTGGTGCTGAGCATCGCCTGGCTGATGCGTTGGCGCAGTCGCCACGGCAGCCGGCGGGCCAGCGCCCCGTTGAGGGTGTCCGAGGGGCGGCCCAGCAGGTACTTCGGCACCACCCAGACGCCCCGGCGCAGCGACAGCAGGGTGCGGGTGGACGCGTAGGAGGCGTCCACCGCGATGTCCATCGCGGAGTTGCCGCCCCCGACGACCAGGACCCGCTTGCCGGCCAGCTGTTCCGGGCCCCGGTAGTCGTGGCTGTGCAGCTGCTCGGCGGTGCAGGTGCCGGGGTACGGCGGGTCAGGCAGCCGGGGCGCCCGGTTGTGGCCGTTGGCGACGACCACGGCCTCGACGGTGACCTCGACCGGCCCGTCCGGTCCGTTCGCTCGGACGGTCCAGGTGCCGGCGGGATCCTGGGTGACCTGCTCGACGGTGTGGCGCAGGCGGATGGTGTCCCGTAGCCCGAAACGGTCGGCGTAGTCGGCGAGGTAGCCGGCGATCCGTCGGTGGTCGGGGTAGTCGGGCCAGTCGGTGGGCATCGGGTGGTCGGCGAACTGGGTGCGGCCGCGGCTGGTGTTCAGGTGCAGCGTCCGGTACGCGGGCGAGTCCGGCGCCCCGTACACCCAGAGGCCGCCGACCTGGTCGGTGGCCTCGAAGCAGACCGTCGGCACGCCGGCGTCGAGCAGTGCCTTGACCGCGGCGAGCCCGGCCGCGCCGGCGCCGATCACCGCCGCCCTGGGTGGTACGCCCATCGCTGCCCCCACTTAATCCAACGTCTGATGGATAATTGTCGTGAGCAGCCGGCCCGTCAAGGGCCCGGCGGTCCGTACAGGCCGTGCAGGAGGCGGTGCACGAACACTCGGAACTCGCGCCGCTCCCGGGCGCCCGGCGCACCCGCGGCCAGCGCCACCACGTGCCCGTGCGCGGCCCAGACCAGGCTCCGTACGGTGATGTGCGGGGTCGGTTCGACCAGCGCGCCGGTCGCCGCCGCGGCGGTGAGCAGCTCCGCCACCAACCGGTACAGCGGCTCGGCGTAGCGCTGGTCGAGCTCGGCGTGCCGCTGCGGTTCCAGCCAGCGACGCAGCCACAGCGCGGTGGTCTCCGGGCGGTCCTCCAGGAAGTCGACGAACACGTCGACCAGGTCGTGCAGGGCGCGTCGCGCCGCGTCCGGCCCCGCGTCGAGAGCCGAGCGGGCCTGCGCGGCGGCCTCGGTCAGCACGTCCCGCTCGGCGGCGAAGACCCGGGCGAAGCAGGCGTCGTAGAGCGCGGTCTTCGTACCCGTGTGGTGGGCGACCGTGGCGACGTCGACGCCGGCGGCGGCGGCGACCTCCCGCAGCCCGACGGCGTCGAAGCCGCGCTCGGCGAACAGCGCGGTGGCCGCGGTGAGCACCACCTCGCGGGTCGGCCGGCTCTCGTCGCGGCGGGGCCGACCCGGACGGCGTCGGGGCATGGTCATGGCCGCCATTCTGCCCCTAGAATTCAGCAACCGTTGGATTGCGGAGAGGATGCGGCGATGACCGGGCTCGACCGGCGGCCCGCTGCCGCCACGGAAGCGATGCTGCCCCGAGGCCCGCTGGCCGGCTTCGCCGCCGGCTCGCTCGGCATGGGTGTCTGGGTGACCGTGCCCGGCCTGCTGCTGCTCTACTTCCTCACCGACGTGCTGGCCGTCGCGCCGTGGCTGGCCGGCCTCGCGCTGCTGCTGCCGAAGGTCGCCGACGTGCTGCTGCACCCGTGGGTCGGGCACCGCGCCGACGTCGAGCAGACCCGCAGGGGCGACCGGCGACGGCTGCTGCTGCTCGGCTGCGCCCTGCCGCTCGCGTTCGCCGCGCTTTTCGCGGTGCCGGGCGGGCTGACGGGCGCACCGGCCGCCGCGTGGGTGGCGGTGTTCTTCGTCGCCGGCAACCTGCTCTTCGCCACCTACCAGGTCCCCTACCTGGCCACCCCGGCCGATCTGCGGATCGGGTATCACGAACGCACCCGGCTGATGGCGTTCCGGATGGTCGTGCTGACCTTGGGCATCCTCGTCTCCGGGCTGCTGGCCCCGCTGCTCACCGGCGGCGACGACGCGACCCGCGCCGGCTACCAGCGGATGGGCGTGGTCCTGGCCGTGGGGATGCTGGCCGCCATGCTGGTGGGCGTCGCCGGCATCGCCCGGCTGCGCGGCTCGGCGGCGGCCACCGGTCCCGCCGGGCACGGCGGGTGGCGGGCGCTGCGCACCGCGCTGCGCGATGCGCAGTTCCGCTGGCTGGTCGCC
The DNA here is from genome assembly GCF_040608175.1 of Micromonospora sp. NPDC005206. Taxonomy (NCBI): domain Bacteria; kingdom Bacillati; phylum Actinomycetota; class Actinomycetes; order Micromonosporales; family Micromonosporaceae; genus Micromonospora; species Micromonospora sp. NPDC005206. The sequence goes on from NZ_JBEXHU010000010.1 coordinate 173,797, forward strand.
GCCTACCTGGCCATGTCCACCACCACCCATCTGGTGCTGGCCGGGGTGCCCTACTACGCCGAGTACGAGCTGCGCGCACCCGGCCTGACCACGGTGCTGGTGGCGGCGTTTGTCGCGCCGGCGCTGCTGGTCACTCCGGCCTGGCTGGTGGCGGCCCGGCGCGTCGGCAAGCAGCGGGCGCTGCTCGGCGCGCAGGGCGCGTTCGCGGTCGGCTCGCTGGTGCTGGCGGTGGGCCGACCGGCCGGCCTGCCGGTGCTGATCGGGGCGGTGGCGGTGCTCGGGGTGGCGTTCGCCGGCATGCAGCTGCTGCCGTTCTCGATGCTGCCCGACGTGATCCGCGCTTCCGGCACGACCGGCGCGGGCACCTACACCGGGGTGTGGACGGCCACCGAGGCCACCGGCGCGGCCCTGGGCCCGTACGCGTACGCCCTGTGCCTGACCGTCGGCGGGTTCGTGGCCTCGACGGCCGGTGACACGCCGGTCCAGCCGGACGCGGCGCTCGCGGCGGTCCGCTGGGGCTTCGGGCTACTGCCCGCGGTGGCGATGCTCGCGGCGCTGCTGCTGCAACGCCGCTACACCCTGGACGCGACCGCCCGCGCGGCCAGCTGACGGCGCGGCGACGCGGCCCGGCGTCCGGCACTAGACTTCGCGCTCGATGGACGCCCAGCCCGCCCCCGCCGAGACCCGTCCGTGTGCCCACTGTGGACGGCCGGTGCCGCAACGTGTCGGCGCGGGCCGGCCGTTCCGCTACTGCCGGGACAACGACGGCGCCTGCCAGCGCGCCTCCCGCAACAGCCGGATGCGCCACCGCAACGCCCCCGGCCTGCCGGGTCAGGTGGCCCGCACGTGGGAGGCGGTGGACCGCCTCGACCAGGTCGTCGAGACGTTGACCGAGGCGCTGCACGCCGAGCTGTCCCCGGTGGGTGTGCAGCGGCAGCTCGCCCAGGCCCGCGCCGAGGCCGCCACCGAGATCGCGGCCGCGCAGACCGAACGCGACGAGGCCCGCGGTGACGCCGAGGACGCGGCGGCCGACGCGGCGCGCTCCCGCGAGCAGGCCCGCGAGGCGGTGGCCGCCGCCGAGGAAGCCCGCCAGCGCGCCGAGCGGGCCGCTCAGCAGGCCACCGCGGCCGACGAGCGCGCCCAGCGCGCCGAGGCCGCCCGCGACGAGGCCCGGCACGACGCCAGCGCCGCCGAGGCCCTGCGGGCCCAGGCCGAGCGAGACCGTGATCAGGCCCGCCACGAGCTGCGCGACCTGCGCGCTGACCGCGACACCGAGCGGCAGCGGGTGGCCGACCTGACCGTCGAGCGCGACGCGCTGCGCGCGGACGCCGAACGGGCCACCCGGGCCGCCGCCGAGGCGACCGAGCGGGCCGGGCGGTGGCAGGCCGAGGTGCAGGACGTACGGCGCCAGATCGACCAGGCCCGCGCGGACGCCGCCCGCACCCGCACGGAGGCCGCCGACGCGGCCCGCGCCCGGGAGCAGGCCGACCGGGCCCGCGACCGCGCGCAGGCCGACGCGCGCGAGGCCGACAACGCCCGGCAGGAGGCCGCCGAGCTGGCCGCGCGGCTACGCGCGGAGCTGACCGCCACCGCCGCCCAGCGCGACACGCTCGCCGCCGAACTGGCCGCCACCCGGCAGGCCGCGGCCACCGCCGAGGGCCGGCTCACCGCCCTGACGGTACGGCTGGAGGCCGCCGAGACCGACCGTGACCTGGCCCAGCGGCGGGTGGCGCAGCTCGGCGACCAGGTCAGCGACCTGGCCCTGGCGTTGGCGCGGCTCGGCGCCGCCACGCCCGACGACGGCACCCGCTGACGCGGCGGTCAGTGGATGCCGGCCATCAGGGCGCGGATCTGCCGGGCGAACATCACCGCGGCCAGGCCGAACGCCACCGACGCCAGACCGAAGGTGAGGAAGTAGGTCGACTCGGACCAGGTGTCGGCGAGCCGCGCCACCTGCCCACCGATCGCGTCGCCGACGGCCGTGGCGAGGAACCACAGCCCCAGCATCTGACTGGCGTACTTCACCGGCGCCAGCTTGGTGGTGGCGGACAGGCCGACCGGGCTCAGCGACAGCTCACCGGCGACCTGGACGGCGAAGACCGCCACCAGCCACCACGGAGACACCAGGTCACCGCCGACGGCGGCCTGCGCGGCGGCGGCCATCAGCACGAACGACAGGCCGTTGAGCACCAGGCCGACGGCGAACTTCACCGGCGTGGACACCCGGTTGCCCACCCGCAGCCAGAGCAGCGCGAACAGCGGTGCGCCGATGATGACCAGGATGGGGTTGACCGACTGGAGCCAGGACGCCGGGAACGTGAAGCCGGCCACGTCCCGGTCGGTGCGCTCGGCCGCGAAGAGGTTCAGCACCGACCCGGCCTGGTCGTAGATCAGCCAGAACGCGGCGGCGAACACGAACAGCCACAGGTACGCCTTCATCCGGCTGCGTTCGGTCGCGCTCAGTTCCCGGTCGGTCATGATCCGGGTGAAGTAGCCGATGGTGACCAGCACGGTGACGGCGGTGAGCGCGTTCACGACCGTGTTGACGGTGAACAGCCCGGCCAGCGCGAGTACTGCGACGAGCACGAGGAGCACCGCGACCAGCACGCCGGCGCGGGTGAGCGCCCGGCGGCGGTCGGCGCCCAGCAGCGGGTCGGCGGGGCGGTCCCCGGCGTCGCCCAGGTTGCGCCGGCCCAGCACGTACTGGATCACGCCGAAGGTCATCCCGATCGCGGCGACGGCGAACCCCAGATGCCAGTTGATCTTCTCGCCGAGCAGGCCGGTGATCAGTGGGGCGATGAACGCGCCCAGGTTGATGCCCATGTAGAAGATCGAGAAGCCGGCGTCGCGGCGCGGCGAATCCCGGTCGTACAGGGCGCCGACCATGGTGGAGATGTTGGGTTTCAGCAGGCCGGTGCCCAGGACGATGAGGGTCATCCCGGCGAAGACGCTCCACCGCGTGGGCACCGCCATCACGTAGTGCCCGGCGGCGATCACCACCCCGCCCCACAGCACGCTGCGCCGGGCACCGATCAGGCGGTCCGCCACCCAGCCGCCGGGCAGCGCCATCAGGTACACCATCGCGTTGTACGTGCCGTAGACGGCGTTGGCGCCGGACTCGCTCAGGCCCAGCCCGTCGTCGGCGGCCTCGGCCGTGAGGTACAGCACGAGGATCGCCCGCATGCCGTAGAAGCTGAACCGCTCCCACATCTCGGTGAGGAAGAGGGTGGCCAGTGCCCGGGGATGACCGAAGAACGTCCGCCCGGTGGGGGCGCGACGCTCGACCGGGACGTCATGGGCCATCGCAACCTCCGCAGCACTCGGGCGGTTAACATCCCCGGTGGCGGCCGAAACACTCCACCGTTCCGACCCGGCCGGGGATCACCTGGCCGGGTGACCGTCCCGGCCGGCTACCCTTGGTCCCGGCCCACCCGTGGACGCCTCACGCCCTCGGGCGGGAATGGCTCGACGGGAACCCACCGTTACACCCAGAAGACCAGCACCACGAACGAGGGGAAGTCGATCATGGGCGAGCGTATGCTGCGCGGAAGCCGCCTGGGCGCGGTCAGCTATGAATCCGACCGCAACACGGAGCTCGCGCCGCGCCAGACCCGCGAGTACCTCTGCGCCAAGGGCCACCAGTTCGAGGTGCCGTTCGCCGTCGACGCCGAGGTCCCGACGACCTGGGAGTGCAAGTTCGACGGCAGCGTCGCTCGACTCGTCGACGGCACCGAGCCGGAGCAGAAGAAGGCCAAGCCGCCGCGTACCCACTGGGACATGCTGCTGGAGCGGCGCTCGATCGCCGAGCTCGAGGACATCCTCGCCGAACGGCTCCAGGAGGTTCGGACCCGCCGCGGCCGCGCCTGAGCCGCAACCCGCACGACACGGCGCCCCCGGGAAAATCCCGAGGGCGCCGTCGTGTTGTCGTGCGCGGTCAGTTGCGGCCAGGCTCGATGATCTCGCCCTCGATGGCCCGGCCGCCGTCGACCACCACCGGCTGCTCCGTCTGCGGACGCGGTGTCGGTTGCGGCGCACCCTGGCGCACGCGCACCGTACGCGGCCCGAACAGGTCACCGGCGACCATCGACGACACCCGCCGCTCGGCGGTGCGTTGCACCCCGGATCGGGCCAGTCGCCGCACCGGCGGCACGAGCAGCAGCAACCCCACCAGCCCGCTGACCAGACCGGGCACCGCCAGCAGCAGCGCACCGCCCAACCCGACGAGCCCGTCGGTCACCTGCCGCCCCGGCGGCTGCCCGGACGAGGCGGCGGAGCGGAAGCCACGCCAGGCGCGCATCCCCTCGCGGCGCAGCAGCGCCAGCCCGAGCAGCGAGGCCGCGAACACCAGCAGCACCGCCGCACCGAACCCGAGCGCCCGCCCCACCAGGACGAACACCGCAAGCTCCACCACCACCGCCAGCAACAGGGCCAACGGTACGAACCTCAGTCCTCGGCGCATCTCACCTCATCGCCATCCCGCGACACCGGAAACGTGTCCCGCCCATCCAGCATGACACGGCCGCGCTCACGGCCACCGCACCTGACCGGTGGGGGTGCCGTGCAGGCCCCGACGCACCGCCTGCCGGCGGTCCTGCACCCCCCACGTGGTGATCCGCCACAGCGCCTCGGCAACGATCCGCGGGCTCATCTTGCTGTCCCCGCGCTCCCGTTCGGCGAAGGTGATCGGCACCTCCACGATCCGCACCCCGGCCTGGTGCGCGAGCCGGGACAGCTCCACCTGGAACGAGTAGCCCTGTGAGCACACCGACTCCAGGTCGATGGCGTCCAGCGCGCTGACCCGGTACACCCGGTAGCCGCCGGTCGCGTCGGAGACCGGCATGCCCAGCGCGAGGCGCGCGTACAGGTTGCCGAAGCGCGACAGCAGCAGCCGCCGCAGCGGCCAGTTCACCACCCGCGCGCCGTTGGTCCACCGCGACCCGATCACCACGTCCGCGTCGAGGGCGGCCCGCAGCAGCGCCGGCAGGTCCTCCGGGGCGTGCGAGCCGTCGGCGTCCATCTCGACCACCGCCTGGTAGCCGCGCTCGCGCGCCCAGTCGAACCCGGCCAGGTACGCCGCCCCGAGGCCCTGCTTGCCCTCGCGGTGCAGGACCTGCACGTGCGCGTCGGAGTCGGCGAGGGCGTCGGCGATGGCGCCGGTGCCGTCGGGGCTGTTGTCGTCGGCGATCAGGATCTGCACCGCCGGGGCGGCCCGGCGGACCCGGGCCACGATCGCGGCGATGTTGTCGGCCTCGTTGTAGGTGGGGATCACCACCAGCACCCGGCCCACGCCGGGTACCTCGTCGGGACGTCGGATGGTGTCGGTCGCCTGGATCACGGTGCCTCCGCTCCCGCCGGCGTACCGGCTGTTGCTATCCGGCCAGGACCCGTTGCCGTCGGCGCAGCACCGCCGCGCCGAGCAGGGCGGCCGCGGCCAGCCCGGCGAGCGCCAACTCCGGCCACCAGCCGAGCCGGGTGGCGAGGGTGCGCCCGTCGTCGAGCCGCATCTCCCGCACCACGACCTCCCGGGTGTTGAACCCGGTGGCGTTGCTTACCCGCCCATCGGGGGAGACGAACCCGGACACCCCGACCGTGGAGGCCATCAACGCCGGACGGCCGTGCTCCACCGCCCGCAGGCGCACCATGGCCAGCTGCTGGCGGGCCTCGGCCACGTCGAAGGTGGCGTTGTTGGTCTGCACCACCAGCAGTTGCGCGCCGCCGGTGACGGTGTCGCGGACCACCTCGTCGTAGGCGACCTCGAAGCAGATCACGTCGCCGAGCACCGCCGGGCCGGCGCGTACCACGCCCGGGGTGCTGCCGGGAACGAAGTCGTTGCGGATCAGGTCGACCTGCTTGCTGACCATCCGGGCGACGTCGCGCAGCGGCACGTACTCGGCGAACGGCACGGGGTGCCGCTTGGTGTAGAGCTGGCTCAGGTCCGCGCCGGTGTCGGGCCGCCACAGGATGCCCGCGTTGCGGACCTCGCCGGGGCCGGGGCCGAGCAGCACCGCGCCGACCAGGATGGGCGCGCGGATCGTGTCGGCGGCCTGGGCGATGCGGGCCCCGGCGGTGGGGTTGCGCAGCGGGTCGATGTCGCTGGAGTTCTCCGGCCACACCACCAGGTCGGGTTGGCGCTGCGTGCCGGCGGCGACCCGCGCGGCCAGCTCCAGGGTGGCGTCGACGTGGTTGTTCAGCACCGCCTGCCGCTGGGCGTTGAAGTCCAACCCCAGGCGTGGCACGTTGCCCTGAACGATCGCCACGGTCACCGGGGCACCCGATCCGGCGGACGCGACCGGCACCAGCAGACCCGCCGCGCCCAGCGCCACGGCGGCGGCGGCCGGTACGGCCACCGGCTGCCAGCGCCGCGCGGGCGTGCCGCCCGGGGCTGTCTCCCGGAGCGCGGTGAAGCCCCGCCACGCGGCGGTGACGAGCAGCCCACCGATGAGGGCCACCGCGAAGGTGACCAGTGGCGCGCCGCCCAGCGCGGCCAGGCGCAGCAGCGGCGAGGAGTCCTGGCTGAACGCGAGGCGCCCCCACGGGAACCCCCCGAACGGGGTGCGGTCGCGCAGCGCCTCCTGCCCCACCCAGAGCAGCCCGGTCAGCGCCGGCCACGCCCACCGGCTGCGGTCGGCCAGCGGCGACACCCAGGCGGTGGCGGCGCCGAGCAGCGCCAGGTAGCCGGCCTGCAACAGCGACAGCAGCACCCACGGCAGGTAGCCGGTGTGCAGGTTCGTCCAGGCCAGCAGCGGCGCGAACAGCGCCACCCCGGTGAGGAAGCCCAGGCCGGCGCCGGCGCGCAACCGGCGCCGGTGCGCCGCGGCGGCCAGCAACGCCACCCCGACGGGCGCGAGCGGCCACAGCCCGTACGGCGGGAACGCGACCAGCAGGGCCAGCCCGGCGGCCACGGCCATCGGCGCGGCGGCCTTCAGCGGCAGCGGGCGGCCGACGACGACCGGCGGGGGCGGCGCCGCCGGGGCGCGCGTCTCGTCCCGGTCCAGGGTCGTCACCGCGGTTCCTCGATCACGGGGCGAAGGCTACCTGGCCGGCGGGTGTGTCGGCCGCATCGGGCCGCCGGGGACGAACCACCCGGCGGACATGAAATCGGGGCGCGGCTCGCGCCGCGCCCCGATGCTCCCAGGCCCTCCCCGGCCGGTGCGGCGAGGACGAGGCACGCCGACCTTCGGACCGACCGGACGCGGACTGGCTGCCCCCGCCGGGCCGTTGTCTACTGGCCGTGCACCTCACCCTGCCCGTACACCGGTAACCGCGACCGGTTCGCGCCGCCCCGCCGACCCCCGCCCGCTGGACCTGGCCGCCGCGACGATGACGCTGAAACTGTCGCTCGGCCAGCGGACGAAGGGACGAAGCGAACAACAGCCGCTTCCCGTGGTAGGACTCAAAGACGGTACGTGTTGCACCCCGCCCCCTGTCAACCCACCCCCGGCCTGTCGTGTGCTGCACCACGGCGTGTCGGGTCGGCGTGTCTCAATGCGTGGTCAGATGGTGGCGCAGCAGCGCCCCCGAGGCCGCCCGGTGCTCCTCGGCGAGGAGCCCACCGGCGGCCAGCACGTAGTCGGTGTCCACCACCGGCCGGGCGGCGCGCGGCAGCGCCCATCCCCCGGCGTGGTCGCCGAGCACCGCCGCCAGCACCTGCCCCGCCGTGTGCGCCGGCGCGTGCCGCAGCACCCCGCCGGAGCCCACCATCAGCCGAACGTCGCGCAGGTCCCGGCCGGCGCGTTCGCCGGTGGAGGCGCCGCGGGCGTGCCGGCGCAGCGCCACCGTCGCCGCGAGGGTGGCGATCCGGGCGTCCACGGCCCGCTCGGCGTCGTCGGCGGCCAGGAACGCCGGGTCGGCGGCGCGCAGCGCCGCGGCCGCCGCCAGGTCGTCCTGTTCACCCGGGGCCAGGAGCCGCTCGCCGGCGGCGGCGCGGACGACACCGGGGGCGCTCCACCGCATGCCCAGGTCCCCCTCCACGGTGCGGGCCCGCCACAGGCTGCCGGCGACCTCCCGGCCCGGCCCGGTGGCCCGTTCATCGGGGGTGAGCACCGAGTACACGTCGGTGGTGGCCCCGCCCACGTCGACCACGGCGAGGTCCCCGCCGATGGTGTCGGCGAGCACCTCCACGCCGGTGAGGACCGCGTCGGGGGTGGCCGCGCGCACCAGCCGGGCGAACCGGGTGCCCCGCGACAGCCGCTTGCCGCCGATGACGTGGCGCAGGAACACCGCGCGGATCGCCGCCCGCGCCGACGCGGGGGCGAGCACCCCGATGCGGGGCAGCACGTTCTGCGCCGCCGTCACCGGCACCCCGGCGGACTCCAGCAGCCCGGTCAGCTCCGCGCGTACGTCGCCGTTGCCGGCGAGCACCACCGGCACCCGCCAGCGGGCCCGGGCCAGCCGGGTGGCGTTGTGGGTGATCGTGTCGGTGTCACCGCCGTCGGTGCCGCCGACCAGCAGCACCACGTCCGGGCGGGCGGCCCGCAGCGCCGCCAGGTCCGCCGCGCCGAGCCGCCCGGCCGCCACGTGCACCACGTGCGCGCCGGCGGACAACCCGACCCGCCGGCCCGCCTGCGCGGTGACCAGCGGCTCGTAGCCGATCACGGCCAGCCGCAGCCCACCGCCCGCCGACGAGCACACGTACCACGGGACGTTTCGCGCGCCGAGCCCGGCGGTGGCCGCCGCGACCGCGGCGTCCAGGCCGTGCAGCACGTCGCTGCCCACCGTGGTGGGCGCCGCGGCAGCGCCCACCAGCACGCCGGCGGCCAGGTCCACCACGGCCGCCTTGGTGTACGTGGAGCCGACGTCCGCGCAGACCGCCAGGGTCACGGCGCGGCGGGAACGACCACGGTGCCGGTCGCGGTGACCGCCACGATCGGCGGGTCGAGGACCTCGGCGGCGGACTCGGAGCGGTCCGGTCGGCCCCGGCACACCACCGCGCAGCTCAGCTCCAGGGTGCGGCTGCGGCTGCCCACCCTGGACACCTGCGCCCTCACCTCGACGACGTCACCGGCGCGAATCGGCGCGAGGAACCGCACATCGGAGTACCCGGCGAACAGGCCCTCGTCGCCGTCGGTGCGGATGCACACCTCCGTGGCGACGTCGCCGAACAGTCCGAGGGCGTACGCCCCGTCGACGAGGTTGCCGGCGTAGTGGGCGTGCGAGTACGGCACGTACCGCCGGTGCGTCACCGTCAACCCGAGCCTGGAGTCCGTCATGCCGTCGCCTTCCGCTGGGTGATCAGGGCGTGCACGAGGTAGCTGGCCACCTCGCCGGGCGTGGTGCCCCGACCGAAGATCCGGTCCACGCCCAACTCGTCGGTCATCGTCTCGTCGAACCGGGGGCCGCCGACGATCAGCAGCGGCCGCCGCCCGGCGGGCATCGCCTCACGGAACGCCGCGGACATCTCCCGGGTGTTGTGCAGGTGCGCGTCGCGTTGGGTGACGACCTGCGACACGAGCACCGCGTCGGCCTTCTCCGCCCGGGCGGCCTCCACCAGCTCGGGCACGCTGACCTGCGCGCCCAGGTTGGTGACCTTGAGCTCCCGGTAGTACTCCAGGCCCTTCTCCCCCGCGATGCCCTTGACGTTGAGGATCGCGTCGATGCCCACGGTGTGCGCGTCGGTGCCGATGCACGCGCCGACCACGGACAGCTTGCGCCGCAGCCGCTGCTTGACCACCGTGTTGACCTCCTTGGCCGACAGCAGCGCGAAGTCCCGCTCCACCACCTGCACCGCGTCCAGGTCGACCAGGTGGTTCACCCGCCCGTAGACGACGAAGAAGGTGAACCCGTCGCCCATCGGCTTGGCGTGCACCACCATCGCCGGGTCGATGCCCATCCGGTTGGCCAGCTGCACCGCCGCGCCCTCGGCCCGCTTGTCATGTGACACCGGCAGGGTGAACGACACCTGCACCATCCCGTCGCCGGTGGTGTCCCCGTACGGCCGCACGATCTGCTTGCTCACGCCGCCGCCTCCAGGATGTCGGTGGCCGGGTTGCAGTAGTCGGCCTCGTGCGCGGCGACCCCGGCGAGGCCCTTGCCGCGGTCCGCGGGCCGCTTCATGATCCCGAACGTGCCCTCGGCGATCGCGGTCAGCAGCGTCTGCTCCCCGATGCGCTCCAGCAGGTCCAGCGCCTCACCGAGGACCTGGTTGGCGCGCCGCCGGATGAACCCGCCCGGCGCGGGCACGAAGTCCTCGTGCAGTCCACCGGCCGCGCCCAGCACGTACCGCACGTTCTGCAGGGCGATGTCCCGGTCGGACAGCCACGGCGTCACCACGGCCTCGGTCATCATCCCCACCAGCAGGATGCCCTGACCGGTCAGCGCGCCCGCCAGGTTGAAGAACCCGTCGAGCAGGTTGCCCCGGAACACGTCGCCGGTCATGTGCTTGGTCGGCGGCATCCACTTGAGCGGGGCGTCCGGGAACAGCTCGCGGGCCAGCAGCGCGTGCGCCAGCTCCAACCGGAACGACTCCGGCACCTCCGGGTTGATCTCGAACGCGTGGCCCAGGCCCAGCTGCCAGTCCGCCAGCCCCGCCTCGTGGGCGAAGAACTCGTTGAGCAGCTGCGACACGGTCACCGTGTGCGCCTCGTCGACGGCGTCGGCGGTGGTCAGGTAGTTGTCCTCACCGGTGTTGATGATGATGCCGGCGCGGGCGTGGACCTGCCGGGAGAACCGCTGGTCGACGAAGGTGCGGATCGGGTTGATGTCGCGGAACAGGATTCCGTACATCGAGTCGTTCAGCATCATGTCGAGGCGTTCCAACCCGGCGAGGGTCGCCATCTCCGGCATGCACAGCCCGGACGCGTAGTTGGTCAGCCGCACGTAGCGGCCCAACTCCTTCGACGACTCGTCCAGCGCCGCGCGCATCAGCCGGAAGTTCTCCTGCGTGGCGTACGTGCCGGCGAAACCCTCCCGGGTCGCGCCCTCGGGCACGTAGTCCAGCAGCGACTGCCCGGTGGAGCGGATCACCGCGATGACGTCCGCGCCCGCGCGGGCCGCGGCCTGCGCCTGCGGGATGTCCTCGTAGATGTCCCCGGTCGCCACGATCAGGTAGATCCACGGCCGCTGCGCCGGGTCCCCGTGCCGCTTGACGAGACGGTCGCGTTCGGCGCGCCGCCGGTCGATACGGCGGATGCCCGCGCCGACGGCCCTGCGCGCCGCCGACCGGGCGGCCGTGGCGGCCCGCCCGGTGGGCACGGTGAAGCGCACCGAACCGGCGGCGGCCTTCTGCGCCAGCAGCGTCACGTCCGTGACGCCCTCACGCGCGAGGGCGTCGAACACCGGCACGGCCACGCCGTGGCCCAGCCCCACGTCCGCGACGACGGCGTCGACGAGCCGGTTCACCCACGGAATGCCGTCCGGGTCGGCGCCGGTCACCCCGGCCAGGCGCAGCACCGCCCGCTCCACGGACACGGTGGTGTGGCTGCGCGCCAGGTCCACCACCGGCTGCCCGGCCCGGCGCGCCAACTCCCGCGCCCTGGCCACCAACGCCGGATCTAGATCAAGCTTCCCGGTCACGACGACCCTTCCTGATAGATGACCTCACCGCGCAGCACCAGGCTTCGGCACACCGGCAGCGGCGTCGGGTCGTCCGGACCCCGCAGCTCCGGGTCCTCGGCCAGCAGCACCGGCAGGCCCCGCTGCGCGCCGGCCGGCGTCGACCACACCGCGAACGTCGCCGGCGCGCCCAGCGCGAGGACCCCCTCGACGTCCAGGTGCACCGCCCGCCACCCGCCGCGGGTGTGCGCGGCGAACGCCGCCCGCACGCTCATCCGCTGCGCCGGGTTGTGGTGCGCCGCCGCCGCCCGCACCGACCCCCACGGGTCCAGCGGCGTCACCGGCGAATCCGACCCGAACGCCAGCGCCACCCCCACCCCGTGCATCGCGCCCATCGGGTTGGACTCCAACGACCGGTCCAGACCCAGCCGCGACTCGTACATCCGGCCCGCGCCACCCCACAGCCGGTCGAACGCCGGCTGCATGCTCGCCACGACCCCGTACTCCACGAAACCGGCGATCATCCGCTTGTTCATGATCTCCGCGTGCTCGATGCGGTGCCGGGCGGCGCGCAGCCGCTCCACGCCCAGCGTCCGCGCCGCCGCCGCGAAGCCCTCCAGCACCGTGCCGATCGCCGCGTCACCGATCGCGTGGAACCCGCCCTGCATGCCGTGCGCCGCGCAGTCCAGCAGGTGGTCGCGCACCTGCTCGGCCGACAGGTACCCGTGCCCGCAGCCGTCGCCGTCGCCGTACGGCTGCGACACGTGCGCCGTACGCGAACCCAACGCCCCGTCGGCGAACAGGTCCCCGCCGGCGCCCACCGCGCCGAGCTCCCGGGCCCGCGCCGCGCCACCCAGCTCACCCCAGTACCCGTACACCTCCGGCAACCCCGCGCCGGAGATGCCCAGCAGGCCGGTGAAGTCCTCCTCGTCGGAGATGTCCGGTCCGCCGCACTCGTGCACCGCGGCGATGCCCAGCGACGCCGCGTGCGCGAGCGCCACCCGCTGCGCGGCGACCCGCTGCGCCCGACTGACCGATCCCTGCGCGGCCGCCCGCACCACGTGATGCGCGTCACGACGCAACCACCCCGACGCGTCGTACCCGGCCTCGGCCGCCGCCTGCGGGCACGCCGCCAGCAGCGCCGTCGACACCAACGCCGAGTGGATGGACGCCTGCGACAGGTACACCCGCCGGCCGCCCGCCGCCCGGTGCAGCGCCGCCGCGTCCGGCAGCGTCGGGTCCGGCCAGCCCGACTCGTCCCAGCCGTGCCCCAGCACCACCGCGTCCGCCGGCTGGCCGGCCGCGAACGCGGCCACCGCGTCCAGCAGTTCAGCCGCCGAGCGCACCCCGGACAACTCCAGCCCGGACAACGTCAACCCGGTGTCCGTGGCGTGCACGTGCGCGTCGACGAACGCCGGCGTCACCAACGCGCCGTCGAGGTCCACCACCCGGTCGGCGGGCGGCGCGTCACGGTCGGTCCCCAGCCAGGCGATCCGCCCACCGGAGACCAGCAGCGCCGTCGCGCTCGGGTCGGCGGGACAGTGCAGCACGCCGCCGCGGTACAGGGTCGAGGGGTTCGTCATGACCTCAGTCTGCCGCGACCCGCGCCGCGAACAGCCGACGCACCCCCGGCTCGGCGCGCAGCAGCCCCAACGCCAGCTCCGCGTGCCCCGGCACGTACCCGTTGCCCACCAGCATCGTCACGTCCGCGGCCAGCCCCTCGGCGCCCAGCGCCGCGGCGGAGAAGCTCGTCGCCATCGAGAAGAAGATCACCGTGCCGCCGTCGGCGGTGGCCAGCACCGCCCCGTGCTCGCAGCCCGGCACGTCCACGCAGACCACGGTGACGTCCGCCGGGCTGCCCAGCGCGGTGGTCACCGCCGTGGACAGCGCCACCGGGTCCCGGGCGTCGGCCATCGCCACCACCGAGGCCAGGCCGGCGGCCGTCAGCGCGTCGCGCTCCGCCGCCACCGGCACCACCCCGACGGTACGCGCGGCGCCCGCCCGCCGCGCCGCGGCCAGCGACAGCGACCCGCTCTTGCCCGCGCCGCCGATCACCGCGACGCGCACCGGCGTCGGGTCGCCCGCACGGTGCCGGTCCTCGACGTAGCGCGACACCACCCGCGCGGTCAGCGCGGGCGCCCCGCACACGTCCAGCACCGCCAGGGACAGCTGCGGGTCCTCATCGTCCGGCAGCACCGCGGCGATGGAGCGGGCGAACAGGATCGCCCAGCCGTCGCAGGGCACCTGCTCGCTGCGCCCGTCCCAGCGGGCCAGCCCGTCGGTCACCACCAGCGGGGTCAGGGTCAGCGACACCAGGGTGGCGACCCGCTCGCCCGGCTTGAGGCCCAGCGGGGAGCGCCGGCCGGCCTCCTCGACCGTGCCGATCAGCATCCCGCCGGACCCGGTCACCGGGTTCTGCATCTTCCCCCGGGTGGAAATGATCTCCAGGACCTCGGCGCGGACCGCGTCGCCGTTCCCGCCGTGCTTCTCCGACAACTGCCGGAAGCTCGCCGCGTCCAGGTTCAGCCGCTGCACCCGGATCCGCACCTCGTTCGGGGCGATCGCGGCGGACGCGTCCAACCGCCAGGCCGCCTGCGGCAGCACCCCCGCCGGTTCCACGACGCGGTGCAGTCCCACCGGTGACGTCACGCCGACCTCCCCCTGTCCATCCGCCCGAAGCCCCGGTCGGGGGATCGCGTAACGGGAAAACTTACGGCAGACTAGTTTCTGTACCGGATATTTTCCAGTAGCCTTCGGGTTTCGTTGATCAGCCGCAGCACTGAGGAGGGGCCGTGACCCAGACGCAACCGGTTGAGACCATCGCTCAACCCCGTCACGCCCCGGTCGCCGTACCGACCGCCGGGCAGCCGTACGAATACCGCCGCCAGCCCCTGGTCGAGCCCGACTGGACCCGCTTCCCCGGCTGGCGCCACGTCACCCGAGACCAGTGGGAATCCGCCCAGTGGCAGCGCGTCAACTGCGTCAAGAACATCAAGCAGCTGCGGACCGTCTTCGGCGACCTCATCGACGAGAGCTTCTACGCCGACCTCGAGGCCGACCAGAAGGCCCTGGCCACCATGTCGATGCTGGTGCCGCCCCAGATGATCAACACGATGGTGCCGTTCGCGCCCCTCACCACCGAGGCGCTGCTCGCCGACCCCATCCGCCGCTACATGATCCCGGTCGCCTCCGACCGACGCACCGACTGGCCGTCGCACCCGTACGCCAGCCGCGACTCGCTGCACGAGCACGACATGTGGGTCGCCGAGGGGCTCACCCATCGCTACCCCACCAAGGTCCTCGCCGAGCTGCTGTCCACCTGCCCCCAGTACTGCGGGCACTGCACCCGGATGGACCTCGTCGGCAACTCCACCCCCGCCGTCGACAAGCTCAAACTCACCCTCAAGCCCGTCGAGCGCTACGACGCCCACATCAGCTACCTCAAGGCGCACCCCGGCGTCCGCGACGTCGTCGTCTCCGGTGGTGACGTGGCCAACGTGCCGTGGCGCAACCTCGAGTCGTACCTGATGCGCCTGCTGGAGCTGGAGACGGTCCGCGACATCCGGCTCGCCACCAAGGCCCTCATGGGCCTGCCCCAGCACTGGCTGCAGCCCGACGTCGTCGAGGGCCTCGAGCGCGTCGCGCGCACCGCCGCCCGCCGGGGCGTGAACCTCGCCATCCACACCCACGTCAACCACGCCCAGTCGCTCACCCCGCTGGTCGCCAAGGCCGCCCAGACCGCCCTCGACGTCGGCGTCCGCGACGTGCGCAACCAGGGCGTGCTCATGCGCGGGGTGAACGCCACCACCCCCGACCTGCTGGACCTCTGCTTCGCCCTGCAGGGAGAGGCGGGCATTTTGCCGTACTACTTCTACATGTGCGACATGATCCCCAACGCCGAACACTGGCGGGTGCCGGTCTGGCACGCCCAGCAGCTCCAGCACGACATCATGGGCTACCTGCCCGGCTACGCCACCCCGCGGATCGTCTGCGACGTCCCCTTCGTCGGCAAGCGGTGGGTGCACATGCTCACCGACTACGACCGTGACCGCGGCATCTCCTACTGGACCAAGAACTACCGCACCTCCATCGAGTCGGCCGACCTGGAGGCGCTCAACAAGCGCTACGCCTACTACGACCCGATCGACACCCTGCCCGAGGGCGGGCAGCAGTGGTGGACCGACCACCGCGACGACTGACCCACCACCCACGACACCCCCGGCGGATCCCCTTGCCGGGGGTGTCGCCCATTGCGGCGTCCCTCACCGGCACCTCGACCGCCAGGGCAGGGCGTCGGTCGGTCGGTCCCGCAGGAGCGTTATGACTCCCAGGTATAGATATGACTCTGCGGTATAACGCTCACCGACCTCATGCCGGCCCCTCGGCCGACACTCAGGCGCTGGCCAACACCTCAGACAACGGCGCCGGCACCAGCCCCCGCTCGCGCAACCCGGCCAGGATGTGCGGCAACGCCTCATCGGTCATCGCGGCGTTCGCCTCGGTCACATGCATGATCACCACAGACCCGGGGCGGACGTTGTCCAACACCGCCCGCACCAGCGGCTCCCACGCGGTGGCGAAGGGATCGCCGCTCACCACGTCCCCGTCGACCACCGTCACGCCGAGTGGCGCGAGCGCGGCCAGCGCCGCCGCGTCGTGACACAGCCCTGGAAAACGGAAGTACCGGGTCTGCCGGCCCCCGTACGGCTCGATCACCCGGAAGGTCTTCGCCACGTCGTCGGTCATCCCGCTCGCCCGCACCCGGGGCAGGTCGTAACAGTCCCCGGTGAACGCCGCATGCCCGTACGTGTGGTTGGCCAACTCGAAGCGCGGGTTGCCGGCGAGCCGCCGAGTCACCTGCGGATACCGCTCGACCCACTTGCCGGTCAGGAAGAAGGTCGCCGGAATCCGCTCCCGCTCCAACAGGTCCAGGACGCGCAGGTTCGCGTAGGACCTGACCTTGCCGGTGCGCAGGTTCTGCAGCATCCCGTCGGTCATGTCCGCGTCGAAGGTCAACGCCACCCGGTTACCGGTACGCGGTCCGTGATCCACCACCGGTGGTCGGGTCCCCACCCGCGTCGCCCCGGGAACGGTGGCTGCCGGCCCGCTCGGCGTCGGAGTGGCGCCACCCGACCCGCTCGGCGTGGGAGCGGGAGTGGCCTCACCCGACGGCTCCGTGGCAGCGGTGGGACCGGCTGACGTGGCTGGTCCGGCTGGCGCGGCGACGGCCGTCGACCTGGGCGGCGCCGGTGTCGTGGAGAGCACGATGGCGGACGCGGCGACGCCGATCGCGGCCGCCGCGACCAGCACACCGAGCAGCGAACGCGGCCGTGGTCGGATCACGCCGGCAATCATTCCAGACGCGAGGGCGGCTCACTGTCCCCTGGTGATGCCGTCCAGGATGGTGATCAGGTTGTCCTGGAAGGTTTCCTCGGCGTTGAGGTGGGCGCCGTCGATGACGAGCCGGGCGACGGTGGGATAGCGGCCCGTTTCGAGCATGCGTGTCAGGTAGGGCCCGAGGGCGGCCTGCCAGACGGACACGTCGGTGCCGGTGGAACGGGCGGTGCGTCGCTCGGTGATCTCCCTGCGGAGCGCTCCGACGATGAACGCGTTGAGGGCGCCCAGGGCCCGCTGGAGATCGTCGACACCGCGAACGCCAGGGGCCTGGCTGAGCGCCGCCGCGGTCGACTCGCCCACGGCGAGCGCGTGCGGTCCCAGGTGTGGCCTTGCGCCGAGCAGGTCGACGAACCACTCGTGGTCGAGAGCGGCGTCGCGGGTCCGGTGAACGATGGCCAGCACTGTGTCGCGCCACCCGGATTGCTGGCCGGCCTCGGCGATCTGGGCATAGACGGCGTCGACCATCAGATCGAGCAGTTCCGATCTGTTGATCACGTAGTCGTAGAGCCGCATCGGACCGACACCGAGCTCTTTGGCGATCTTGCGTACCGACAGTCCGTCGAGGCCGTGCGCGTCGGCGATCCGGATCGCCGTGGCGGCGATCTTCGCGCGGCTCAGCGGCACCGGCGCCGCCCGCGGCTGCGGCTCGGGCCGTTCCCAGACGGGCAGCGGTACGCTACCGTACGGCGTCTCCATAAGATACAGCGTACGGTAAGGGGCATGACGATGCGAATCGCGATCGCCGGCGGCGGCCTCGGCGGCCTGACCCTGGCCCGAATCCTGCACCGGCACGACATCGACACGGTGGTGTACGAACGCGAGGCAAGCCGATCCGCGCGAGCACAGGGCGGAATGCTCGACCTGCACCCGGAGTCCGGGCAACAGGCCCTGGCCGACGCGGGCCTCACCGACCGATTCCGATCCGAGGCACGACCACAGGGCGAGGAACACCGCATCCTCGACCCGGCCGGCCGCACCCTCGTGCACCACACGCCCCAACCCGGCTCATTCTCCGGACGCCCCGAGATCGACCGCAGCGCACTGCGTGACCTCCTGCTTGATTCACTCCCCGGCGACACGGTCGCGTGGCAGCACCGGCTCGTCGCCGCGACGCCACGACCCGACGGAGGGTTCGGGCTGACGTTCGATGGCGGCCACCGCGCCGACTGCGACGTCCTCATCGGCGCGGACGGCGCACGCTCGGTCGTCCGGTCGCTGCTGACCGACACGACACTCTCCTACGTGGCCACCCTGATCGAGCTGAACATCAGCGACGCCGACCGGCGCCACCCGGACGTCGCCGAGCTGGTCGGCCCCGGAAACCTCTGGTGCGTCGGCGTCAACCAGATCCTGGCCGCGCAACGCCTCGGCGACGGCAGCATCCGGGTCGGGATCTCCCTGCGCGCGGACGATCGCGACCTGGACACCTACCGCAGCAAGCGCGCCCTGCTGGACATGTTCGATGGCTGGAACCCCAGCCTCACCGCGCTCATCGAAGCCGCCGACAGCCCACCGACCCCACGCAGGATCGAGGCGATGCCCACCGGCACACGCTGGGCCCACCGTCCGGGCATCACCCTCATCGGTGACGCCGCGCACCTCATGCCACCGGTCGGCGAGGGCGCCAACCAGGCCATGCTCGACGCCGCCGAACTCGCCGCCGCCCTCGCCACCAACCCCGCCGACCCCGACCCGGCGATCCAGGCGTACGAGGAGGCGATGTTCGCCAGAACCCACCCGATCGCCGAGATGTCCGCACGAGTCCAGGCCATGATGCTCTCCCCCACCGCAGCCGACGACCTCGTCCGCTTCTTCGCGCCACGGGCCACCGAGCCGGCACCCGCAGAATGACAACCTGGGTTGACACCGTCCTCGACCAGCGCGCCAACCAGACACCACACCCCGCGCCGACGGCCTCGTCGGACGCATCATCCAGGCCCTGCACCTACGCGGCCTGCACGAACCACTCGCCGGCCAGCCCGACACACCCCGACCCACACCGTGGTACCAGTGGACGCTCTCATGAAACTGGCGAGTCCTTGCACGATCCTGCCGCTGACCAGCGGTCACCGCGGGTCTCGTGTTGCACTCGGGGCATGCCCCTGGACGAGCTTCGCGACCTGTTGGAACGACACGTGCGCCGCGACCTGGCCACCGCAATCGAGGGCGTACGGGTCTGCCGGATCGAGCACACCGCCTCCCCGGTCTCCTCGATGTCCGGCAAGGTGCTGGCGGTCATTGCCCGGGGCGGCAAGCGACTCGCCCTCGGCGACCAGGTCTACGAGTACCACCCCGGTCAGTACCTCGTCGCCTCGGTCGACCTCCCGGTGACGGGGGACGTCATCAACGTCGCCCCGGGCCACCCCGTACTCGGCTTCGGAATGACCCTGGACCCTGCCACGATCGCGGAGCTGCTGCTCCAGGCCGGGCCGGGCGATCTGCCGCGTTCCCCCGGCACCGCGCGGCCCGGAATCGCGGTCAGTGACGCCCCGGACGAACTGCTCGACGCCATCGTGCGGCTGTTGCGGCTGCTCGACCGGCCACAGGATCGCCGGGCACTGGCCCCCCTGTTCAAGCGCGAGATCCTCTGGCGGTTGATGACCGGCGAACAGGGCGACGTCGTCCGGCAGATCGGCCTCGCGGACAGCAGCCTGAGCCACATCGCCCGGGCTGTCCAGTGGATCCGGGAAAACTACACACGGCCCTTCCGCGTCGACGAGGTGGCACAGCTTTCCGCGATGAGCGTCTCCGCGTTCCACCGGAACTTCCAGGCGGTGACGGCGATGAGCCCCATCCAGTTCCAGAAGCACATCCGCCTACAGACCGCGAGACTGCTGCTGGCGAACAGCCCCAACGACATCACCCGCGTCGCCCATCGCGTCGGATACGACAGCCCGTCCCAATTCAGCCGCGAGTACCGACGGCTGTTCGGTGCTCCGCCCAGCATCGACGCGCTGCGCATACGTGCCGGAGCCGGAAATGCCGGCGCCGCGCTCCCCTGACTCCGGGGAAGAGGATTGTGCAACCACACGAGACGATTCCGCTAGTTCCGCCTCTCCGGCGCTGCTTTCATGGACTCATCGGAACAAAAGCGGGAAAGGCCGGTGAAATGGACGACGCCATCGCACGAGCCCTCGCCATCGGACCGGACTCCTCCGCGGCCGCGCGCACCATAGACATCACCACACTGGGCGCACGCACCGGCGTCCCCCGCCGCATCGAGATCTGGTTCCACCGCGTCGACGGTCGCTGGTACCTGACCGGTATGCCCGGACCCCGCAGTTGGTACGCGAACGTGCGCGCCCACCCACGGTTCACGGTGCACCTCAAGCACGGGGTCACGGCCGACCTGCCCGCGACCGCGGTGCCGGTCGACGAGCCGACACGACGGCGGGTGATCACCGCGGTCCTCGACCTGCAGAACCGACCCGAAATCGCTGCGCGGGTCAGCCGGCGCCAGACGTTCGACGACTGGTTCCCGCACAGCCCGCTCGTCGAAATCGTCTTCGACGACGAGGAACTGCGCACCACGTCCTCGACGCACTCCGAATAGCCCACCAATCACCGAACCACTCCGAAGGACAACAGTGAAATACCGCAACCTGGGCCGGACCGGAATCGAAGTCAGCCCGTACTGCCTGGGCGCCATGATGTTCGGCGCCATGGGAAACCCCGATCACGACGACTCCATCCGCATCATCCACAAAGCACTCGACGCAGGAATCAACTTCGTCGACACCGCCGACGTGTACTCCGCCGGCGAATCCGAGGTGATCCTCGGCAAGGCGCTCAAGGGCCGCCGCGACAACGTCGTACTCGCCAGCAAGCTGCACTATCCGATGGGCGACGACCCGAACCACCGCGGAAACTCACGGCGCTGGATCACCACTGCCGTCGAGAACTCCCTGCGCCGCCTACAGACCGACCACCTCGACCTCTACCAGGTCCACCGCCCCGACCCGTCGGTCGACCTGGAGGAGACGCTGTCCGCCCTGTCCGACCTGATCCACAGCGGCAAGGTACGCGCGATCGGCGCGTCGTCCTTCCCCACCTCGGAGATCGTCGAAGCACAGTGGGTCGCCGAGCGACGCGGCCTCGAACGCTTCCGCACCGAACAACCGCCGTATTCGATCATCAACCGGAGCATCGAACGCGAGGTGCTGCCGGTCTGTCAGCGCTACGGAATGGGCGCGCTGGTGTGGAGCCCGCTGGGCCAGGGCCTGCTCACCGGCCGGTACCGCAAGGGCCAGCAGTTCGACAGCCACCGGTCGGGCCACACCCCACAGCACTTCAGCGACGAGCGCAAGCTCGACGTCGTGGAGCAGCTCATCCCGCTCGCCGAGCAGGCCGGCCTGCCGATGACCCACCTCGCGATGGCGTTCGCGATCGCGCACCCGGGCGTCACCTCGGCGATCATCGGGCCGCGCACCATGGCACAGCTCGACGACCTCCTGGCCGGCGCCGACGTCACCCTGAGCGACCAAATCCTCGACCGGATCGACGAGATCGCCCCGCCCGGCACCGACGCCGGCCCCAACGACGTGGCCTACGTACCGCCGGCCATCTCGAGCGTGGGCCTGCGCCGCCGACCGGTCCCGGAGCGTTCCGCCGCCTGAACGACGACCGCTGACGGCGCGTAGGGAAGTCGCGCCGCGCTAGGCAGTAGCGCCGCGCGGCGCGTACATGATGACCGCGACGCCGAGCAGGCAGAGCGCCGCCCCGGCCAGGTCCCAGCGGTCCGGGCGGAAGCCGTCCACGAGCATCGCCCAGGCCAACGAGCCCGCCACGAACACCCCGCCGTACGCCGCGAGGATCCGGCCGAAGTGCGCGTCCGGCTGGAAGGTGGCGACAAAGCCGTAGCAGCCCAGCGCGATCACGCCCGCGGCGATCCACCACAGGCCACGCTGCTCGCGCCAGCCCTGCCACACCAGCCAGGCGCCGCCGATCTCGGCCAGCGCGGCCACTGCGAACAACACCAGGGAGCGGAGCACGGTCACCCCGCGACCCTAGCCGCAGCACACGACGGGTCCCCGGGCGCACAGTCGCCCGGGGACCCGTCGGACCGCTCAGATCACTTCGTGAAGGCGTCCTTCACGTTGCTACCGGCTTCCTTCATGTTCTGACCGGCCTGCTTGGCGCGCGCGTCGCTCTTCTGGCTGGCGCCCTCGGCCCGCATCTGCTCGTTGTCGGTCTTGTCGCCGATCCGCTCCTTCGCGGCACCAGCCATCTGCTCGACCTTGTTTCGTGCCTTGTCGGTGAAGCTCATCGCGCCTCCTCCGTCTGGCGTCTCTCCCGGCTCGCTTGCCCGCTCTCCGGGTGCCGAAACCGGTGGTGCCGGTCGGCACATCCGGTAAGGCATCCTAGGAAGATAGGTTGAGTGTCCGGGGGCGCGGCATCGGAGGCCACCCGGTGCCGCCGGGTCCGCGATGGTTAACTGGCCGCATGGGAGAGCTCCTGCTGATCCGGCACGGCGAAACCACCTGGAGCGCCACCCGACGGCACACGTCGTACACCGATCTGGAGCTGACCCCCGACGGCGAGCGGCAGGCCCGCACCCTCGCCGCGTTCCTGGCCGGCCGGCGATTCGTCACCGTGCTGGCCAGCCCCCGCTCCCGGGCGCTGCGCACCGCGCAGCTGGCCGGGCTCACCGTCGACGCCGTCGACGAGGACCTCAGCGAGTGGAACTACGGCGAGTACGAGGGACGCACCACCGTCGACATCCACGAAGACCAACCGCACTGGAACATCTGGACCGACGGCTGCCCTGGCGGCGAGTCACCCGAGCAGGTGGGGGCCCGCCTCGACCGGGTGCTGACCCGGGTCGCCCCACTGCTGGACAGGGGCACCGTGGCGCTGGTGGGCCACGCGCACAGCCTGCGGGTGCTCGGCGCCCGCTGGATCGGCCTGCCCCCGTCCGCCGGCGGCCGGCTCCGGTTGGACACCGCCACGGTCAGCGTGCTCGGTCACGAGCACGATCGGCAGGTCATCCTGCGGTGGAACCAGCCGGCTCCTCCGGCACCCGGGACCGCGACCGACTCGGTGGCCCGGCACTGATCTTCGGCGGCCGGTTCTCGTACGGGGTGGACAGCACCACCGTGGTCCGGGTGGTCACGTTCGCCGACGTACGGATCTCCTGGAGCACCCGCTCCAGGTCGGTCGGGCTGGCAACCCGCACCAGCAGCATGTAGAAGTCCTCCCCCGCCACCGAGTAGCAGGAGTCGATCTCGGGCAGGTGGGCCAGCCGCTCCGGCGCGTCATCCGGCTGCGACGGGTCGAACGGCCGGATCGCCACGAACGCGGTCAGCGGCAGTTCCAGCGCCTCGAAGGAGACCCGGGCGGCGTACCCCTTGATCACCCCACGCTGCTCGAGCCGGCGCACCCGCTGGTGCACGGCGGACACCGACAGCCCGACCCTGTCGGCTAGGTCGGTGTACGACAGGCGGCCGTCAGCGGTCAACGCTGCGACGATGGCGCGGTCGATCTCCTCCACGGCGAGCAACCTACCGGGAAAAACGCCGGACGGCGACGAGGCTCCCACCGCAGGGTGCGGACGGCGGCCACGGTGGACCCACCGCGGCCGCGCCACCACGCGTCGTCGACCCGGGCTCAGCCCTTGGCCAGAGCCCGGGAGATGACCAGCCGCTGGATCTGGTTGGTGCCCTCCACGATCTGCAGCACCTTGGCCTCGCGCATGTACCGCTCCACCGGGTGGTCGGCCACGTAGCCGGCGCCGCCGAGCACCTGCACCGCGTCGGTCGTCACCCGCATCGCCATGTCGGTGGCGAAGAGCTTCGCCTTGGCCGCCTCGATCGAGTACGGACGCCCGGCGTCGCGCAGCCGGGCCGCGGCGAGGGTCAGCGCGCGGGCGGCGGAGATCTGGGTCGCCGCGTCGGCGAGCATGAAGCCCAACCCTTGGAAGTCGACGATCGCCCGACCGAACTGCTGCCGCTCCCGGGCGTACCCGATCGCGTAGTCCAGTGCGGCCTGGGCCAGCCCGACCGCACAGGCCGCGATGCCCAGCCGACCCGAGTCCAGCGCGGACATCGCGATGGTGAAGCCCGCACCCTCGCCGCCGATGAGCCGCTCGGCCGGCACCCGCGCCTCGTCGAAGGCGATCTGCGCCACCGGCGAGGAGCGCAGCCCCATGGTCCGCTCGGCCGCCTGCGGGGTGATGCCGGCGGTGCCGGCGTCGGCGAGCAGGCAGGAGATGCCCTTCGGGCCGGGCCCGCCGGTACGGCAGAAGACGTTGTAGAAGTCGGCGGTCCGGGCATGGGTGATCCACGCCTTGGTGCCGGAGACGAGGTACGCGTCGCCGTCGCGGACCGCCCGGGTGCTCAGCGCCGCCGCGTCGGAGCCGCCCTGCGGCTCGGAGAGGCAGTACGCGCCGAGCAGTTCGCCGCCGAGCATGTCCGGCAGCAGCTTGCGCTGCTCGTCGCTGCCGAACGCGGCCACCGGGTAGCAGGACAGGGTGTGCACGCTGACCGCCTCGGCGACCGCGAGCCAGCGGCTGGCCAGGATCTCCAGCACCTGCAGGTACACCTCGTACGGCTGTGCGGCGCCGCCGTGCTCCTCCGGGTACGGCAGGCCGAGCAGGCCGGCCCGGCCGAGGGTCCGCAGCAGCTCGCGGGGAAACTCGGCGCGTTCCTCGAAGCCGACGGCCTTCGGCGCGAGCTCACGATCGGCGAGTTCGGTGGCGAGGTCCAGCAGGTCGTGGGCCTCGTCGGTGGGCAGGATCCGGTCGACAGTCATAGCGCGATGAGCTCCGTGGGGGTGGTGTTGAGCCGCTGCACGCCGTCCGTGGTGCAGACGACGATGTCCTCGATGCGGGCGCCGTGCCGGCCCGCCAGATAGATGCCCGGTTCGATGGAGAACGCCATCCCGGCCTCCAGCGGCCGGTCGTTGCCGGCCACCAGGTAGGGCTCCTCGTGACCGTCCAGGCCGATGCCGTGGCCGGTGCGGTGCAGGAACGCGGGGCCGTAGCCGGCGGCGGCGATCGGCTCCCGGGCGGCGGCGTCGGCCGCGGCGCCGCTGATCCCGGGCCGTACCGCCGCCACCGCGGCGCGCTGCGCGTCGCGCAGCACCGCGTAGTAGGCCTGGAACTCTGCCGGCGCCGGCCCGCCGGCGACGTACGTGCGGGTGCAGTCCGAGCGGTACCCCGACGTCATGGTGCCGCCGATGTCCACCACCACCGGCTCGCCGGCGCCGATCGGCCGGTCCGAGGTGCCGTGGTGCGGGCTGGCCCCGTTCGGCCCGGCCGCCACGATCACGAAGTCCACGCTGACGTGCCCGGCGGCCCGGATCGCAGTGGCGATGTCGGCGGCCACCTCGGCCTCGGTGCGCCCAGGGCGGAGCCACTCCCCCATCCGCAGGTGCACCTCGTCGATCGCCGCGCCCGCCTCGGCGAGGGCCGCGACCTCCGCCGGGGACTTGCGGATCCGTAGCTCGCGCAGCACCTCGCCGGCGAGCCGCTGCGCCGCGGCCGGCAGGGCGGCACGCAGTGCGAGGACCTGCTCGGCCCACATCCGGTCGGCCAGCCCGACCGCCGCTGGCGCGCCGTCGAGGGCCGCGACGACCAGGGGGTACGGGTCGGTGCCGTCGGCGTGATCGACGATGCGGACCCCGGTGGCCGGCGCTGGGGACGCCTCCGCGGCCGGTCGCTCCAGCGTCGGCACGATCAGCGTCGGCTCGCCCTCGGCCGGCAGCACCAGGCAGGTCAGCCGCTCCCCCGCGCGGGCGTCGTACCCGGTCAGGTAGCGCAGGTCGGAGCCGGGGGTGAGCAGCAGGGCGTCCAGGCCGGCGGCCGCGGTGGCGCGCTGCGCGGCGATCAGCCGGTCGGGCGGGTACAACTCGTCGATTCCCACCCGGTCAGCTTAACGGTCGTTTGGGGATCGCCGGCAGCCAGCGCACTGCTCGAAGGAAGGGCACCTCATTAACGCCTGGTGTAGAGCACGGGCCCCTTCTTAACAGCGCGCCAGCCCGGAAATTCACCGACGTTGATTGACGCGGACAGTTAACACTCTTTAAGATTTGGCTGCCTCGAGGCCACCCGTCCCTGCGTACCGCAACCGCACCCCCGCCCGCGACGACCCTGCACGGGCGGCTGTCGTCCCCCGCCCACGGGAAGGCCCCCGATGTCCTCACCACTGCGCCGCGCCCTCGCCGCCGGCCTGCTCGCGCTGGCCACGGCCGGCGCCACCCTCACCCTCGTGCCCACCGCCGCGCAGGCCGTGGTGCTGCCGAACAACTTCAAGAGCGTCGGCTACATGCCCTCCTGGGCCGGCAACGTCAACACCATCCAGTACAACAAGCTCACCCACATCAACTACGCCTTCGTGCTGCCCAACAACGACGGCAGCCTCCGCCCCGTGGAGAACCCGAGCAAGCTCTCCTCGCTGGTCTCGCTCGGGCACGCCAACAACGTCAGGGTGTCGATCGCGGTCGGCGGCTGGAACGACGGCAACGACTCCGCCTTCGAGGCCCTCGCGGCCAACGCCGGCAGCCGGACCAACTTCGTCAACAACCTGGTCAACTTCGTCAACCAGTACAACCTCGACGGTGTCGACATGGACTGGGAGTACCCGGACCCGGGCGCCTCGGCGAACAACTACACCCAGCTCATGACGCAGCTCGGCAGCGCCATGCACAGCCGCGGCAAGCTGCTCACCGCCGCCGTGGTCTCCGAGGGCGGCAGCGTCCAGGGCGTGCAGACGGCCGTGTTCGGCCAGGTCGACTGGCTCAACATCATGGCGTACGACGGCGGCAGCCCGCACGCCAACTACGACTGGTCGATCGCCAGCATCAACCTGTGGAAGTCGCGCGGCCTGCCGGCCAGCAAGGCGGTCCTCGGGATCCCCTTCTACAGCCGCCCCGGCTACTACACCTACTCGGCGCTGGTCGGGATGGACCCGGCCAACGCCAACCGGGACTGCACCACCGTCGCCGGCGCCCAGCAGTGCTACAACGGCGTCCCGACGGTCACGCGCAAGACGCAGTGGGCCCTGGCCAACGCCGGCGGGGTGATGAACTGGGAGCTGTCGCAGGACATGACCGGCTCGACATCGCTGGTCAGCGCCATGTACGACACCATCATGGGCGGCACCACCCCGCCGCCGACCGGCCGCACCGGACAGATCACCGGAATCGGCGGCAAGTGCGTCGACGTGGCCTCGGCGAGCAGCGCCAACGGCACGGCCGTTCAGCTGTGGGGCTGCAACGGCACCAACGCGCAGACCTGGACCGTGGCCAGCAACGGCACGCTGCGCGCCCTCGGCAAGTGCGCCGACGTCGCCAGCGGCTCCACCGCCAACGGCGCCAAGGTGCAGCTATGGGACTGCAACGGCAGCGGCGCCCAGGTCTGGCAGGCCCAGTCCAACGGCACGCTGCGCAACCCGCAGTCGAACAAGTGCCTGGACGCCACCGGCAACAGCTCCGCCGACGGCACCCGGCTGCAGATCTGGGACTGCTTCGCCGGCGCCAACCAGCGCTGGACCCTCCCGGCCTGACGTGTAAGGAAGGGCCCCCTTATTAACGCTCGGCGTTAATAAGGGGCCCTTCCTTACACCCAGGTCAGGCGGCGCGGTGCTTGCGGACCACGTCGAGCATCTCGTCCACCGAGCCGGCCGGATCGGTGACCGGGAACTGCACCGCGCGGACCACCGCGGTCGGGTCGACCAGCAGCGTCAACCGCTTGAACCGGGCGATCCCACCGGCCCGGAAGGTGGGCAGCAGCAGCCCGGCGGCGAGCCGACCGTCCTGGTCGGACAGGAGCGGGAACGGCAGCCGGGCGTACGCGGCGAAGTCGCCGAGCTGGTCCGGCCGCTGCGTGCTGACCCCCCACACCCGTGCGCCGGAAGCCTGGAAGTCCGCGTACCGGTCGGCGTAGGTTTTCGACTCCAGGGTGCAGCCGCGGGCGCCGGGAATGTCGGCCCACCCCGGCGGGTAGCCCTGCGTCCCCGGCGCGTACGCCCCGGGGAAGAAGTAGAGGACGCTCCACGCATCGCCGTCCGTCAGCGCGACCGGCTGGCCGTCCGGCCCGGGCAGGACGACGTCGGGCAGCCGCCGCCCGATCAGCTCGTGCACGCGGCGTGCCTCGGCCGAGTCGGGGTCGGCGGTCGCGGTCAGGTCACCGTCGCCCATCAGGTGTCTCGTACCCCAGTCCTGCAGTGCGATCAGCACAGGAAGCAGCCCCTCGCCCTTGGCGGTCAGCAGGTAGTCGAAGCGCGGCGGATGGTGCGAGTAGGGCCGGCGCTCGAGCACGCCGTGCTCGACCAGCGCGGCGAGACGTTCGGCCAGCGCCCGCCGGCTCACCCCCAGCTCGCGTTGGAGGGCGTCGAAGCGGGTCGTCCCGCCGGCGACGTCGCGCACGATGAGGAAGGTCCACCAGTCCCCCAGGACGCCGAGCGCCTGCGCGATGCCGCAGTCCGCGTCGGCAAGATCTTCCCGCCGCACCCGTCACCTCCCTCCGCTCCGCCCTCGACTATAGTCCGTTTCAGATTGGAACGCACTGGCACGGCGAACGGGGGCGGACGACATGCACGTCGACGATCGGGCCGGGGTGTTCTGGCGATGGTGGACCGCCGGCACGACCAGCATGGTCGGGTCGGCGGTCGGCGCGGTGGCCCTGCCGCTGACCGCGCTCACCGTGCTCGACGCCACCGCGTTCGAGATGGGCCTGATCGCCGCCGCCAGCTACGTCGCCTGGATCGTGATCGGCCTACCAGCCGGCGTCATCGTGCAACGCCTGCCGCTGCGCGGCGCCCAGGTGGGCGCCGACCTGGCCCGCGCGGTCGCCGTCGCGTCGATCCCGCTGGCCTGGTGGTGGGGTCACCTCACCGTCGCCCATCTCGTCATCACCGCGCTCGTGGTCAGCTTCGCCAACGTGCTCTTCGACGTGGCCAACTCGACGTTCCTGCCCAGCATCGTGGACCGCGAGCAGTTGCAGTCCCGCAACAGCCTGACCTCGGCAACGCACGCCGCCACCCAACTCAGCGGCCCCTCCCTCGGCGGGCTCGCCGTGCAGGCCCTGGGCGCGGTGCCCACCCTGCTCGTGGACTCGGCCAGCTACCTCGTCTCCGCGGCACTGCTGCGCACGCTGCCCGCCCGCCGCGACGACGCTCCGGACCGCTGGCCGCCGGTCGGCGAACTGATCCGGGAGGGCTGGCGCTTCGTCGCGCACCACCCCGTGATGGGGCCCGGCATGTGGGCCGCCACGGCCATCAACTTCGTCTGCGGCGCGCAGTACGCGCTGTACCCGCTCTACCTGGTCCGCGAACTGCACGCCCCGGCCGGCCTGGTCGGCGTGCTGCTCGCCGTCGAGGGGATCGGCGCGCTGGTCGGGGCGGCGCTCACCACACGGATCACCGCACGGATCGGCACCGCCCGCGCCCTGATCGCCGCCGGGTTCACCACGGTCGCCGGGGCGTTCCTGATCCCCTGGGGCACCGGCTGGCCGGCGTACGCCGCCTTCGCCGCCGGCAACGTCGTCTTCGCCCTCGGGACGGTGGTGCTCAGCGTGACCACCCGGACGTACCGGCAGATCGCCAGCCCGCCCGACCTGCTCTCCCGGGTGATGGCGACCGTCCGGTTCGTCTCGTGGGGCGCGATCCCGGTCGGCGGGCTGGTCGCCGGCGCGCTGGCCGGCCCCCTCGGCGCGCGGGCCACCCTGTTCGTCTTCGCGACGGCGGTGGTGTGCGCGCCGCTGGCGCTGCTGTTCTCCCCCGTCCGGCACCTGCGTGACCTCACCGACCACGACCGGGACGACCCGCCCGGCCCCGCCGCGCCGGCGCTCACCGTCGCAGGTCGGTGACGACGCCGCCCGGCCAGAGGCTGTCGGCCAACCGGCGGACCCGGTCGGCGTGGGTGAGCACGTCGACGCTGTGCACGTACTGGTCGACCGCCCCCAGCGGCGGCCGGTCGCGCAGCGCGGGGTCACGCACGCCGGCGCGCAGCGCGGCGGCGATCCGCTCGGCGTGCAGCACCAGGAACGGGCGGTGGTGAAACGGCCGGACGCGAGCGCGCACCGGCGCCGCCAGCCCGGTCTCGTCGGTCCACCGGGCCACCGCCTCCAACGCCTGGACCAGCCCGGCCTGGCGTCGGGTCCAGTCGCCCGGGCCGAGCGCGTCGTTCAATGCCGCGACCACCGGCGCCGCGTCGGGCAGCCCGCCGAAGACCGTACCGAGCCACTTGTCGTACGGCGGCCAGCGCCGGCGCAGCAGCAGACCGAGCCGCATCAGGTCCCGGGCCAGGCCGGCGGCGACGACCCGGCTGCCCAACTCGTCGCCGACCTCGGCGCACCGGCCGGGCAGGTGCTCCGCCTGCGCGATCCTGGTCCACGCCGCGGCGAGCACGTGTCGCCACACGTCCGGCGGATACCAGGCCAACGCCGTCCGGCGGGCCGTCAGTGCGCCGTCGAGGCCGTCGTGGAAGATCGCGCCGCCGGTCACCTCGGCCAGCCGCTGGGTCGGGGTGGCCAGCCAGTCCGCCACGGCGACACCGGCGGCGGGGTCGAAGCCCAGCCGATCGCGCCACCAACCGGCCATCTCGTCCACGCGGACGCCGAGCCGGCCGCCCGCCGGGTCGGCGACGCCCAGCCGCCCGTCGTCACCGGCGAAGCGGGTCGGCCAGCCCAGAAACTCGGCCGGCAGGTCGGCGTCCAGCCCGGCACGCAGCCCCAGGATCCGGTCGGCGTCGGTGGCCGTGACGAAGACCTGCACGCGCGGCCCCCAGTCGTGGTCGGTGGACCGCGCGGTGTCCAGGCCCAGCAACTCCGAGCCGCCGTCCAGCAGGCCGGCCGCGTACCGCAGACCCGGGAAGCGACGGTGCAGGACCGGTGCGACCACCTCGTCGTGGTAGCGGCGGGCGAGCGTCAGACCGGGAAGGAACGCCACACCGGCAGTCTGCGCCGGTCGGGCCCCAGCCGCACCGCGGTTTCCCGGGTCGGACGGCGCCGTGGGTCATAGCCTGGACAGAGGGTTACCGTACGGGCACCGCGACCGGGAGGACCGACGTGGCAGCGAACGAGGCGGACCGGGCGGCGACGCGCCGTCGCCGGCAGCTGTGGGCCGGGGTCCTCGCCCTCGTCGGCCTGGTCCTGCTGATCATCGGCCTCACCGTGGCCGACGGCGTCGCGGCCTGGGTCGAGGTGCTCGTCGCGATCCTGCTGCTGGTGGCCAGCTACGTCGTGCAGTACCTGGCCCGCAGGGCAACCGTCTACCGGCACGACGAGCGGCGCTGACGCGGACGACGGCCGGGCGTACCCCTGATCGTCGGAGGGCTGTGCCAGGCTGTCGGGCGTGGCACACCGATCCCCGATCCTGCTGATCGACGCACCCAGCCTCTACTTCCGGGCCTACTTCGGCATTCCGGAATCCGCCGCCCGCGCCGAGGACGGCACCCCGGTCAACGCCGTGCGCGGCTTCCTCGACATGCTCGCCACCCTGATCCGTGGGCGCGGCGCGGACCGGATGGTCTGCGCGCTGGACTACGACTGGCGCCCGGCGTGGCGCGTCGACCTGCTCCCGTCGTACAAGGCGCACCGGGTGGCTCCGCAGGGCGGCGAGGTCGTGCCCGACACGCTCTCCCCGCAGGTGCCGAAGATCCTGGAGGTGCTGGCCGCGGTCGGCATCACCGCCGTCGGCGCCACCGGCTACGAGGCCGACGACGTGCTCGGCACACTCTCGGTGACCCAGCCGGGCCCGGTCGAGGTGGTCTCCGGCGACCGCGACCTGTTCCAGCTCGTTGACGACGTCCGGCCGGTCCGGCTGCTCTACGTCGGGCGCGGCGTGGCCAAGCTCGACGACTGCGACGACGCCGCCGTGCGGGCCCGCTACGGCGTGCCGGCCGACCGGTACGCCGACTTCGCCGCGTTGCGCGGCGACCCCAGCGACGGGCTGCCCGGGGTGCCGGGCGTCGGCGAGAAGACCGCCGCCCGACTCATCGAGCGGTACGGGAGCATCGCCGGCATCCTGGCCGCCCTGGACGATTCGGACTCGTCCTTCGCACCGGGCCTGCGGGCCAAGCTGGCCGCCGCCCGCGACTACCTGGCCGTCGCGCCGACGGTGGTCCGGGTCGCGCTGGACGTGCCGCTGCCGGAGCTGCCCACCGCCCTGCCGACCGCCCCCGCCGACCCGGACCGGCTGCTCGAACTGGCCGGCACGTGGAACCTGGCCGGCTCCGCCCGTCGACTGGTGGACGCCCTCGCCGCACGCGCTGACGCCTAACGATCCGGGCTGTCGGCGGGAGCCATGATGCGGAGCGCGTTGGGATCCAGGCCGATCCGGATCGGGGTCTCGCCGTACAGCTCGCCGTCGACCTCCACGGGCGCGGGTCGGTCGGTCTCCAGCCAGAGTTGGTGGACGGCGAGGAACGGCTCCTCGCCGAGCGTGCGGCGATGCCCGGTCGCCGCGTTACGGGCCGTGTGCCGCAGCAGCTCACGGCGGGGCGCGCCGCCCACCGGATAGGCGACCAGGAGCCGGTCGTCGGCGTCCGCGTCCGCGGTGATCGGCCGCCCGGCGTGGAAGCCGCCGTTCGCCACGTACAGCTGGTGGGTGACCACCTCGCGCTCCCGTCCCTCGGCGCGCACCACGGCGCGCAGCGGGCGGTGCCGGGTCAGCAGCGTCAGCGCGGTGACCGGATACGCGAGCCGGCCGGTGGCCCGCTTGAGGCGCGCCGGCGTCCTGAGCATCACGTCGGCGGACAGGCCGATACCGACGTGGTTGGTGAACCACCGGCTGCCCACGAGCCCGAGGTCGACGTCGATCACCTTGCCGTCGGCGAGGACCGCCACGGCCGCGTCGAGGTGAAGGGGGACGCCCACGGTGCGCGCGAAGTTGTTGGTGGTGCCCAGCGGCAGCAGACCGAGCGCGATGTCGCGGTGCGCGAGCAGGCGTGCGGCGGTGCTGATCGTGCCGTCGCCGCCGCCGGCTATCAGCAGGTCCGGTCCGAGGTCGGCGGCAGCGGCGAGGCTCTGCTCCAGTTCGGCGGGCACGTCGACCGGGTACGCGGCCAGCAGCTTGAAGCCGGCCGACGTGAGCCGATCCCGCGCCCGCTCGTAGAGCCGACGACCGCGACGGGAGTGGGTGTTGACCACGAGCGCCGCGCGCCGCTCCCATCGGATGGCCTCGCTCAGCTCCGGCTTCGTCCGCATACGCCCGGAGCCTATCGTCGGATGGCCGGCCGAAATCCGACCTTCGCAACCGACCGGGGTGTCGCTGATCGACGTTCGTCGTGCCACGATCGGCGGGTCCCATACCGGTTACGCCACGCCCGAGGAAGAAATCATGCGGTTCGAAGTCCTGGGGCCACTGCGAGCCGTCAACACATCGGGGTCAGTGGTGCCGGCCGGCAGAGGTCAACATCAGGTCGTACTCGCCTGCCTCGTTGCCGCCCGCGGCCAGACGGTCGCCGACAGCACGTTGATGGAAGCCCTGTGGGGTCGCGACCCGAGCAACAACAAGCACGGGGCGCTGCGGGTCCTCGTCCATCATCTGCGCCGCAACCTCGGCATTGGATCGATCATTCGCGCGGATGGTGGCTACCGCATCACGCTGGCCGGCCACCAGCTTGATGCCGACGAATTCATCGCTCTGGTCGACGCGGCCGCGCACGACGAGGCGCAGGGCCGGCTCGCCGAGGCGCGTCAGCGCTACCAGGCGGCGCTGCGGCTGTGGCGGGGAACGGACGCCTACCACGGCACCGCCGATACCGATCATGTGCGGGTGGCAGCAAACCACCTGGGCGAGCAGCGGATGACCGCCTACGAACGCTGCGTCGACATCGAACTCAGCCTCGGACTCCACCGCGAACTGTGCCCCGAGCTGTCGGCCGTGGCCACGGAGAACGCGCTGCGCGAGCGCCTCCAGGCGCAACTGATGCTTGCGCTCGTCCGCAGTGACCGTCGGGCGGAGGCGCTGACCGTCTACGAACGGACCAGGCGCATTCTCGCCGACGAGCTTGGAGCGGACCCGGGTACGCGCCTGCAGCAGCTCTACACCGCGATCCTGCGCGGCCCACGCCAGCGGTTGTGCCATCCGTCGCCGCTGCCGCGGTCCGGCCGGCGCAGCTGCCCGTTCCACCCAGCGATTTCGTCGGGCGTTACGACGAGCTCGGGGTCCTCGACGCCGTGCACGCGAAATCCCGATCCGGTCAGCGTCCCAGTGGCTCAGTGGTCGTCACGGGATCCGGTGGCATGGGCAAGACGGCTCTGGTGACGCACTGGGCCGATCAGAACCGGCAGAGCTTTCCTGGCGGGCAGCTCTACCTCGATCTCGACAATGACATCCCGGCGACGGTGGCACTGGCCAGGGCCCTCGTCGATCTCGGCATCGCGCCCGACGACGTGCCACAGCAGGCAGAGACACGCGCCGCGCAGCTGCGCTCGCTGCTGTCCAGCCGCACGGTGCTGATGGTCCTGGACAACGTGAGCAGCGCCCAGCAGGCCCGGCCGTTCTTCCCCGGCGCCGGTGACAGCATGCTGGTGATCATCAGTCGGAACCGGCTTGACGGGCTCATCGCCCGCGAAGGCGCTCACCTCCTGGTGCTGAACCCGCTGCACGGCGAGCCGGCCACCCGTCTGCTCCGGGCGATCGCCGAGATGTCCCACTCCGCGACCGACGACGTCCGTACCCTGGTGGCGCTGTGCCACGGGATGCCGTTGGCCATCCGGATCGTGGGCGCCCACCTGCGGCTGGGAGCCCGGCCGGACGCCCTGGTCGACGCCCTGCACGATGAGCGCACCCGACTCGCCCGGCTCACCACCACCGATGGCGACGCGAGTGTGCGCGCCGTCATCGCGGTGTCGTACCGCCGGCTGGACGCACCGGCACGTCGGCTGTTACGCCGCCTCGGCCTGTTGGACGCCGGTGCGATCCCGCTCGGCGCCATGGCCGCACTGGCCGGCATCTCCTGCGGCACCGTCCTGACGGACCTGGTCGACACGCTCGCCGCGGCCAATCTCGTCACCGTCGAAGCGGACAGCCTGGTCAGCCTCCATCAGCTGACGCGCATGTTCGCCCATCAGCCAGGGCCAGCTCGACGACACCTCGGCCGATCGCGCAGCCGCCGAACGGCAGCTGCTCCGCTGGTATGGGCACGCAACCCGCCAAGCACAGCACAGCATCAGGCCGACCGCAGGCGGAGCCGGCGGTGGTGCCGTCCCTGACGCGCAGCACCTCTTCCTGCCTGACCTGACCGGAACCGTCGCAGCGGTGAGCTGGGTCGACACCGCGGCGGAAACGATCATCGGGCTGATCGACCAGCACGTCCGGATCCACCCTGATCTCGTCTGGCCCCTCGCCGTCAACATACGCGGCTGGCTGCAACGCCGGGCCCCCCGCGACACCTGGATCGCCGTGATCGAGCAGGGCATCCGATCCGCCGCCCTGGTCGGCAGCAGCACCGGCGAGGCCACCCTGCGTGGAAGCCTGGGCGTCGCACACTGCCTCCTGCTGCAACGTACCGAGGCCCGGGCCGCGTACCAGCGCGCCAGCGCACTCTTCGGGCAGAGCGGCGACCATGCCGGCAAGGCCGACGTCGAGGCGAGCCTAGGTGCGATGCTGGCTGACAGCGGGGCACTTGACGAGGCACTCCCACCACTGCTGCGGGCGCGGCATCTCGCGACCCTGCTGAACGACCCCGATCTCATCTTCAAGGTCGAACTCAACCTTGGCTACCTGCATCGACGGGCCGACCGCCAGCAGGAGGCACTCGACGCCTACACGTCGGCGTTGTCGGCCGCGGAGCGGTCCAGCAACCGTGACTGGTTGTCGGCGAGCGTCCACACGAATCTCGGCCGCCTGCATCTCCTTCAGGGCAACCTCGATCAGGCCGGACACCACTACGACACAGCGGTCCGGCTCGCCCGGAGCACCGGCGACCGCATGCGGGGAGCATGGGCACTGCACGGATGCTCCGACATCTCCGCGGCCCGACGAGACCTTCCGGCCGCCGTCGCAGCCCTGCATGAAGCCGTCACGATCCTCGAACCCCTGGGCGATCGTCGCCTCGACGAGATGCGCACCCGGCTGTCCGAGTTGCTCTCCGACGACACCGCCGGGCAGTCACCGCCGCAGGCTTGAGGGCGTGTTTCGCACCCTCGCCGGCGCATCCGGCGCCGTTGGCGTCTCCGCGGTCTGGCCAACATCGAGCCAACATTCTGCTGGAAGACTGCGCCATCAGTAGTCAGCCAAGGCTCGCCGGGAGGGAGACCGTGACATCTGTACGAGCCAAACGGGGGTGCGCGGCCAGGCCCGAGGGCGCCGGCGCGCTCACGCAGACCGATTCACGTCAGAACGGAGCCTGGAAATGTCACCTGGAACGAGAAGCCGGAGGCGCAGCTTCGCCGCCGCGGCGATGGCAACGGTGACGTGCGCCAGCGTCCTGGGGATCGCATCCCCGGCGGCAGCCGCTACGACATCGGGAGGATCGTCCGTCAGTGCCGTCGCCGAGGGCGACATGGTGGCTCAGAGCTGGGCCTTCGTCGCTTCCTACCCGGGCAACTCCATGGGGTTGGCCGCCTGCGCATTCCACGCGAGCTTCCTGCGCTCACAGACGGGTAGAAACTACCTGTGCAGCCGGGCGGGCTCCTACTACCACCTCCTGAAGGAACTCTGACCCGCGGTTCCCCGCTCAGCTGGTCACCATCGTCGGGCCCCACTATCTCCCCGGGTGGGGCCTACGTCAGTCGGTCGGGGTGCGACACGCCTTCGGTGCCACGCTGCTCTTCAGCGCGTCTCCTCGGTCGCCTGCTCGGCAGCACGGCGTACGTCGTCGAGCAGGATCCGCATGTCGCGTCGGGTGGTGCGGTAGTTGACCACGCAGCCGCGCAGCGCGAAGCGGCCGTTGATGGTCGCGTTCGACAGGTACGAGCTGCCGGCCTGCTGCAGTAACACCATGATTCGTTCGTTGAGTCGGTCGAGTTGCTCCTCATCGGTCTGCGACCGCGAGCCGGCCTGCGCGCTCGGCGGCAGGTAGCGGAAGCAGAAGATGGAGAGTTCGACCGGGGCGAGCAGCTCGAAGTCGACGCTGTCGTCGATGAGCTCGGCCAAGTGGCGGGCGCAGTCGAGGTTGCTCTCGATCGCATCGCTGACAGCTTGCGACCCGGCGTGCGCCAGCGTCATCCAGACCTTGAGCGCCCGGAATCGCCGGGACAGGTCGGGGCCGTAGTCCCAGAACGCGAAGGCCTCGGCCGGCTCGGCCCGCATGACCCGGATGTAGTCGGCGTCCAGGCTGAAGGCGGGCCGTACCGCCTCGGGGTCCCGGTAGATGAGGCAGCCGCAGTCTGCGGGCAGGTAGAGCCACTTGTGTGGGTCGAGGGAGATGGAGTCGGCCTCCGCCAAGCCGTCGAAGAGCGCACGGGCCGACGGGGCGAGCCGCGCGAAGCCGCCGTAGCACGCGTCGACGTGCATCCAGAGCCCGTACTCACGCGCGACCACCGCGATGTCGGCGAGCGGGTCGACCGCGCCGGTGACGACGGTGCCGGCGTTCGCCACCACGCAGAACGGTTCCGCCCCGGCGGCCCGATCCTCCTCGATGGCACGGACTAGTGCGCCGACGTCCATTCGGAAACGGGCGTCCACTGGAATCTCGCGGACGTTCATCCGCCCTATGCCGAGCAGCGCGGCGGCCTTGTGGATCGAGTGGTGGGTGTCGGTGGAGGCGTAGACGCGCAGTTGCGCCGGGTGGGCGGCCATACCCTGGGTGGCGACCGTGTCGCCGCAATGGCGGTGTCGGGCGGCGGCCAGCGCGGTGAGGTTGGCCATCGAGCCGCCACTCATGAACAGGCCTCCGGCGCTCGGATCGCAGCCGATGGCCTCCTTGATCCAGTCGATGGCCACGTGCTCCAGCTCGACGGGAGCCGGTGCGGAGCGCCATGCGGGGAGATTCGCATTCAGCGCCGACGCGAGGAGGTCGGCCACCACGGCGACGGCGGTACCCGGCGCCGAGACGTACCCGAAGAAGCGGGGATGCCCGTTGTGCCGGCTGCCGGGCACGACCACGTCCCGGAAGACCCTCAGCAGGTCGGCGAAGTCGCGGCCCTCGGCGGGCAGCGGCTCGGCGAGTAGCTCCTTCAGCACGGCTGCGGAGGTTCGCGGGCTGATCGGCAGATCCCCGATCGAGTCGTGGTGGGCGGCGATCCACTCGACGGCGCGGCCACCCATGTCCCGGATCTGCTCCGCCGAGGGGTCCAGGGCGGAGTCGACGCCGCGTCCGTCGGATGAGATCGAAGTCATGACCCGGAGGATAGTGTGGATCATGTCCTGGCGTTCGCCCGCGAGTACGAGCGGCAGCAACGAGTGGTCGACTACCGTCGTACGCTGCATCTCGCATGTGACGAGCAGGAGGCTGCGGTGGCCGAGACGACGCCGACCGAGACGATGGTGGCCGAGGTGAGGGCCGAGCTGGCCGAGCTCGAGGACCCGAAGACTCGCGAGGTGAACGAGAGACACGGTGACGATCACGGTGTGCACCTCGGCAGTCTGCGCGCGCTCGCGAAGCGACTGAAGACGCAGCAGGAACTCGCGTGCCAGCTCTGGGCGACGGGTGACACCGCGGCGAGACTGCTGGCGATTCTGATCTGCCGACCGAAGGCGTTCGGACGTGGCGAGTTGGACGTCATGTTGCGCGAGGCGCGCACACCCAAGGTGCACGACTGGCTCGTGAACTATGTGGTGAAGAAGAATCCGCACTCCGAAGAGCTGCGCCTGGCCTGGTCCGCCGATCCGGATCCAGTGGTCGCGAGTGCCGGCTGGGCGCTGACCACCGAACGCGTGACGAAGAAGCCCGAAGCCCTCGACCTACCGGGGCTGCTCGACGTCATCGAGGCGGAGATGAAGGACGCCCCGGATCGCCTCCAGTGGGCCATGAACCACTGCCTGGCTCAGATCGGGATCGAGCACGCCGAGCACCGCGCCCGTGCAATCGGCATCGGTGAGCGCTTGGAGGTGCTCAAGGACTACCCGACTTCCCCGGGCTGCACGTCCCCGTTCGCGCCCATCTGGATCAACGAGATGATGCGCCGCCAGCACGACAGGTAGGACGCACCTCCAGCCGCCATGGTGACACCCGATCGTGGATCAGGCCGGTCAGACGGCCGGTTCCCTGGTGGACGACCGCTGGCCGCCGTGGCACGCGACCAACGCGTCCGCCACGATGTCAGCGTCAGCCTCCGCGACGTCCGCCGGGTACTCCGGCAGCAGGTCGTCCCAGACGACCAGCCACGACCCGTACAACTGGGCCTGCCCCTCGGGCCGGGCGAAGAACCAGACGTGCAGATGGGCGCCACCATCTCCGATGCGGTACACGTGTGCCCGCGAGATGTGCGGCAGTGCCTGCACGTGGCGAACGATGCGAGTGCTCAACAGCCCCAGCTCGGCGGCCAGTTCGTCGGGCAGATCCGCCATGTCGTAGTGATCGCGCGGATACAGCATGAGCACCAGCGGAACGCCCACGCCCGAAATCCGCGCCAGCCGCCAGTGATCGTTGAACCAGATCCCCTCGTCCCGGTCACGACAGGCGCTGCAGTCCGACGGATCCTCGCCGTGCCGCGCGGGTTCCGGGAGCACCGGCGGGCGCAACGGCGCAACGCGGAGCCCATCCGGTTCGAACGGACTGATCTCCCAACCCGTCATGCGTGCCAACGGGAGCCGACGCTCGGCGTCCGCGACGGCGACGGCGTGGTCATAGAACTCGTCCGGTCGCAAGGCCATGCGGCGAAGACTAGTACCCGCAAAAGCAGGAAGCCGCCGGTAGGGGTGAGTGCTCAGCGCAGTTGGGGTTTGTTCTGAGCCGGTCGGATGACCGAGGAAGAGCCCCGGGCCGCGGGTCATGCGAGCTATCAGCGGCAGATGCGCGCACCTGATCTTGGCCAGGTTGGGCTGACTCTCCCTCCGGTTCATGGCATGAGCACGGAAGGTTCAGGTTGCCCGGGTTCGGTCAGCAAGGGTCGGGCGTGCCTCGGATGAGGCGGTCCAGGATGTCACGGGCCGCAGCGAGCGTCTCGATGGACCTGGTGATTCGGGTGCGCTCCTCGGCCAGGGCGTCGAGGAGTTCGGGGCAGGTGGGTGCGAGCACCGTCGTGTCGTCGGGGACGCAGGGCAGGATCTCGGCGATCGCGGTGGTGCCCAAGCCGGCGGAGAGCAGCAGTTGGATGTGCCGCACCGTGCGCACGGCTTGCCCGTCGTAGTCCCGGTAGCCGCTCGCGCGACGGGCGGGCTTCAACAGGCCCTGCTCCTCGTAGTAGCGCAGGGCGCGGGGGGTGGCGCCGGTCTGTCGGGCCAGTTCGCTGATCCGCATGTCCAGAGCACATCAGGACTTGACCTTCACGTCAACGTGAAGGTTTACCGTCACCGCTGTGACAGACAACAACGTTGAGCACGAACAGCGCCCCGCTATTGCCATCCTGGGGCTTGGCCCGATGGGCCGGGCGCTCGCCGCCTCGGCGCTCGCC
Source organism: Micromonospora sp. NPDC005206 (assembly GCF_040608175.1). Lineage (NCBI taxonomy): Bacteria > Bacillati > Actinomycetota > Actinomycetes > Micromonosporales > Micromonosporaceae > Micromonospora > Micromonospora sp. NPDC005206. Next base: position 214,127 of record NZ_JBEXHU010000010.1, read on the forward strand.
GCCGGCCACCCCACGGTGGTCTGGAACCGCACGCCGGACAAGGCGGAAGCACTCGTGGCCCATGGTGCCGTGCTCGCGCCCACGGTAGCCGATGCAGCGCGTGGGGCATCGATCACCATCGCGTGCATGATCAACTATGGCGCCGTCCGCGCGAGCGTGGCCGACCTCGCCGAGTGGCCCACGGGCACGCTCGTCAACCTCAGCAGTGGCCACGCCGGAGAAGCACGCGCCATGGCGGGCTGGGCCGCACAGCGCGGCATCAACTACCTGGATGGCGCCATCCTGACGCCGGCCCCCACGATCGGTACACCCGCGGCAACGATCCTCTACAGCGGCCCGCACTCCCCGTTCGATCGCAGCCGCGCCCTTCTGGAGAGCTTCGGCGGCACCAGCGTCTACCTCGGCGACGACATTGGTATCGCGTCGGCGTACGAGATGGCCTTGCTCGACCTGTTCACCATGTCCGTCGGCGGACTCGCGCACGCCTTCGCCCTGGCCATCGCCGAGGGCATCGAGCCTGCCGCGTTCGCCCGCTTCGCCAAGGGGATCGGCGGCCTGCTGCCCGACATGGCCGACCGGTTTGCCGATCAGCTTGCTGCCGGCGGTTTTCCCGCCGACGTCTCCAGTATCGCGTCGGCAGGCTCCGCTGTGGCCCACGTCATCGACGCCGCCGCCGCTCGCGGCATCGACACCACACCGCTGCAAGCCGTACAACGGATCATCGGCCGGGCCGCCGCGGCGGGCTATGGCGGCGACAGCTACGCCCGGCTCGCCCAGCTTCTCGCCGAAGCCGACCACGCGGACGCCTGGGCCGAGCTGGCCACGCCGGAGCCGTCGCAGCCCCACCCGTCGCACCGATCCGCGGACAACTGAACCGGCCAGCGGCGGCAGGCGTCCGTCCGCTCATCGACAGATCCGGTTGTTCGCGGCGCCGATCGCGGAAAATCTGCGGTCGCTGGTCAGTTGACGCTCACGACGACCTTTCCAAGGGCGCGTCCCTTACCCACGTGGGCCAACGCCTCGGGCGTCTCGTCGAGCGTGAAGGCCCGGTCGATGTGGATGACGAGGTCACCCGCCACGCAGAGATCGGCCACCGGTTCGAAGTGGGTCGGCCCTTCCCGGACGGCGAGCACGCCCAGCCGGCGGTGGGTGAGCCGGCCGGCCACCGCGCCGATCGTCAGGACGCGCAGCAGCGCCGAGACCGATCCGCCGACGCACCGGTAGCGGCCGCCGGGGGCCAGTGCCCGGCGGTAGGCGAACACCGATCGGTGCGCGACCAGATCGAGGATGAGATCGTACGGGCCGCTGCGGGTGAAGTCCCGGCTGCGGTAGTCGATCACCTCGTCCGCGCCGACGGACCGCATGAAGTCGAGCTTGCCCGCGCTGTCGACGCCGGTTACCTGGGCGCCGAGTCGTTTGGCTAGCTGGATCGCGAATGCGCCGGATCCTCCGCCGGCGCCGTTGATCAGGACCCGGTTGCCGGCTGCGGCGCCCGCGGTGCCCTGCTGTGCGATCACGCCCGCCTGTGGGATCGCCGACGCCTCGGCGAAGGTCAGGGCGGCGGGCTTGCGGGCCAGGACCGATTCGGGCGCGATCGCGTACTCGGCGAAACCGCCCTTGAGCATGAGGTTGTCGCCATACACCTCGTCACCGGGTCGGAACCGAGTGACGGCGGAGCCCACCGCGTCGACCCATCCGGCGATGTCCGAGCCGAGGGTCCGGCGTGCCGGGGAGCGCAGCCCACCGATGCGCGAATACAGTGGCGAACCTCGCAGAGTCTCCCAATCGCTCAAATTCACCGAGGTCGCCGCAATCTTGACGAGCACCTGTCGGGCAGCGGGGGAGGGCTTGGGGAGATTCTCGATTCGCAACCCATCCGGAGGCCCGTACCGGTCGTACACGACTGCTCTCACCTGGTACCACCAGCCCTTCGGGAAAGTAGGCCAGCCGCAGCACCCGATGCGTTCAGGGCCAGCAGCCTACGCGTCTTACTTAGCACGGCGGGACAAGCGGCTGGTCGACAAGGAGGCTGCACGGAGGGCCGGGGTTCCTTCCACCAGGCGAATGAGGAACAACGCCGTGGCGGGCAGCCTGACTTGAAGAAGTCCTTGAGCACGCCTCTGTTGAGCCACACCATGGACCTGCACGGCATCGGACCCTCCGGCGCCGCCCGGCTGCTGGCCGAAATCAGCGACATCACCCGGTTCCCGAACCGAGCCCACTTCGCCTCCTGGAACGGCACCGCCCCCATCGACGCGTCATCCGGCGAGCAAGTACGCCACCGCCTCTCCCGCGCCGGGAACCGACAGATCAACCGGGTACTGCACATCATGGCCACGGTCCAGCTACACAACCCCACCGAAGGCCGCGCCTACTTCGATCGGAAGAAAGCCTCCGGGAAGACATCAATGGAAGCGATGCGCGCGTTGAAACGACGCCTGTCCGACATCGTCTACCGACAGATGATCAACGACGCCACGACGGCTACGGCGGCGGGCCCGGAAGGACAACGGGAGACGACTACTGACTCCAGCGTGACCAGCTCACATCCCCATGCCGGCTCTTCGGAGAAGTCACTTCCCGGACCCGCCGCCACCCAGGATAGAACCCCGCTCCCCGCGATGGCTTGACACAGAGGGGAGCCAGAAGCGGACGTTCCGTCAGCGACCTCCACGGCGTGCCGTCAGGGTGACGAGGACGAGGACGGCAACGCCGAACATGGCGGCTCCGACAGCCCACCACCAGAAGAATCCCGAAAAGACCGAGGCGATCAGAAGGCCAATGCCGAGGCCGGCCAGCAGGCCGAGTCCGAACAAGGCCCGTGGGGGCAGCGCGAGGTACGGCAGGCGCCGCACCACGAGCACTTCCAGCCAGGTGCCGCCCACCGCTAGCAGTGCCGCGCCCACCCCGTCCACCGCGGACAGTCCGTGACCCTCGCTGATCGGCACGAGGACTCGACCCTCGTCACCGGCGGGAACGAAGAGAATGAGCACGCCGGCGACGACGAGCAGGACCGTGATTGCCACCTGGGTGCGCGGCACACTCCCGACATCGTGCGACATCGCTTCAGTCTTGGTCATCCGCCGGGCTCTCGACAGGAGCCGAATCGCCGAACATCGAAGCACGAAGATCAGGTTGTACGGACGGCCGTCGACCGCCGGCCCAGAGCTCACCACGAAGGATCCGGCGTTCAGCGCGTTGCCGGTGGAATCCGGGTCTCATTCGGCGGGACCGGGAACGGTTTTCACATGGTGACGCGACGGGCCGTGCTGAACCGGCGTTGGTAGGCGGCGGGGCTGATCGACATCCTCCTGGCGAAGAGCGTGTCGAAGGCCGGTTCCGAGGAGACGGCGCCCTCGACCGCGATCCGGACCCCGAGGTTCGATGTGACGTCCGCGCCGGCCGGCGACAGCAGCACGATCCGGTAGTCGGCGCCGAACCGGTTCGCCTCCTTGAACACCTGCGCGGGACCGGCAACGTCCAGCAGCGTCACTCCGTCGTAGACGAGGATCGCGACGCGATGGGGGCCAGCGTTCACCGCTCCGGTCCCTTTGTAGCCGGATCCGCGGGGTCAGCGATCCGTTCCCGCGGCACTGGCCTCAGTCCGGTCGGCGGAACAGAAGGCCCGGGCACCGTCTATTGGTAGCACGCTCCTACCGGAGATGACGGGGATCCTCGTGGGCGGGGTAACTCACGTCACGACTATTGCCGGTAACAAACTCCGCGGAATCTCGTCCCGCAACCGATGCCCGGTTGACCCATGCTCCCAACCCGGCATTCCGGTCCGGATATGAGTGATTCCTGGCCGGACGAGGGCGGCGACGACGACGATCGGTGGGCAGCATGGAGGTCAGACACACGGTCCGCACACATACCGCGGAAGGTCAGAGATCATGTCAGAGGTCATCGCGGGGTTGGAGATTCCTGAGACAGCGGCGGTCGCCGAAGCGACCAGGCGTATCCAGGAGACGACCAGCCCCCTCATCTACCACCACTCCCGACGGGTCTTCTTCTTCGGCCTGATTCACGCTGACCGGCTTGGCGTGAAACCGGACCCGGAACTGCTCTATCTGGCGGCCATGTTCCACGACACCGGCCTGCTGACTCCCTTTTCCGACGTCGAGCAGCGCTTCGAAGTCGATGGCGCCGACCACGCGCGCACGTTCCTCCTGGAACGGGGTTTCTCGACGGCCGCGGCCGAGACCGTGTGGACGGCGATCGCGCTGCACACCACGCCGGGCATCCCCGACCGGATGGCCCCGGAAATCGCGACCACGTACCTCGGTGTCCTGACCGACGTGCTCGGCCTGGGCCTGGACGGACTGGAACACGATCAGCTGGGCGAAATCCTCGCCGTCCATCCGCGAGGGGACTTCAAGAACGAGTTTCTGCGAGCCTACGTCGACGGGCTGAAGAACCGCCCCGAAACCACGAACGGCACCGTGAACTCCGACGTGCTCGAACACTTCATCCCCGGCTTTCAGCGCGTGACGACGGTCGAGCGAATCGTCGGATCGCCCTGGCCGAGCTGATTGGACACCGGCTCACCAGCGCACCGACGACGGGCGATCAGCAAGCCGAGCCCCCCACAACCACTCCATACCGACGAACCTTCCTGGAAAGGAATCGAGCATGCGAGCGATCACCGTGAGAGACCGTGACGCGGGTGTCGGCGGCCTCACCCTGACCGACATGCCCTACCCGCACGCTGCGGAGAACGACGTCATCGTGCGCGTGCACGCCGCAGGCTTCACACCCGGAGAGCTCGACTGGCCTGCAACGTGGTCCGATCGGGCCGGTCGGGACCGGACACCCACCATCCCCGGGCACGAACTGTCCGGAGTCGTGGTCGAGCTCGGCTACGGAACCACCGGCCTCACCGTGGGCCAGCGGGTGTTCGGACTGACCGACTGGGCCCGCAACGGATCGCTGGCCGAATACACCGCGGTGGAGGCTCGCAACCTCGCTCCCCTCGCGGCCGACATCGACCACACCGTGGCCGCCGCGCTGCCCATTTCCGGACTGACCGCATGGCAGGGACTGTTCGACCACGCCCATCTCACGACCGGCCAGACCGTCCTCATTCACGGCGCCGCGGGCGGCGTGGGCTCGATCGCCGTTCAACTTGCGCGGGAGGTGGGCGCCCGCGTGATCGGCACCGGCCGAGCCGACGACCGTGACGTCGCGCTCGGCCTCGGCGCGCAGACCTTCCTCGACCTGCACGCCGACGATCTGCGGCGCGTCGGCGAGGTGGACGTGGTGTTCGACGTCATCGGCGGCGACATCCTCGTGCGATCGACCGAGCTGGTGCGTCCGGGCGGCACCATCGTCACGATCGCCGTGCCACCCACGGTGCAGCCCAAGGACGGGCGAGCCATCTTCTTCGTCGTCGAACCGGATCGCGCCCGGCTGACCGACCTCGCCCAACGCCTCCGTACCGGACGGCTCAACCCCATCGTCGGCGGCGTGCGACCGCTCTCCGAAACGGCGTCCGTGTTCGCGCGCCACCGCCGCATGCCCGGCAAGACGATCATTCAGGTCGCGGACGAGTGACTACGCTCCGGCGGGTCCTCGAACCGACGCCTCGAAAAGCTCACCGGCCGCGAGCACTCCGTGCTGTCAGGCGCTGCTTCGCACGAAGGTCTCCTCGCCCCATGATCCGTCGTCAGCGTCCAGCCGGATGATCAGCCGGTCGCTGGCGCAGCGGTACGACCCCTCCGAATCCGCCATCACCGAGCTGATGTCCAGCTCCCTGGCGCCGACCCGTACCACGTTGACGTCACCTGCCGTCACGCCGTCACGCTGCCGGTACCGACCGTCTTCGGCCGTCCACCGATACGTCTGTATGCCCCGCCGGACGTTGCGCACGGTGTGGCCGTTGAGGGAGCCCTCGGCGACGGCCAGGTCGAACAGGTCCGTAGCGGTGCCGTCCGTCCGGTAGGCGCTGGCGAAGCCGGTCTCCGGACCGCTGGTGAGGTCCACGCTGGCGTCCTGCCGCAGCCCGGCCATCGTGCCCAGCGGTGAGTCGGCGGGGACCGGCAGGTGGTAGCGACCGGAGGCAAGCCGCCACACCCCGACGAGGCAGCCATCTTGTCCGGTCGCTGCCGCCCGCCCAGGATTCCGGTGTACGGCGGCGGAGGCGCCGAGCAGCGTCAGGACGGCGGCCCCGGAGATCAGCCACCGGCGGTGTCGGGCGCGCCCGACCGCGGACAGCGCCGCCACCGCGGCGCCGAGCGCCGCCGCGACGGTCGCGAACACCGGCGCGACAAGCAGGGCGTGACTGATCGCCCGCACCACGAGGACCTGCTCGGTAGGGCGGACGCAGCCGGGCCCCGCGGCGGTGCCCAGGCAGGGCAGCGCCGCCGTGACGGCCACCAGCACCGGTAGCAGAAGCAGCCCCGCCGCGCCGGCGGCGAGTAGCACGTGCCACATCGACAGCCGCCGATTGGCCACCGCGACCGTCGCGACCGTCGCCTCGACCAGCGTGACCGGCAGCAGCGTGTGGCCGTCGACCAGACTCCGCAGCGCCGCCGGCCCGAGCCCCGGGTCCCGGGCCCCGACCGCGATGCCGACCACCACCAGAGGCAGCGCCGCCGCGCCGACGGCCCCCGCGACGATGCCGAGCCGCAACGCCCGCCGGGTCGCGTGCCGGTCGGCCAGGACCGGATGCAGCGCGGCGGCCAGTGGCAGCGCGAGCAGGTACGGGGCGTGGTCGGCCAGCATGCGCACGTACCAGCCGAGGGTGTCCACCAGGGTGAGTACCGTGACGTGTTCGGGATGACCCTCGCGTGCGGCGAGCACCCGGAGCATGCTCACCTCGGCGTCCACCGACCACGCGTCCAGAACCAGGATCGACGCCACGAACGCGGCGATGAGCACGGCCGTGGCCGTGGCGGCGCCGGCCCACGCCAGACGGGTACGGCCCGCGTCGGTCACCGGGAGCCGCCGCAGGTGCGCCCGAGCGCCGAGGGCCACCCAGCGGCCGAGCAGGACCCCACCGGCGATCCCGAGCACGGCCCACGCCAGCTCGACCCACCAGGCCGGCCGGTCGCTGGCGTACCGCGCCGACCAGGCCAGCCGGCGGCCCACGAGCAGCCCGGCGGCCAGTGCGGCGCCGAACAGACCGCCCCCGGCCGCCGTGCCGCCACCGTGCCGCGCCCACCAGGCCGACCGCCACAGCGCGCCGGTGGTGACCAGGGCCAGCGGCACGCCGAGCAGCAGCCCCACCAGGAACGCGCCACCGGTGAGCGGATCAGGACCGCCGAGGGTGCGTGGCAGTTGCGACATCAGGTCCGTCAGCGGTGGCGCGGCGATCCCGGCGGCCAGGCCGGCGCCCAACGCCTCGACAGGGCGGGCAGAGACCCGACGCACCGGTCGGTCCAGTTCGTCGGCGCGCGCCCGGGCCAGCGGCTGGAACCGGAACATGGCGGCGAGGCGGGACCAGCGTCCGTCGCGGACGGGTTTGGTCGCGAGCAACGCCCGGATGGTCGCCGCGTCGGCCCCGGTCAGCCGGGCGTCCGCGGCGAACTCCCGGGCCCGCAGCACGGACCAGGCCGAGACCTGCACCACCAGCGCGAACGCCGCCAACCGCCAGGCGTCACCAAGCAGGTGCGTGGCGGGCACGGCGCCCGCGTAGTTGACCGCGACGGGCACGAGCACGGCCAGCGGGAAGGCCCAGGCCAGCGCGATGGTCAGCCGGGTCAGGGTCACGTCCGCGTTGCGTAGGTGGGCCAGTTCGTGCAGTACGACCGCCCGGAACACGCCCGGGGCCACCCGGTGGGCGTGCACGAGTCCCAGGTCGAGCCGGACGTAGCGGACGGGGAACGCGCCGAAGGTGTTGCCGCTGACCCGTGCGGAACGCGACACCACGAACGTCGGCGCGCGGCGCAGCCCCGCCTCGCGTACCAGATCGGACAGGTCCGCCCGCAGCGCTTCCGTGCCCGGCGTCCGGTCCAGGCGGCGCAGGTCGCGCAGCCGGCGTTCGCACTACGGCGCAGCCAGGTAGATCGCGGCTGTCACCACCGCCAGCACGGCCATCCCGACGAGCATCTGACGGACCGCGTCGGCGTGCAGCGTGCCGAGACAGTTTCGCACCGCCGCCACCGACTCCTCGTTGACCGTGCCGGCCCGCACGTCGATCGGCGGCCGGCAGCCCGCGCAGTCCGTCGATGCACTCGGCCCGCTGGCGGGTGAGCGCCGCGTCGATGAGCACCGTCTGCCAACCGAACACGCTCGTACCGACGACCGCGGTCACCACGGCGACGAACCGGCCGAGGGCCGGTGACGGCAGCGGAGGGGGCACCCCGGCCAGGGCGGGGCCGGCTGTCGTGTCACTCACCGTCGATGTTCCCGCCGTCCACCCCGAACCGGGCGACGAACGCCTCGCGCACCGCGTCGCGCAGCACCGCGACCTGGTCCTCGGTGAGCGCCCAGCGCGGGTCGCGCGCTGCGGCCGTGACCGCCTCCTCGATACGCAGCACCTGACCGGGGCGCAGCCGCACCGTCCGCGGCGGCGCCTCGCCCGGGCGGCTGGCACGCCACCGCCGGCCGAGCCGGCGCAACCCTCCGCGCACCGCGTCCGTGGCCTGCGCCTGCACCGCGTCGCGCAACCCGGCGAGCGCGACGCCGGTCAGCACCATCACGTACGGCAGCAGCGGCTCAACGACCTCCGGGAAGCCCCCGCCGCCGGCCTCGCCGCCCCCCACCCGCAGAAGATCGCGCGGGTCGTCCCGCCACCGCGACGGCCGACGCTGGTACGCCGGTTGCAGAAACACCAGCAGCGGCTCCTCCTGCGGAGCCACCGCCCGGATGGCCAGGCGGACGAGATCCTCCTCGACGCCGCCGCCGGCGGCCTGCCTGGTCGGGCTCATTGCGATCGTGTCTCCTGGCAGGTGGGTCGGGGCGCGGTGCGACGATCACGTTAGGGCCGGGCGCCCGATCAGCGCGATCAGCAATCAGACAGTCACGGTTGGTGAGATGGATGGTTTACCGCCCTCGGACCTCTGGTCAGTTCGGGTAGCCATCGGGGTTTTCGTCCCGATTCATCGACCTGTCGATGGTGTTGATGAAACGATGGGACGCGTGGGAGCTGCGAAAACTGCGATGCCTGCTATCTCGCCACTGGCTGGCGAGCCGATCAAGCGTGCCGATGCCGAGCGGCTCGCGGGGGTGCTGAAGGCATTCGCCGATCCAGCCCGGCTGCGACTGCTCAGTCTGATCCAGTCCGCGCCGGAGGGCGAGGCGTCCGTGAGTGACCTCACCGCGCCGCTGGGGCTCTCCCAGCCGACCGTGAGTCATCACCTCAGGATCCTCACCGAGGCCGGCCTGCTCGAGCGCGAGAAGCGCGGCGTCTGGGCGTACTACCGCCTGGTGCCGTCCGCGATCGCGACGATCGCGGAACTGCTGACGCCCCCTCGCAAGCGGGCGACGAAGAAGACCCGCTGAGCGGCACTGTCGGAGGCCACGCCGTCGTCGAGAGTCGGCGGTGTCGCGGCTCGCCGGTCAGCTCGGTGTTCGTCTGCCCGTCCGGTACGACCAGATGGCGGCGGGGCCGCCGCCGTCCTTGGACGGCAGCGGCCCCGGGTGGTACGGCCCGACGTCAGCGCCGGTCGGTCGTTCCGTTCCGTGCGGCGTCGACGGACACCTGGTCGAAGGCCGGTGCGCCGTCGACCGCGTCGGCGGCGACGGCCGCCGACGTGGCGCTGTCCGGCAGGTCCAGGCTGGTCCGCAGGGTGACCGGCTTGAGCAGGAGCGCGGCGATGACGCCGACCACCGCGATGGCGGCGGAGATGAGGAAGATGTGTCCTGTGGCGTCGCCGTACGCGGCCCGGACGATGTGCTGGATCCCCTCGGGCAGAGCGGTGATGTTGAGATTGCTGCTGCCACCGGCGCTGTCGGAGGCGGGGATCCCGGCGGCGGTGAGGTCGCGGGTGATCTGGTCGGTGACCCGGTGGGCGAGGACGGCGCCGAGCACCGAGACGCCGATGGTGCCGCCGAGCGACCGGAAGAAGGCGACGCTGGAGCTCGCCGCGCCGATGTCCTTGAGGGAAACCGTGTTCTGGACGGCGAGAACCAGGTTCTGCATGGTCATGCCGACGCCGGTGCCGACGATGAACATGGCGGCGCCGACCAGGACGAGCGACGTCTCGTGGTCGATGGTGCCGAGCAGCGCGAACCCGGCGACCAGAATGATCGAACCGGCGACGATGTACGGCTTGATCCTCCCGGTCTTGGTGATCAACCGGCCGGCGATGATCGAGGAGCCTAGGACCCCCGCCATCATCGGGATGGTGAGCAGGCCTGCCTCGGTCGGGCTGTAGCCGCGGCCGATCTGGAAGTACTGGCCGAGGAAGACGGCGCCGCCGAACATGGCCATGCCGACCGCGAGGCTGCCGAGGATGGCCAGCGCGGTGGTGTGCTGGCGCACGATACTGAGCGGGACGACCGGCTCGGCCGCCCGCGACTCGACCCAGACCGCCAGGGCGAGCAGGATGAGCGCGCCGCCGACCATGGCCACGGTCTGCCAGGAGAACCAGGCGAACGAACCGTCGACGAAGGAGATCCAGATCAGCAGCACGCTGACGCCGGCGGCGATCAGGCTGGCACCCAGATAGTCAATCTTGACGTTTTCCCGCCGCAGGGTGGGCAGGTGCAGGGTGGCCTGGAGCAGGATCAGCGCGATGATGGCGACGGGCACGCCGACGAAGAAGCACCAGCGCCAGCCGAGCCAGGACGTGTCGACGATGAGGCCGCCGAGCAGTGGGCCGCCGACCGTCGCGACCGCCATGACGCCGCCGAGGTAGCCGTTGTAGCGCCCCCGCTCGCGCGGCGGGATCATGGCGGCGATCGCCACCTGGACGAGGGCCTGCAGACCGCCAACCCCGATGCCCTGGAACGCGCGGGCGGCGATGAGCTGGCCGGCGCTCTGCGAGAAGCCCGCAACGACGGAGCCGAGCAGGAAGACCACGATGGCGACCTGGATGAGGATCTTCTTGTTGAACAGGTCGGCCAGCTTGCCCCAGATCGGGGTGGTCGCGGTCGCGGTGAGCAGGGTCGCGGTGACCACCCAGGTGTACTGGTTCTGCGAGCCGTTCAGCGCTCCGATGATCTTCGGTAGAGCGGTCGAGACGACGGTGCTGCTCAACATCGCGACGAACAGCACCAACAGCAGGCCGCTGAGCGCCTCGAGCGTCCGCCGATGGGTCATCGGCTCAGCGCCGGTCATGGTGGTGGGTGCGCTCATCGCGCGGCCTCCAGCTTGTCGTGGTTTGCGAGTGCGACCTCGATGTCGCGGGTGAACCGGTCGAGTGCGGCGCTCAGCGCCTCCACCTCGCCGGGAGTCCAGTCGGCGAGTGCCCGCTCGAGCAGCTCGCCGTACCAGCTGTGGGTGTCGGCCAGGGCGATCCGGCCGGCGGGGGTGATCGCCAGGAGGCTCGCCCGCTTGTCGGTCGGATCGGGCCGCCGTTCGATCAGGTCGTGCGCGACGAGCGCGGCGACGGAGCGGCTGACCGTCGACGGGTCGAGCCGGGTGCGCTGAGCCAGTTCATGGGCGTGGCAGCCGCTGGACAGCTGGTCGATATGCCGGAGAATCCCGACCAGGCCCAGTGGAACGGCCGGCCGCTCGTCAGCCCGACGCTGTCTCAGCAACCGGACAGTCCGCACCAGGCCGTGCAGTCGAAGGCCGAACTCACGAACGGCGTTGTCCACGTCTGCTCCCACCCCCGGTTGTTGGTTGCCCCAAGCAAGCATCTACCGATCTTGCACAACAGGCAAGTTTGCCCATTGAGAAGCGCGTCACCCCACGTACGCTGAGGGCGATGGACGAGACCACCGGGCTACGGGAGCGCAAGAAGGCGGCCACCCGCCTCGCCCTGCACGAGGCCGCCCTGCGCCTCGCCGCCGAACAGGGGCCCGACGCCGTGACAGTCGAAGCGATCGCCGACGCGGCGAACGTCTCCCGGCGGACGTTCTCCAACTACTTCTCCAACAAGGAAGAGGCCCTCTTCCACGGCGACACCACGCGCCTGCACAGGCTGTTGCAGCTGATCCGCGAGCGGCCCGCCAGCGAGCCGCCGTGGACAGCACTGAGCCGGGCGGCCGAACGCTTCGCCGAGGAGGCGTTCGGCGATCGCGACCACGCCTGGCTGACCCGACGCCGGCAGCTGCGCGGGCACCCTGGCCTGGCCGCACAGCAGGTCGCGGCGTACACCGCGATCGAGCGCGAGCTGGCCGGCGACCTCGCACACCGGCTCACCGGCGCCGACGTGGCACTGCGTTCCCGCCTCCTGGCCGCGACCTTCCTGGCCATCCTGCGCGTCGCCGTCCAGCACTGGATCAACCACCCGGGCGGCCAACTGCAGCGGACCATCCGGACCGCGCTCGCCGAAGCCACTCCCCCGACAGGTCACCGGACGCTCACGGGCGACTAGGGCGCGTTTCAGACGAGCGCCCGACCGGCGGCATGCCCGGAGGGGTCCTGGGGATCCGGGTACGCCACCGAGGCGGCCACGGCGGCCCTGCGGTTCGGCTTCGTCGACCGCGGCCTGCCGCCGCCGCGTCAGCTCCCGGCTCTCGTGCGGGCCGGGAGCTGACGCCTTCGTCGGCGGCGATCGTCCGATTAGTGGCATTCTTTCCCGCATGGCCGAACGGATCGATCTGCCGCTTGCCGATGCCGAACTGGCCGCCTTCATCGAGGCCGGTCGGCGGAACCCCGGCCCTCCTGCCAGAGCTGTGGGAGCGGCGGAGCTACGGCGCGCGCAACGGCTCCGTGTCGAAGCCCGACCCCCAGGCCCGGAGATCGCCTGGGTTGAGGACCTGACGGTCGGTGCGACGGATGTGCGAACCCGCCTCTACCGGCCATCGGCGGCGACTCGGCCGCTGGTGGTGTTCCTCCACGGCGGGATGTGGACGATCGGCGATCTTGAGTCGCACGACCGGGCGTGCCGCCGTCTGGCGGTCAAGACCGGGACGGCGGTACTGAGCGTGGACTTCCGTCGAGCGCCGGAGCACCCGTGGCCGGCGGCCGTCGATGACTGCGTTGATGTGCTCCGATGGGCCTCGACCAGCGGGGGTTCGAGCGCTGGCATCGGTGGCCCGACAGTCGTCATGGGCGACAGCTCGGGCGGGAACCTCGCCGCGCTCACCTGCCTGCGCCTGCGCGATGAAGGCGGACCACTGCCCGCCGCCCAGATCCTGCTGTATCCCAACACCGATCTGACGCTCTCCTATCCGAGTGTGCGGACGTACGCCACGGGTTGGGGCCTGAACGCCGACGACGTCGCGTGGGGGGCTGAGCAGTGGGTCCCGGACCCCTCTCAGCGCGCCGACCCCGACGTCAGTCCGGTGTTCACCGCCGACCTTCGTGGGCTACCGCCCGCCGTTGTCGTCACCACGGAGCACGATCCGCTTCGAGATGAGGGCGACGCCTACGCGGCTCGGCTGGCGGCCGCCGGCGTTCCGGTCACCCATCGCTGCGAGCCGGCGATGGTGCACGCATTCCTCACCCTCGATACCGTCTCACCCGCCGCGGCGGCGGCCGGAGACCGGGTCTTCGCCGACGTCGCCGATCTGGTCGACCGCCTCCGGTGATGTCGCATCCGGCGGGCCTTGAGACGCTCCACCGAGATGTCGGCGCCTGCGTCGCGGCCGGGATACTGGCCGCTGTGACGATCAAGGCGCTGATCCTCGACTTCGACGGCCTCCTGATGGATACGGAGACCACGCTGCTGGAAAGTTGGCGGTGTGAGTGGCGTCGGCACGGTTTGCAGCTCGACCCGGCAGGCTTCTTCGCCGATCATGGTGGCGACGCGAACGAGACGCGTTACGCCGCGCTCGAAGCGGCGGTCGGGCTGACCTACGACCGCGCGTCCAGCCACGCGCTGCGGATGGCGCACCGCGCAGAACTGAACTCGGCGCTGGAGCCGGCGCCCGGCATCGTCGGATGGCTGGACCGGGCCGCAGAGCTGGGGCTGCGGCTCGCCGTGGCGAGCAGTTCCCCGATCACTCATGTGGGCCCCATGCTGGAAAACGCGGGGCTGCTGGCGCGGTTCGAGGTGGTGGCAACCGGCGAGGAGGTGCCGGCGCACAAGCCGGACCCAGCCGTCTATCTGCTGGCGCTGGATCGGCTCGGGCTGCCCGCGGATGAGGCGGTCGCCTTCGAGGACACCGCGCACGGCGTGGCCGCGGCACATGCCGCTGGGCTTCGCTGTGTCGCGGTGCCGAACCCACACGCGGACCACGCCCGCTTCACGGCCGCGGACCTCCTGCTGCACAGCGCCGCGGACCTGTCCCTGGACGCGCTCCTGGCCAGACTCGCGCGGTGCGCGAGCCGTCCCCCAACAGCGTGAGTCGGCCCACACCAGGGGAATTCGCAGATGCCTCGCTGGTCGCGGTCGCACCGCTTCCGCCAGGACCGCGGCCGTTCATTGGCCGTTGTTCAGCCTGATCACCTTCGCCACCTCGCTCAGATCGTTGTCCAGCTGGTGATCGCGTCGGGGCAGCCGATGCAGCTGCGCCTGCGGGATGACGCGCGCGTACAGGTCGGCATGCGACGGTGGGGCAGTGTCGTCCTGGAGCCCATGGAACACATGTACCGGCACGCCTTGCGGCAGCCTCGCGCCGAGGTTGTGCGGCAGCTCGAACTCGTCGCCGGGCAGCCGCCCGCGCCGACGAACGGAGCGGCGATCAGCACGATCGCCCTGAGCTTCCGCTCCGGTGGCCGCTCGGCGAGCGCGTTGATGAGGATCGTCCCGCCCACCGAATGGCCCGCGACGACCGCCCCGCCGTCCAAGGCCGCGATCTCCCGCCGGATGGCCGCGCTCCAGGTGGCGTAGCTCGGGTCGTCCTCGTCGGGCATGCGCGGGTAGCGGACCTCGTACCCGTCCCCGAGCTCCCGCCTCAGGCTGTCGACCAGCTCGTTGTCCCATTCGTCGTGCGTGCCGGCGCCGCCGCCCTGGATGAACAAGATCTGCCCGGTCCCCGCCATGACGATCGTCTCCCACACATCCTGCTGTCCGTGCTCGGCGTTGACCACTACTGAGGGTCGACGCGTGCGGCATCCGAGATGGTTCAGCGGCCGGAGTGGGGCATCGCCTGCGGGCAGACCAGCGACCGGCCTCGCGGAGGTGGAGAACTCGCCGCGCCACCGCTTGCCGGGAACGGCATCATCCCACAGCGGCAAGTGGTCCCACTTGAACGTATATCGCACCGCGGGGCTTGCCGCAAGACCCCGGTCCTGCCGCAGAATCGTCGGCCGGAGCCGAGAACGGACGAGGAAATGGGGCACGACGTGGGTCTGACGTTGTCGATGCGGAGGACGGCTGCCTCGGAGGTATCACGATGATCGAGCAGTACGTATTGGGCTTCCAGGAGGTCGACGAGACGCAGGTCGCGATCGTCGGCGGCAAGGGCGCGCACCTGGGAGCGTTGTCGCGGATCGACGGCATCCGCGTACCGGACGGCTTCTGCGTGACGACGGACGCCTTCCGGCGGATCATGGCCGAGGCGCCGTCGATCGACGATCGGCTCGACCGGTTGTCGCGTCTGGACCCGGACGACCGGGCGGCGGTCCGCGAGCTCAGCGCGGAGATCCGCCGGGCCATCGAGGGGGTCGTCCTCCCCGATGATGTGGCGGGGGCGATCACCCGGGCTCTCACTCAGCTCGGTGAGCGAGCTGCCTACGCCGTCCGGTCCAGCGCGACGGCCGAGGACCTGCCGACGGCCTCCTTCGCCGGCCAGCAGGACACGTACCTGAACGTCATGGGGCTGGCGGCGATCCTTCAGCAGGTCAGCCGGTGCTGGGCCTCGCTCTTCACCGAGCGGGCCGTGACCTACCGTCAGCGCAACGGCATCGACCACCGCGGCGTCCACATGGCCGTTGTCGTGCAGAGAATGGCCTTCCCGCAGGCGGCCGGCGTCCTGTTCACGGCCGACCCCGTCACGTCCAACCGGAAGGTCGCCTCCGTGGAGGCCAGCTTCGGCCTCGGCGAGGCACTGGTCTCCGGGCTGGTGAACGCGGACGCCTACCAGGTGCGGGACGGGAAGATCATCGACAGGGCGATCGCCACCAAGCGGCTGGCCATCCACGCCCTGCCGACCGGCGGGACGACGGAGCAGGCGATCGACCCGCAGCGGCAGGAGCAGGCGGCGCTGACGGACGCACAGGTCGTGCGGCTCGTGCAGCTCGGGCGACGGATCGAGGCACACTTCGGCCACCCCCAGGACATCGAGTGGTGCCTGGTCGACGATGACTTCCAGATCGTCCAGAGCCGGCCGATCACCACGCTGTTCCCCGTCCCGGAGACCGGCGACGGAGAGAACCACGTCTACCTCTCCGTTGGTCATCAGCAGATGATGACCGACCCCATGAAGCCACTGGGTGTCTCCATGTGGCAGCTGACGGCCATGGCGCCGATGCAGGAGGTCGGCGGGAGGCTGTTCGTCGACGTCACCCGGCGCCTGGCCTCGCCCGCGAGCCGCGCCGGTTTCCTGGAGATGGCGGGCAGGGACGATCCGCTGACCAGGGACGCGCTGGAGACCGTCCTCGACCGCCACGACTTCGTCCCGGCGCTCCCGGACACCGGCCCCGGCGGGCCGCCGGTCGGCGGCGCGCCCGCGCCGATCGAGACCGACCCGGCCATCGTCACCGAGCTGATCGAATGCAGCCAGGTGTCCATCGCCGCCCTGCGGAGCAACATCCGGGCGAAGACCGGACCGGCGCTGTTCGACTTCCTGTTGGAGGCCCTCGACGAGCAGAAGCGGGTCCTCAGTGATCCATTGAGCATGCAGGCGATCATGGCCGGACTGCAGGCCACCTGGTGGCTCAACGACCGGCTGTGGGAATGGCTGGGCGAGAGGAACGCGGCCGACACCCTGACCCTGTCCGCCCCCGGCAACGTCACGTCGGAGATGGGGCTGGCGCTGCTCGACGTCGCGGACGTGATCCGCCCACATCTGGAGGTGGTGGCGTTCCTGCAGGGTGTCGAGGACGAAGGCTTCCTGGACGAGCTGCCGAAGCTCGCGGGCGGGACCGAAGCGCGCGACGCCATCGAGGCCTACCTTGAGCGGTACGGCATGCGCTGCGTCGGCGAGATCGACATCACGAGGCCGCGTTGGCGCGAACGTCCCAGCACGCTCGTGCCCGTCCTCCTGGACAACGTCCGGAACTTCGAGCCGGGCGCCGCCAGGCGACGCTTCGAGCAGGGACGCCAGGAGGCGGAGAAGAAGACGCAGGAGGTGCTCGAACGTCTCCGGGCACTGCCGGACGGAGAGCGCAAGGCCGACGAGACCAAGCGGATGATCGACCGGGTCCGGACCTTCATCGGCTACCGGGAGTACCCGAAGTACGCCATCATCAGCCGCTACCTCGTCTACAAGCAGGCCCTGCTGGAAGAGGCCGAGCGCCTCGTGCGGGCCAACGTGCTCCGTGCGAGGGAGGACCTCTTCTACCTCACGTTCCAGGAACTTCACGACGTCGTACGCACGAACCAGGCGGATGATCAGCTCATCAACCGGCGGAAGGAGGCGTTCAGGTCGTACCAGACGCTCACGACGCCCCGGGTGCTCACGTCCGAGGGTGAGGGAATCAGCGGGGCGTACCGGCGCGAGGACGTGCCGGCCGGCGCGCTGGTGGGCCTCCCGGTCTCCGGCGGGATCGTCGAGGGGCGGGCTCGCGTCATCCTGGACCTGGCCGAGGCCGCTCTCGAACCAGGCGACATCCTGGTCACCGCCTACACCGACCCGAGCTGGTCGCCCCTGTTCGTCGCGATCGAGGGTTTGGTGACGGAGGTGGGCGGTCTCATGACCCACGGGGCGGTGATCGCCCGCGAGTACGGCCTGCCCGCCGTCGTCGGTGTGGCGAATGCGACCAGGCTGATCCGGGACGGGCAGCGGATCCGCGTGCACGGCACCGACGGGTACGTCGAGATCCTGCCGTGACTGACCACAGACCAAGGAGATCCCACCAGCCCTGGTCGAGGTGACCGGCGGGAAGCTTCTACTCGTTCAGCGCTTGCGGCCTACCCCGCCGAAGGCGTCGATGTCGGCGGGTGTGTCGACCGCGTCGTCGGGTCGCCACTTCGGGCACGGCACGACGCCCGGCTCCACCAGGTCCAGGCCCTCGAAGAACCCGGCGATCTGGTCGGGCGAGCGCAGCGTGTACGGCGTCGCCCCGGTGTCGTTGTAGTCGTCCTGCGCCTGCTGCATCTCGGGGCTGATCAGGCTGGTGCCGTCGTTGAGTGAGAGGTAACTGCCGGCCGGCAGGGCCGCCAGCAGGTGCCGCGTGACCGACCGGGCCGTTTCGTAGTCGGGCACGTGGCCCATGACGCCGCTGAGGATGAGGCCGATCGGCTGCTGGAAGTCGAGCGTCTTGCCGGCCTCGGCGATGACCGCGGCGGGATCGCGCAGGTCGGCGTCGATGTAGGCGGTCCTGCCCTCGGCCGTGCTGACCAGCAGCGCGCGGGCGTGCACCAGCACCAGCGGGTCGCTGTCGACGTAGACGATCCGCGCGTCCGGCACGATCCGCTGGGCCACCTCATGGGTGTTGTTGGCCGTCGGCAGCCCCGTGCCGACGTCGAGGAACTGGCGGATGCCCGCCTCACCGGCGAGGAACGCGATCGAGCGAACCAGGAACTGTCGGGAGGCACGGGCAACATCAACGACGCCGGGAAAGACCTGCCGGTACTGGTCGCCAGCCGCGCGGTCGACCTCGAAGTTGTCCTTGCCGCCAAGCCAGTAGTTCCAGATCCGCGCCGAATGCGGCACCGACGTGTCGATCCTCTGCTGCACGTCGACCTCGCCAACCTCGGGCCGGTCGGTCGCCTGCGAGTCCATGGTCACGACGAACCCCTCATCTCGACTGCGTACGCGAATCGGCTCTATCGGGGAAGTAGCCGCCCGCAATCGTGCCACGGTATAGAAGGCAGGCGATCCGCGCCACCACCCGGCCATTTCCCAGCCCCCTCACCCGGCTTCACGCGAAACGCCTGCTGTCTCTGGTTGGCGACCGGCCGCTGCCAGGTCGAGGTCGGGCACCGGAGCGGAATCGGGGCGGCGGGGCAGCAGCAGCGGGCTGGCGAGGATGAGCACTCCCGCGGCGGCGATGGCCGTACGCGCGCTGGTGACCTCGGCGAGCAGCCCGCCCAGCGCGCTGAGGATGGCGATGGCGGCGCTGCTGCTGATCGACCATGCCGACAGGGTGCGGGCGATGCGGTCGCGGGGCGTGTGTTCAAGGCGATAGGTGGCCAGCACCGGGTTGTACAGGCTCATGCTGATGATGATCGCGAGCTCGACGGCCATCACGGTCGCGAGGCCGACGACACCGGGCTGGACGAAGGCGAGGCCGATCAGCCAGACCGACCGCAGCGTGCCGACCGCGCGGAGGATCCGGTGCTGGCCGTACCGCGCCACGACACCGCGGGCGAGGCGGGAGCCGATGAGCCCGCCGACGCAGGGTACGGCGAAGGCGAGGCCGTACTGCCAGGGCGGGAATCCGAGCTCGCGGAGCAGTAGCACGGCCAGCAGCGGCTCCGTGGCCATGATCAGTCCGCTGACGAGCAGTTGGTTGAGGTAGAGCGCCCGCAGGCCGGGATGGGCAAGGAGGTGTCGCCAGCCGTCGAGCAACTCGTTGGCCCGGACCCGGCGCCTGCCGGTTGGGTGCGGGTGTTCCTCTCGGCCGCGGATCGCCGTGATGCCCAGCGCGGACAACAGATAGCTGAGTGCGTCGGCCATCACGGTGGTGACCGGCCCGAGCAGGCCGATCGCCGCGCCGCCCAGCGGCGGCCCGACCGCGATGGAGCTCCACGTCGTCGACTCGAACCGCGCGTTGGCCACGAGCAGGTCGTCCGGCCTGACGAGGGCCTTGAGGTAGGCGCCGCTGGCCGCGTTGAAGGCAATCTTGGCCGCGGCCACCACGGCCGAGACCACCAGGAGCTGGACGAAACTGAGCATGCCGAAGGCGTAGCCGACCGGGATCGTCATGATGATCGCGAACCGGGCCAGGTCCATCGCGATCATCACCGGTCGCTTGCGGCGAAACTCCACCCACGGCGCGAGGGGCAACGCGATCAGCGCGCCCACCGCCGGCCCCACCGCGGACAACACGGACACCTGGGCGGGGCTGGCATCCAACACCAGCACGGCGATCAGCGGGAACGCACCGAACCCCAGCCCCGAGCCGTAGGCGCTGGCCGCGTAGGCCGCCCACAGCCATCCGAACTGCCGACCCAGGGATCGTCTGACCACGCTCCGCGCCTCCCGTCCGAACAACCGGCCGTTGATCGCTCTGAGCAGACCAGGGCCTGGAAGACGGGTCAAACAACGGCACGGGTGGGTGAGGGGTGGATCACGAGTACATCAGGTGCAGCGTCATCCCGGCGTCGGCGTGCGCCAGGTTGTGGCAGTGGTTGGCCCACATCCCGGGGTTGTCGGCCCGGAACGCCACCTTCCACACGTCGCCGGGGCGTACGTCGAAGGAGTCCAGCCACAATGGGCTCCCGGTCGCCGGCTCACCGTTGCGGGACAGCACCAGGACGTGATGGCCGTGCAGATGCCACGGGTGCACGATCTGGGACCTGTTGACGATCGTGAAGGTGACGATGTCGCCGAAGCGTACGACCTGCGACGGGATGTCCGGGGCGGCCGCGCCGTTGACGGTGTGGGCGTATCGCGGAAGCAGTCCCCGCAGGTCGAGGCCACGGTCGAGAACGAGGGTGAACTCCCGGTCCACCCGGGTCCACGGCACCGGGGAACCGACGCCGTAGGTGAGCGGGTCCAGCACCGGCCACGCGCCGGTCGCCGCCGACACCGGTCCGGTCGAGTGGACCTGCCGTCCGTCGACGAACAGCGCCACCGGCGTGGGGGGCGCGGTGAACGTCAGGTCGTAGCGACCCCCGGCCGGGATCAGCACGGCGGTGTCCACGAGCGGCGTCGGGCCATGCAGATCGGATCCGTCGATCGCGGCGACCCGGAACGGGGTCCCGGCCAGGGCGTAGCGGTGCGTCGTGCTGTCGGTGTTGATCAGCCGCAGCCGTACGGGCACGCCCGCCGCGACCGGCTCCGTTCTCGGCGCGGGCAGCGGAAGGCCGGAAAGGGTGTGCACCGGGATCGTGACGTCGACGCCGGCCACCGGGGCCGGGTGAACGACCAGGACGCCGTACAGGCCCATCCGCACGCCGACGTCGGAGACCGAATGCGTGTGGTACCAGTACGTCCCGGCCTGATCGGCGCGGAACCGATAGACGAACTCCTGTCCCGGCAGCACCGCCGCCTGCGTCACGCCGGGCACTCCGTCCTGACTGTTCGGCACGTCGTACCCGTGCCAGTGCAGCGTGACGCCCCGTTCGATGTCCCGGTTGCGCAGTGTCACCTCCAGGACGTCGCCGACGGTGGCGGTCAGCGCCGGCCCGGGAACCTGCGCGTTGAACGCCCACGCCGCGACCTCCCGGCCGCTCACGCGCACCGTGGCGGTCCCGGCTGTCAGGGCGAACCGCCGGGTCGGTTCGTCGGCGGTCCGCGCGTTCGGATACCCGTGGTCGTGTGGTTCGCGGGGCGCCGCGTCCGGGGCGACGGTCAGCCCGGTTCCGGTCACCAGCGCCGCGACCGCCACCCCGAGGGCCGCCCGGGACACCATCCGGGACGGGGCCGCGCCGAGTGCGCGCCACGAGACCGCGGTCGCCGCGACGACCCCGGCGACGGCGAGCAGTCCCACGCCCGCCGACGCCGGATAGCCGTGCAGGAGCGTCACGAGCAGGGCGCTGCTCTGGGCGTACCCCGCGAAGAGAAGCGGGACCGCGACGGACCGGATGTCGCCCGGCGCCCGCAGCAGCCGCGGCCCGGCGACGACCACCGCCGCGAGCGACAGTGGGGCGGCGATGAGGACCTTCTCCCCCGCGAACCACCAGCCGGCACGGGCGAGCGCGGTGATCGTGATCACGCGGGCGAGCGTGGCGAGCAGCGCGAGCGCAGCGAGTCCCAGCGCGAGGGGGCGGCGCCGGGCGGCCGACGCGGCGCCGCCGCCCAGCCACCCGGCGGCCGCGAGGACCGCGATGACGAGGTCGGCCGCGAGCAGCGAGCCGGTGGTCATGCCGGTTCTCCTTCGCGGATGGTCACGGGGGTGGCGTCGGTCGGCGCCGGTTGCGCCAGCTTTCGCGCTGCCCGCAGAACGCCGACCACGACGTGCACCGCGATGATCCCGTTGACCGCGTGCAGCCCGGCGATGGTCAGGCCGAGCGGGGTGCTGGCGCCCGCGGCGTCGGTGGACGCGTTCGCGAGCATGGCGATGAGCGCCTGCACGACGACGAGGCCGATCGGCAGGGTCGCCAGCCCGATGAGCCGACCCGGCGCCTTCGCCAGCGTGGCGAACAGGGCGGTGAGCAGGCTGAGAACGGGGATGACCGCCATGCCGTTGACGCTGTGCAGGGCGTACGCGCCGTCACCCGCGGGTTTCGTGAACCCGCCCACGGCGGCGAAGACGAACTGCAGGACGAACGAGATGAGCAACAGGGTGCTGGCGATGATGAATGCCTTGCGCATGGTGACCTCCTAGAGGTGAGCCGACGTCAGTGCCCGGGCGACGTGATCGGTGGCCGTGATCGCCCCGAACGCGACCACCCGCACGAGGTCGGTGTCGGCCGGATGGGAGAGCCGCCAGAGGGCGACGTCGCCCGCGCTGACCGCGCTGGGCGCGAACGCCGCCAGCAACGCGATCCGCGTCCCGATGCGGTCCGCGCCGGGCACGTCCCGGACCAGATCGACGGCCCAGTCCGCGGGTCGGGCCGGGAACCGCCCGTCCTCCCAGCGCACGGTGGCCGTGACGGTCTGGCGCGCCACGTCGCCCAGGAGGTCCCCGCCTCGGTTGGCGGCGTCCCGCAGGGCCGCGTACGCGACGCCGACCGGGCTGTCCCCCGCCCAGGCCGGTGGCGGCGTCGTGCTGGCATCGAGAAGCGCGAGGCTCTGGCCGGGCTCCTTGGGTCCACGGGCCGTCTTGGCGTAGAGCCGACCTCCGACTGACCGCACCAGCGATGAGCGTTGCAGGCCACCGGGGAGCAGATCGGGGTCGAGCAACGCCGAGACGACCCGGTTGATGAAGTGGAAGGCGAGCAGGGTGCCGGTCACCTCGGGGCGGTACGGGCTGGTCCAGCCGGCGGCCCGGGGGCTGCGGCTGGCCTCCGCCCAGCCGACGAGCTCGGCGTGCCTCGGCTCCGCCGGCGTCCCGCCCCGGGCGACGACCTCGCCCAGCTCATGCTCGCCCAGCGCGTGCAGCAGCATCACGTGGGCGTCGACGCAGAACCTCCAGCGGTTGGCCCGGGACACCGCCGACGCGACGAGTTCGCGGTCCACCCTGGACGCGTCCCCGGCGAGCAGGGCCTCGCGCATCAGCGCCCAGGTCGCGGCCTGCAACTCCGGCACGGCCGAGAGCGCCTGGAAGGTGGGCACCGGCCCGAGGAAGTCGTCCCACAGCTGCCGGTACACCTCCGCGGTCAGGCCGGTCGCGGCCTTCGCTGGTTCGGGGGTGAAGAAGCGGTATGTCATGAGCTCGATGCTTGTCGCGGCGGGCCGGGAAAACGTCGTGCCGCCGCAGGCACTTGCCCGGCCACCGATACCGCGTCCGTGGTACGCCCTTCTACCGCGGGCGACGGATGCTCCCCGGTGACGGTCCGTTCTACAGTTCGACCATGCGTCGAGACCTGCCGTACGCCCTCAGCGGCCTCGCCCTCGGCGGCCTCCTGCTCGGCAACGCCGCGCTCGCACCGGACGCCGCGACGATCCGAGCGGTCGACGTCGCCCTGGTCCTGGCCATGGCGGCGGCCCTGGCGGTGTGCCGGCGGTACCCGGTCGTGGCGTTGAGCGTGGTGACCGCCGCCATGCTGGCCCTCCACGTCCGGGTGCATCCCGGGGTGTCCGCCGCGTTCCCCGTCCTCGGCGCCGTCTACGTCACCGCCTGGCGGGGGCACCGAGCGGCCGCCGTCCTGGGCAGCCTGGTCTTCCTCAGCGGCTTCCTGGCCCGCGACATCTCGGTCGCGCCCGCCGACCGGCCCGGCCAGCTGATCGCCGAGCGGACCGCCCTGCTGCTCGGCTGGTTTGTGGCGGCCAACGTCGCCGGGCTCGTCGCGCGGCAGCGCCGGGCGTACCTGGAACAGGTTGAGCAGCGGGCGATCGAGGCCGAACGCACCCGCGAGGAGATGGCGTTGCGTCGCGCCGGGGAGGAGCGTCTGCGCATCGCCCGGGACCTGCACGACTCGCTGACCCACAGCATCTCCGTGATCAAGGTGCAGGCCGGTATCGCGGTGCACCTGGCCCGCAAGCACGGCGAGGAACCGTCGGGCACGCTGCTGGCGATCCAGGAGGCCAGCAGCGCCGCGATGCGGGAACTGCGCACGACGCTGGACGTCCTGCGCTCACCCACCGACGGAGACTGCGTCGGGCTGACCCGCGTGGAGGAACTCGCCGAGCGGACCCGCGCGGCCGGCGTACCGGTGCAGGTGACCGTCAGCGGCGAGCCCCGGGACCTGCCCGCCGAGGTCGACCAGGCCGGGTATCGCGTCGTCCAGGAGGCCCTGACCAACGTGGCCCGCCACGCCGGCCCCGCCACCGCGCAGATCCACCTCGAGTACGCCCGGACACAGCTGACCGTCTCGGTGGCCGACGACGGTCAGGCGTCGCCGATCCGGCCGGTGACACCGGGCGTGGGCCTGCGCGGCATGCGGGAGCGGGTGACCGGACTGGGCGGCACGCTGCGGGCCGCCGCCCGCGACGACGGCGGGTTCGCGGTACGGGCCACGTTCCCGTTGGACGGTCCACTTTGACCCGGGTCCTGCTCGTCGACGACCAGGCTCTGATGCGAGCCGGCTTCCGTGCGTTGCTCGACGCCGAGGACGACCTGGAGGTCGTCGGCGAGGCCGCCGACGGCGCCTCGGCCGTCCATCTGTCGCGAAGCCTGCGGCCGGACGTCGTGCTGATGGACGTGCAGATGCCGGGACTCGACGGCATCGAAGCCACCCGGCGCATCGCCGCCGATCCGGACCTCTGCGCGGTCCGCGTCCTCATCCTCACCAACTACGGGCTCGACTCCTACGTCTTCGCCGCGCTCCGCGCGGGCGCGAGCGGTTTCCTCCTCAAGGACGCCGACCCCGCCGATCTGCTGCAGGCCATCGCCGTGGTGGCTCGCGGCGACGCGCTGCTCGCCCCGGCCGTCACGCGGACGCTCATCAGCGAGTTCGTGGCCGGCCCACCACCGGCCGAGCCGGCGGCCGGGCGCGACGTGCTGACCGCCCGCGAACAGGAGATCGTCGAACTCGTCGCCCGGGGGCTGAGCAACGACGAGATCGCCTCGCGCATGGTGATCAGTCCGTTGACCGCGAAAACCCACGTCAACCGGGCGATGACGAAGCTGCACTGCCGCGACCGCGCCCAGCTGGTCGTGTGGGCGTACGAGTCAGGGTTGATCACGCCGCGCCGCCGGTGACACCACGTCCCCGTTCCGGGGAACCGCCGGGGGCGGGGTCACCGGCGTGATGATCAGCACGTTCAGTCAACTCTCACGTGACGGAAGAGTAGGGTCATCGCCGGTCGTCGAGAGCGGGCAACCCCCTTCGGCGACCCGTTGCGTCTGGGCGACGAGACCCAGAGGCCGGACGCGAGCCGGCTGTCGCTGATCCGTGAGTAGCTGTCCGTGTCCGACCGTGGACACCGGACGTGCGCGCCCGTCGGGCGTGCCCCGAGTGGAAATGGCTGTATGTCTTCCATGCTGTCCCGTCCGCGCCTGTCCCGCCCGTCCTGGCTGTCGCCGAAGGTGTTCCGGACCGAGGTCCTCGCCGGCCTGGTCGTCGCCCTGGCGCTGATCCCCGAGGCGATCTCCTTCTCGATCCTGGCCGGGGTCGACCCCCGGGTGGGCCTGTTCGCGTCGTTCACGATGGCGGTCACCATCGCGATCTGTGGCGGCCGGCCGGCAATGATCTCCGCCGCGACCGGCGCCGTCGCGCTCGTGGTCGCGCCCCTGGTCAAGGCGCACGGCCTGGACTACCTGATCGCGGCGGTGATCCTCGGCGGTGCGATCCAGGTCGTGCTCGCGGTGCTCGGCGTGGCGAAGCTGATGCGCTTCATCCCGCGCAGCGTCATGGTCGGTTTCGTCAACGCCCTGGCGATTCTGATCTTCGCCGCGCAGGTTCCGCACCTGCTCGGCGTGCCGTGGCTGGTCTATCCGCTCGTCGCGGTGGCCTTGGCGATCATGGTCGGCCTGCCCCGGCTCACCAGGGCCGTGCCGGCGCCGCTGGTCGCCATCGTGGTGCTGACGGTGGTCACCGTGTTCGCCGGGGTGACCGTACCGACCGTCGGTGACGA
The DNA here is from genome assembly GCF_040608175.1 of Micromonospora sp. NPDC005206. NCBI lineage: Bacteria > Bacillati > Actinomycetota > Actinomycetes > Micromonosporales > Micromonosporaceae > Micromonospora > Micromonospora sp. NPDC005206. The sequence continues at coordinate 240,461 of NZ_JBEXHU010000010.1, forward strand.
GGGTGCCCTGCCGGACAGCCTGCCCACCCTCGGCCTGCCGCAGATTCCGTGGACCCCGCACACGCTCACCGTGGTCGCCCCCTACGCACTGGGAATCGCGCTGGTCGGGCTGATGGAGTCGCTGATGACCGCCAAGCTGGTCGACGACATCACCGACACCCACTCCAACAAGACGCGCGAGTCCTGGGGTCAGGGCGTCGCCAACATGGTCACCGGATTCTTCGGTGGAATGGGTGGCTGCGCCATGATCGGCCAGACGATGATCAACGTGAAGGCGTCCGGCGCCCGCACCCGGCTGTCGACGTTTCTGGCCGGCGTGTTCCTCCTGGTCCTGGTCGTGGCGCTCGGCGACGTGGTCGCGGTCATTCCGATGGTCGCCCTGGTCGCCGTGATGATCATTGTGGCCGTGTCGACGTTCGACTGGCACTCGATCGCGCCGAAGACGCTGCGGCGGATGCCGTACGGCGAGACCGTCGTCATGGTGGCCACCGTGGCCACCACCCTGGCCACCCACAACCTGGCCGTCGGCGTCGTCGTCGGTGTGCTCACCGCCACGGTCATCTTCGCTCGCCGGGTCGCCCACCTGGTCGAGGTCACCAGCGTCCTGGACCCGGACGGCACCACCCGGATCTACTCCGTGCACGGTGAGCTGTTCTTCGCCTCCAGCAACGACCTGGTCGGCCAGTTCGACTACGCGAACGACCCCGAGCACGTGGTCATCGACATGAGCCACGCCCACGTCTGGGATGCCTCTTCCGTCGCCGCCCTCGACGCGATCACCACCAGGTACGCCACCCGCGGCAAGACCGTCGAGATCGTCGAGCTGAACAAGCCCAGCGCCCACATCCACGACACCCTCGCCGGCCAACTCGGCGTCGGCCACTGATGGCCGCCACCGGCCGGGAGAGCGGGTCGGAGCACACGCGCGCCCCGGCCACCGGCCGTCTCATGCAGATCGGAGAAGTGGCCGAGCGTGTCGGGTTGAGCATCCGGACGATCCGCCACTACGAGGAAGCCGGCCTGATCGTCCCCTCCGCCCGCAGCGAGGGCGGCTTCCGCCTCTACACCGAACCTGACCTCAGCCGACTCGCCGTGGTCAAGCGGATGAAGCCTCTCGGGTTCACCCTCGACGAGATGCGGGACCTGCTCACCGTCCTCGATGCCCTCGACACCGCCACCGGCACCGACCGCACCGCCCTGCTCGACCGCCTCGCCATGTTCCGGACCGCGGCCACCGCCCGCGTCACCGCTCTACGGGACCAACTCGCCATGGCCGAAGCCTTCGCCGGAACGCTCCGCGACAAGCTCGACCACCACAGCGGCCACCGGGAGCGGCGTCAGCAGGCAGCCGCCCCGGACGACGGCATCCTCGGGAACGCCGGGGATGTCGCCGAGCAGGAACTCCCGGGCCCGGCCCAGCCCGGTCAACGTGGGGTGATGAGCGGGGCGTAGTCGGCGCGGGTGAGCGGTTGCTCGGACAGCGAGCCGTCGGCGCGGGGCACGGCGAGTGGTTTGCCGTCGCGCAGGAACACCACGGTGGTGACGTCGTCGCGACCGGTGAGGGTGCAGACGATCTGCCCAAAGGCCAGGACCTCGTCGCTGCGACCGGCGTCGTCGTCGGGTGCGTCGACCGCGACGCGGGCCTGCGTGCCGCTCACTGTCGCACCGGCGGCGTTGACCGCTCCCGGCAGCGCGCTGGTCAGGTCGCTGTCGCGTTCGGCCGTACCTGGTCCGGCGAGCAGGTGCCGCAGTTGGTCCTCGACCGTGGGGACGCGGTCGACGCGCCGAACGACGGAGACGATGCGGTTGTCGCGGACGAGGCAGACTGTCTCGTCCGCACGGCCGGCCGGTGCCGTGGTATCGGCGGGGGCGGCACTGTGGAACGGACCCCGCGGGGCCCGCACCGTCCGGGGGGCGTCGTCGGTGGGGACGCCGCAGCCGGTCAGCAGCGCGACGAGTGCCAGTGGGGCCAGGCGGCGGTGGTTCATGGCAGGCTTTCCGGCAGGGTGACGCGGAAGCGGGCGCCTCCGCCGGGGCGGTCGGTGACGGCGGCGTGCCCACGGTGCGCGGCGGCGTGCTGGGCGACCAGCGCGAGTCCGAGACCGGTGCCGTCGCCGGCGCCGCGGGTGTGGGCGGCTCGCCCGCGGACGAAGCGGTCGAAAATCGCCCGCCGGTCCTCGACGGACACACCCGGGCCGTCGTCCTCGACCTCGATGACGCCGGCGTCGCCGTCGCGGCTCAACCGGACACTCGCCGGGCCGCCCCCGAAGGTCACGGCGTTGTCGAGCAGGTTCGCCAGGATCTGTGCGATACGCCGCCGCTCGACCTGCCACGTCGCGGGTGCGTCCGCCGCGAGGTGGACGAGCGAGGCCGGCAGGTCGAGGGCATGGCAGGCGTCCCGGGCCAGCGCCACCACGTCCACGGCTCCCCGATGGGCGGGCTGGTCGCTGCGCGCCAGGTCGATCAGGTCGTTGACGAGCCGTTGGAACCGGTCGATCTCGTCGGCGACGAGCCCGGCGGCGGTGGCGGTCCGCTCGTCCAGGTGCTCCCGGCGACGCGCCAGGACGCTGGCCGCCGCGGCGAGGGTCTGCAGAGGTGAGCGCAGTTCGTGGCTGACGTCGGCGGCGAAGCGGCGGTCCCGCTCGATGCGATGGGCGAGCTGGTCGACCATCTGGTTGAACGAGGAGGACAGACGGGTCAGGTCGGGGTCGGTGGCCGGGTCGAGGCGGGCGGTGAAGTCGCCGGCGGCGATCTTCTCGGCGGCGTCGGCGACCGCCGTCAGCGGGCGGAGCCCGTGCCGGGTCGCGTACCAGCCGAGGGCCGCGCCGGATCCGGCGACCATGATCGCGACGGTGGTCAGCGCGAGTGCCAGGACCTGGAAGGTCTGCTCCAGCTCGCGCAGAGAGTTGACCTCGAAGTACGTCGCCGTCGCGGACAGGGGCACCGCGACCACCAGGGCGGGTTGGCCGTCAACGCGTACGCGCTGCATCGCCGGTTCACCGGAGGCGACAGCCCGTCGCAGGTCGACGGGTATGGCGGTGGTGGTGCCGGGGTCGGCGGTCCGGGCGTACCACTCGCCGTCCAGGTGCAGCACGGGCCGCCGGCCGCCGCCCGTGTCCAGTGACCGAAGGACCTCCACCACGTCGGGGGTGCCGGTGTTCAGCCCGGCACGGACGACGGCAGCGTCGAAGTACGCGGCGCGCAGGGCGGTGCGTTCCCGCTCGTCGATCAGCGAACGACGGGTCAGCTCGTACGAGACCAGGGCCATCGACGCGGCGAGCAGGAGCGCTCCGACGGCGAACGCGGCGGTGACCCGGGTGCGCAGTCCGAGGCGTCTCATCGCTGCAGCTTGTAGCCCAGGCCCCGCAGCGTGACCAGGTGTCGGGGGGTCGCCGGGTCCGACTCGATCTTCTGCCGCAGCCGACCGACATGCACGTCGACCAGCCTCTCGTCGCCGCTGTCGTAGCCCCAGACCCGTTGCAGCAACTGCTGGCGGGACAGCACCCGGCCGGCGTGTTCGGCAAGCTCGCACAGAAGCCGGAACTCGGTACGCGTGACCGGTACGGGCTGACCGGCGCGACGTACCTCTCCCCCGTCGGGACTGATCTCGAGCTCGCCGAACGCGAGCACGGGCACGGGCTCCGGCGCCGGTCCCGCGGCACCGGTCCGGGCGCGGCGGCGCAGGGCGCGCAGCCGAGCGGTCAGTTCCTTGATCGCCACCGGCTTGACGACGTAGTCGTCGGCGCCGGCTTCGAGGGCGGCGACGATGTCGTGCGTGTCGTCGCGGGCGCTGACCACCACGACCGGCACGTCGTCGTCCCGGCGCAGGTGCCGGATGCACTCGAAGCCGTCGAGGCCGGGCAGCATCAGATCGACCAGCACGTAGTCTGCCGGATCGCGGCGCTGCACGCGCAGGCCCTCCTCGGCCGTGGCGGCGCCCACCGCGTCGTAGCCCTCGTCCTCGAGTGCGAGCAGCAGCGCCAGGCGGATGCGGTCGTCGTCCTCGATCACCAGTACGGCCGTCATACCCGGCATCATCCCCAGGCCACCGGCCACGCGGCCAACCGTGCCGGCCGGCTGGCGGATTTGTCACGCAACTGTCATAGATCCGCGCGGTGACCGCCAAGCCGGCACGGCACGGTCATAGGCGACCGGGTCCACAATGGGAAGGGGCACGCCCGTGACAGGACCACCCGCATCCACCTCATGCACGCTGCAGCTGGTCGAGGTGCGCGTCACCGAACTCGACCTGGCCTGCCTGCCGGCGGCCGGCGCCGTGTTCGACCGGCTCATGGCCCTGTCTCCCGCGCAGGTCGTGGTCGACCTGTCCGGGTGCCGGCACATCGACGCCGCTGCCATCGGCCTGCTGCTCGACGTGCACCGGCGGCTGGCCCGTACCGCCGGGGCCCTCACCATTCGCGACCCGAACCCCCGCATCCGGCCCATCCTGCACACCGCCCGCCTGGACCAGGTCCTGCCGATCGTCACCGGTCCCCCGCCGTCGATCCCGGGCGCCCCGGCGACGGGACCGGAACCCGCATCGGCGCAGCCGGCTCTGGTCGCCTACGGCCGAGCATCCGTGACCACCTCTCAGTGAGGAGCCGGCAGGCCCACCGCCCCAGCAGTGCCTGAACCGTCAAGCGCGGGACCCGGACCACCCGTTCGGTCCCGCCCCGAACGCCGTGCCCCGCCCGAACCGGCGGGACACCGGCCCAGGAAGGACCAGCGGTATGACCGTCGTCCCGGACGATCACCTGATGACACTGATCTGCGACACCTGCGGCGACTCCATCACGTCCACCGCGTGCGTGCTCCCCGACGCCGAAGTCGTCTGGACCCTGGTGCTCGAACACGGATGGAGTGGTTCCCCGTTCGCCACCGGCCCGCATCGCTGCCCGCACTGCAGCCTGCTGCCAGTCTCCGGTGGCGGTCAGGCGTCGGGCGACCTCCACGGTCCCGGGGGCATCCTCGGCATCGACCATCTCGACGACGTGACGGTCCTGGCCGCCACCGGTGACGTCGACGTCGACAGCGGCGACAGCATGCGCGCCGCCCTGCGCCACGCGAGCGAGCTGGAAGGACACGTCGTGGTCGACCTGAGCCGAGTGCACCTCATCGACTCCGTCGGCCTCGGCCTGCTCGTCCGCGCCCACCGCGAAGCCCGCGACCGCGGCGTCACGCTGTGCCTGGCCGCGCCGTCGCGGTTCGTCCGCACCGTCCTGCACACGATGCGCCTGGACCGGGCCTTCCCCATGTTCGAGAGCCGCGACGAGGCCATCGACCAGCTGTCCCAGGGTCTGGAGTCCGCCGCGACGACGGCCGCCCATTCCTGACCGACCGACGTGGACCCCCGCCCTGATCCCTCCCCGTCACCGGCAGCGACACCTGAGGAGAGCCCATGACCGTCACCGGTCTCGTCACCGCGCTCCTCGTCGGCGTCACCATCGGCCTGTTCGGCAGGCTCGTCATCCCAGGACGCCGGGAGGCCCCGATCTGGTTGACCGTGGCCGTCGGGGTCGTCGCGGCCCTGGCGGGCACCATCGTCGCCCGTCTCGCGGGCGTCGACACCCGCGCACCCAACGTCCTGGCCGTGCTCATCCAGGTCGGTCTCGCCGGCATCGGCGTGGTGCTGGTCGTCGCCTCCGCCAAGTCCGAACGGTGCGACTCCGCGTGAACCCAGCACCGGCACGATCGAGGAGCTCCCCGTGTACATGCCATGGCCACTACCCGACGAGAACTGGTTCGCCGACGCCTCGAACCAACCTGAGCAGGACCGCGAGGACGTGCGGCTCGAGGCGCTGGTCGCGCAGCGACTGAGCATCGACTGGACGACGCGGCGCCAGCAGATCCGTGTCTCCGTGCAGAACCGGGTCGTCATCCTCGCCGGCGTGGTGAGCGACACCGAAACGCGACAGGCCGCGGCCGAACTCGCCTGGGACGTGCCCGGTGTCTTCGACGTCTGCAACACGCTGCGGCTCAGCGCCCGGCGGCGCGGTCACCGGTGACCGCAGATCACCACCCTTCGTGACGGCTCAGGCGACGTCGAACAGGAGCGGGAAGGCGAGGACGACAGCCCAGGCCCACCCGAAGTACACGATCACGTATCGGGTCTGCCACCGTTCCAGGCGGGCGAAGGGCATGCGGCCACGCACGAAGCCGAGGTACAGCCATGCCGACCACGCCAGGTTGGCGAGCAGGACGAGGTTCTCGCCCAGTGCCGCCGTCTTGTTGGGGCTGAAGCCCCATTCGGTGATCCGGCCCGTGATCGCCGCCAGCACCAGCACGTCGATGATGAGAGCGCTGACGATGAGCGCGAGTTGCAGGCGGTCGAACAGACCGGGTCGGGCCGTGAGGTCACGGGCGGAGATGGCGTACAGCAGCATGCCCAGCACGATGACGAGCAGCACGTCGAAGAGAATGAGCGCGTCGCGCTCGACGTCGATGCCGTTGGTGGTCCAGACGACGGCGACCAGGAAGGCCAGCAGGGTGGCCGTGAAGAGCGGCGTGAAGACCCGGGTCAGCACCGGCGCCATGTTCTCGATGACGCTCTGCTTGGCCTCCACCAGCCAGGCCGACACGATGACCGCGGCCACGGCGCCGCACGGCAGCAGCCACGACTGGATGAATCCCTCGACGTTCAGCCCGATGGCTGCGAAGGCGTTCACCGTGATGGCCGTGAGGACGCCGCCACCCAGCCCGATGAGGACGAAGTAGATCAGCCACTCCCCGGTGAACCGGATGAAGTCCATTCGTCGCCGGTCCGAACGCCAGTCGCCGCCCGCGTAGGCGACGCCGACAACCAGCCACAGCGCTATCGGCAGGTGGATCGCGGTGAGCACCATGGTCTGCGAGCCGTCGGCCAGCGGGTACGCGTTGGCGGCGACCGCGCCGAGAACGAACAGCGACGCGAGCGCCCCGATGACGCGGGTACCGACGCGGCGTTGCCAGGCGAAGTAGGCCGCGAGCACCGGCAGCGCGAAGAAGCTGGCGTTTCGCGCGTAGAAGCCGCCGTCGTCGCCCAGGTCGAGCCCGAACCAGGACGGCACCTTGATGGCGAGCGCCGCGACGGCCGCACAGAGCACCATGACGGGCAGTTCCCGCCGGGAACGGGCGGCGGCCGGCGCGTCCGGCTCCCCAGGCAGCACCAGTTGTTTCCATAAACGCTCGGAGTGCTCGCGAGCGAACTCCCGCGACAGTTCGTCGAGGCTGCCCATGCGTTTGACGGCGATGAGGAACGACTCGTCGGCGTGCAGGCCCGCCTCGGTCAGCTCGGTGATCCGGCTGCGGAGGTGGTCCTCCAGCTCCTCGACATCGGTGTGGTGCAGCTCGCGGCGGCGGTGGATGTAGGCCCGCCACTCGGCGATCTGGCCCTCCAGGTCGTTGTCGACGGTCATAGCCCCGTCCCCCACGCCGGTGCCGTGATCGGCTTGATGGACTGTGCCGTGCTCCACACGCCCCGCAGGGCGTCGACGACAGCGGCCCACTGGCGGCGCTGCTCGGCGAGCTCGGCTCGGCCCTGGTCGGTGATGCGGTAGTACTTCCGGCGTCGTCCCCCCGGCGGGGTCTCCCAGGCCGACTCGACGTGGCCGAGCCGCTCCAGGCGGTGCAGCAGCGGGTAGAGCAGGCCGTCGGTCCACTCCAGCTGCCCGCCGGAGAGGTCGTTGACCTGCTTGAGGATGGCGTAGCCGTAGCTCTCGCCCTCGGCGAGGATCCCCAGCACGAGTGGCGTCGCCGAGGCCGCGACGAGGTCCTTGGTGATATGCATGGCACCGCCTATACCTAGATCTGCAATGCATAGTAGTTCTAGGTATGACGCCAACGCAATCAGAATGAGCGGCCCGTGCCGCCGTCAGCGGGGCGGCATCTCCCGCCGGGACGGGAACGGGGTGCCCGGCTGGCCGAGCGTGGAACGGGCGCGCAGCCCGACCGGGTCCGGGGCGACGACGGGTGCCGCGGCGGCCGGCTCCGGGACCCGCCGGGCATCCAGGTACGCGGCGGCGGCCCGGTCGTCCTCGGTCGGCGCGGCGAGCAGGGCGTAGAGCAGGCCGACCACCCCGAAGATCACCGCCAGCACGATCGGCACCAGGAGCGCGCCCATGCCGGTGCCGGTCACCTCGCCCCGGCCCTCGTGCTGGTGCACCGAGAGGGCGCTCATGCCGGTGAAGTGCATGCCGTTCACGGCGACGCCCATGACGAGCGCGGAGGCGAAGATCGCCAGCGGCCGGCGAACGGTCATCGCGAGCCACAGCGCCACGGTGGCCGCCACGACCGCGATCACCACCGAGAGGGCGACGCGGACCGTGTCGTAGCCGAGGGTGCCGTTCAGGCGCATCGCCGCCATCCCGGTGTAGTGCATGGCGGCCACGCCGACACCGGTGAAGATCCCGCCGGCGACCAGCCGTACCGGGTTCAGGCGGCCGGTGCCCACGATGGCCAGGCCGATGCCGACCGCTACGACGGCGATGGCCGTGCTGGCCGCGGTGAGCGGCACGTCGTACCGGATCCGGGTGCCGGCGACGGCGAAGCCGAGCATGGCCATGAAGTGCATCGCCCAGATGGCGGTGCCGCCGAGGGCCCAGGCGGCCAGCAGCCCCCACCACGCGCGCAGGCCGGCGGTGCGGGCGGTGCGGATACGACCGGCGCAGATCAGCCCGAGGACCGAACCGAACACGGACAGCGCGTAGCTCAGCGCGGGCGTGATCCACCCGTACTCAAAGTGATTGATCTCGGCCACGGCGGTCTTCTCCCCATTCGTTACCGGCGCGTAAAGGTGGTGCCCGGGCAATGATCAGGGGTGCCCCGAACAGGCGCGACAGCACCCCCCGGGCCATCCGGGGGGTGCTGTCGCGGTGACCGTCCGATGCGTCGGTTCACCGACGGCAGTGACCGAAAGTGATGATCAGGCGGAGGTGTGGTACGCCAGCACACCTCGGTTGATGGCCGCGATCGCCTGCCGGGCGGTGGAGCGCAGGTCGGGTGACGCGCCGCCGGAATCGGCCAGCTGGCCCAGCAGGTCGACCACCTGACGCGCCCAGCGGACGAAGTCGCCGGCCGGCATCTCACCCTCGATCTCGTGGCCACTGCCGAGCACCTTGGCCAGCGCGTCACCACGGGCCCACCGGTAGACCGGCCAGGCGAAGCCGAGATCCGGCTCCCGGGTCGCGGTCAGCCCCCGTGCCGCCTCGTCGGCCTCGATCTCGCCCCACAGCTTCAGCGTCTCGTCGACCGCGTCGGCGACCGGCCCGCGTGGCAGCGACGCCCGCTCGTCGACGTCGCGGCGCGCCTCGAAGACCACCACGGACACGGCGGCGGCCAGCTCGGCCGGGGACAGCCCGTCCCACACCCCCCGACGCAGGCACTCGGCGACCAGCAGGTCCGCTTCGGTCCAGATCCGGCCGAGCATCCGACCGGCGTCGGTGACCGCCCCATCGCGGCTGAGGTAGCCGCGGTCGGTCAGCAGCGCGACGATCCGGTCGAACGTCCGCGCGAGGGAGCCGGTACGGCCGGAGACCCGCTCGCGCAGCTCCTCGGTGTCGCGCTCCAACCGCCGGCGCCGCTCGGCCCAGCGGGCGTGTTCCTCCCGCTCCGGGCAGGCGTGGCAGGGGTGGTGACGCAGCTCGGTGCGGAGCTGGGTGAGCCGGTGGTCCTCGCCGGTCGCCTGCCGGGAACGGCCACCCCGGCGGCCGCCGTGCCGGTCCAGGCCGGTGCCGCTGACCTCGGCGGCGAGGTCGCGCCGGGCGGCCGGTGAGCGGTGGTTGAAGTGCTTGGGCACCCGGATCCGGGCCAGCACCTCGGCCGGGGTGGTGAAGTCGCCCGGGCTGACCCGCCCCGCCCAGCGGTCCTGGGTGAGCACCAGCGGCCGGGGCTCGCCGAACCCGCCGGTCGCCGGGTCCAGCACCACGGCCAGCCCGGCCCGCCGGCCGGCCGGCACCCGGATCACGTCGCCGATCCGCAGCCGCTCCAGCGAGGCCACCGCGGCGGCCTTGCGCTGGGTCTGCCCCTGCCGGGCGATGGCCTTCTCCCGGTCGGCGATCGCCACCCGCAGCGCGAAGTACTCGTCGAAGTCGCCGTGGTGGCAGGCGGCCTCCGCGCCGTACGCCTCGATGGTCTCGGTGTTGCGCTGCACCTGCCGGGCCAGGCCGACCACCGACCGGTCCGCCTGGAACTGGGCGAACGAGGACTCCAGCAGGGCCCGGGCCGGGTCCGCGCCGACCGTGCCGACGAGGTTCACCGCCATGTTGTACGAGGGCCGGAAGCTGGACCGCAGCGGGTACGTGCGGGTGGAGGCGAGCCCGGCCACGTGCCGCGGGTCGGTCTCCGGGGACCACACCACCACGGCGTGCCCCTCCACGTCGATGCCGCGCCGGCCAGCCCGCCCGGTGAGCTGCGTGTACTCCCCCGGGGTCAGGTCGACGTGGGCTTCGCCGTTGTACTTGACCAGCCGCTCCAGGACCACGCAGCGGGCCGGCATGTTGATGCCCAGCGCGAGGGTCTCGGTGGCGAAGACCGCCTTGACCAGGCCGCGGACGAACAGCTCCTCGACGATCTCCTTGAACACCGGGAGCATGCCGGCGTGGTGGGCGGCCAGGCCACGCTCCAACCCGTCGAGCCACTCCCAGTAGCCCAGCACCGTCAGGTCCTCACCGGGGATGGCGGTGACCCGGGACTCGACCACCCGGCGGATCTCGGCCCGCTCCTCGGGAGAGGTGAGCCGCAGCCCGGCGGCGAGGCACTGCTGCACCGCCGCGGCGCAGCCGGCCCTGCTGAAGATGAACAGGATCGCCGGGAGCAGACCCTCCCGGTCTAGCCGGTCGACGATGTCCGGGCGCATCGGGCCGCGCCAGCGTGGGCCGCGCCGGCCGGAGCCGGGCCCGGCGCTGCGGCCCTCGCCCAGCTCCAGGCGGCGCATGGTGTCGCGGGTGTAGCGCAGCAGCTCCGGGTGCACGTCGTGCTTGCGGGCGGCGTCGGCGTCGTGGAACAGGTCGAACATCCGCTTGCCGACCAGCATGTGCTGCCACAGCGGCACCGGCCGGTGCTCGCTGACCACCACCGCGGTCTCACCGCGCACGGTGACCAGCCAGTCCGCGAACTCCTCGGCGTTGGAGACGGTCGCCGACAGGGAGACCAGGGTGACCGAGGCGGGCAGGTGGATGATCACCTCTTCCCACACGCCGCCGCGGAACCGGTCGGCAAGGTAGTGGACCTCGTCCATCACCACGTAGGCCAGCCCCTGCAGGGTGCTGGAGCCCGCGTAGAGCATGTTTCGCAGCACCTCGGTGGTCATCACCACCACCGGCGCGTCGCCGTTGATGGCGTTGTCGCCGGTGAGCAGGCCGACCTGCTCGGCGCCGTAGCGGTTGACCAGGTCGTGGTACTTCTGGTTGGACAGTGCCTTGATCGGTGTGGTGTAGAAGCACTTGCGCCGGGCCGGAGGGGCGCCCGTGTCGTCGGCCGCCGCCGGGTCGCCGGGCCGTCCGCGCAGCGCCAGGTGTACGGCGAACTCACCGACCACGGTCTTGCCGGCGCCGGTGGGGGCGCAGACCAGCACCCCGCTGCCCCGCTCCAAGGACTGGCACGCCTCCCGCTGGAAGTCGTCGAGGTCGAACCCCAGGTCAAGGGCGAACTCGTCCAGCGCCGGGAACTGTGAGGCCTGCGCGGCCCGGCGGCGCGCCGCGACGTACCGCTCGGCGGGGCTCGACATGTCACCAAGATTAGTGCGTGCCGGGACACGACACCCGACAAGGCCGTCCGGAGGGGCCGTCGGCGGCGGTCGGTAGGGTGCACGGCGTGCCGGACCATGCCGAACCGCCCCAGACAACTCCGCCCGGCAGCGCCGAGGACGCCGCCGCCCCCCGGGCGTCCCGACGGCCCGTCAAGGCGGTGCTCTTCGACTTCCACGGCACCCTGGCCCAGGTGGAGGAGCCGCGGCAGTGGGTGCTGGCGGCCGCGGCGACGTGCGGGGTCACCCTGGACCGGGTCCGGGCCACCTCGCTGGCCGACCGGCTGCTGACCGCCGGGCGGGCCGGCGGGCCACTGCCGGCCCGGGTGCCGCCCCGGCTGGCCGAGCTGTGGGCCGACCGGGACCTCTACCCGCACGCCCACCGGGGTGCGTACACCGGGCTGGCCGAGACGGTCGACGCGGGCATCGAGGGCTTCGCCGACGCCCTCTACGAGCGGCTGCTGATCGCCGAGGGCTGGCTGCCGTACCCGGACACCGCCCCCACCCTGACCGCGCTGCGCGAGGCCGGCGTGCGGGTGGCGGTGGTCAGCAACATCGGCTTCGACCTGCGGCCGCTTTTCGACGCCTGGGGGCTGACCGGGCTGGTCGACGCGTTCGTGCTCTCCTACGAGGTGGGGCGGTGCAAGCCCGACCCGGCGATCTTCCTGCGCGCCTGCGGGATGCTCGGCGTGGATCCGGAGCAGACCCTGATGGTCGGTGATTCGCCGGCCGACGCGGGCGCCGTGGCGGCCGGCTGCTCGGCGCTGGTGCTGCCGGCCGCCGACCCCGGCCGGGAGAACGGGCTGGGCGCCGTGCTCGATCTCGCCCTGCCGGCCTGAGCCGGCGAGGTCAGCCGCCGACGACCTCGTGGGCGAGCGCGACCAGGTCGGCGACGCCCGGGTGCCGGGGCGGGTGCCGCCAGGCCAGCAGCACGGTGATCTCGGGAGCGTCGGTGAGGGGCCGGTACGCTACCGCCGACGTGGGATACATCGCCGCGGTCGCCGTGGTGGTGACCCCGACCGCCCGGCCGGCGCTGATCGCGGCGAGCCAGTCGTCGGTGTTCACCACCGGCACCACGGTCGCCGGGGCGGCGCCCGGCGGCCACAGGTCGAGCGTCGTGGTGCCGGTGGCGGTGTTCACCGCGATGGGCTGGTCGACCAGGTCGGCCAGCGTGAGCACGGCCCGCTCGGCCAGCGGGCTGTCCGCCGGGACGGTCGCCAGTCGACTTTCGGTGAGCAGCTGCACGGTGCGGACGTCGGGCAGGTCGACCGGCTGGCGCAGCACCGCGACGTCCACGGCGCCGCGGGCCAGCCCGGCACTGCGGTCGTCGATGCGCAGCAGCTCCAGCGGCGTGTCCGGGTGGGTCTGCCGCCACCGGCGCAGCAGGGTGACGGTGTGTCCGCCGAGCGCCGACCAGGCGTGCCCGAGCCGCAGCGGCCGCCCAGCGGAGTACCCCGGGTCCAGCACGTCGTCGACGGCCGCGACGGCGGCGGCGGCCCGGTACCGCAGCGACCGGCCGGCCGGCGTCAAATGCAGGTGGTGGGTGGAGCGGTCGACCAACCGGATCCCCAGATGGTCCTCCAACTGGCGCAGTGTGCGCGACAGCGCGGGCTGGGTGACCCGCAGCCGCCCGGCGGCGCGGGTGATGCTGCCCTCCTCGGCGATGGTGAGGAAGGCACGCAGGTGCCGCAGCTCGACGGTCATAACCGCGAAGCATAATCGCAGTGGAACCGGCATTTCCCTCCCCCGCGCGGCACCCCTACCGTCACAACCGTGACCGACACCCTGCTGCCCGACCGGCCGACGCCCACTGTCGCGTCGACCCGCCGAGCCGGCGGCGTCGGCGCGGTCGGCATGGTGCTCGGCGGGGCGCTGTCGGTGCAGTTCGGCTCGGCCGTGGCCGCCCTGCTCTTCCCGCGTACCGGGGTGGCCGGCGCGGTGACCCTGCGACTGACGATCTCGGCCGTGCTGCTGCTCGTCGTGTGCCGGCCCCGACTGCGCGGGTACGACCGGGGAGCCTGGGTCGCGGCGGGCGCGTTCGGGCTGGCGCTGGCCGCCATGAACTCGCTGTTCTACCAGGCCATCGAGCGAATCCCGCTCGGCCCGGCGGTGACCCTGGAGGTGCTCGGCCCACTGGCGCTGTCGGTGTTCACCGCCCGCCGCCTGGCCAGCTGGTGCTGGGCGGGGTTGGCCCTGGCCGGGGTGGCGCTGCTCGGGCAGGGCGGCTTCGACCGGTTGAACCCCTCGGGGGTGGCCTTCGCCTTCGGCGCGGGCGCCATGTGGGCCGCGTACATCGTGCTCAGCGCCAGGGTCGGCGGCCGGTTCCCGGGCGCGGACGGGCTGGCCCTGGCACTCACGCTCGCCGCCCTGATCACCCTGCCCCTGGGCATCATCGACGGCGGGTCGGTGCTGCTCGACCCGACCGTACTGGCGCTCGGCACAGCCCTCGCCGTGCTCGCCTCCGGGCTGCCGTACACCCTCGAGCTGCTGGCGCTGCGCCGGATGCCCACCGCCACCTTCGCGGTGCTGATGAGCCTCGCCCCGGCCATCGCCACGCTGGCCGGTTGGCTGGTGCTGCGGCAGGCGCTGACGCTGCTGGAGTGCGCCGCCATCGTGCTGGTCATCGCGGCCAGCATCGGAGCGGTACGGGTCAGCGCAGCAACCGCAGCGCGCCCGGAACCACGCTGACCGTCACCGGCAGGTCCAGCGAACGCTCACCGTCGGCGTACGTGGTGATGCCCTCGGCGCTCAGCTCCACCGTCCGCGCCCGGAAGCTGCGGACGAGCGGGTGCTCGACGTGGGTGCCCTGGTAGATGCGGGGCTTGATCCGGATCAGGGTGCGCCGGTCGATCCGGCCACCCACCACCACGTCCAGCAGCCCGTCGGTCGGGTCGGCGTCGGGACAGATCCGCATTCCGCCCCCGTAGCTCGGGCAGTTGCCCACCGCCACCAGCACCGCGTCCAGCTCGTGCGGCACCCCGTCCAGCCGCAGCGTGTACCGCCGGGGCCGCAACCGGGCCAGCTCGACGAGGATCGCCAGGTCGTACCGGCGAGGGCCGCGCGGCCAGCGCATCCGGTTGGCCCGCTCGTTGACGATCGCGTCGAACCCGGCCGCGAGGACCGCCCCGTACCAGCGCTCGGTGCCATCGGCACCGGTCATCCGGGCCAGGTCGACCGGGCGGGTCCGGCCGGCACGCAGCGCGTCGGCGATCACCGCCACCGCCGCCAGCGGATCTGGCGGAAAGCCGGTGTCGACGGCGAAGTCGTTGCCGGTGCCCGCCGGCACGGCCCCGAACGGCACGGCGGTGCCGGCGACGGCCTGCATCGCCCGGTGCACAGTGCCGTCCCCGCCCATCGCGACCAGCGCGCCGGCGCCGTCGGTGACCGCGGCGCGGCATGCCGCCTCCGCCTCGGCGGGACTCGCCGCAGACAGCAGTCGGACTGGTCGACCGCCGGCGGCCAGGCCCTCCAGCAGCCGGGGCAGCAGCCCACGGTGCCGTCCCCGGCCGGCGGTCGGGTTGGCGAGCACGGCGACAGGGCCACCGGCGAGCGGGCCGGGCGGGTGATCGTCTGCGGTCACGGGCAGCACCGTAACCGGTGTGACGCCCGTCGTATACCGGGCGGGGGCGACCTCACCAGCGGTCGCGGTCCGGGCGCTCAGGGTCACGCCGCCACGGCGGGTTCGGCCGCACATGCGGCGACGCCGCCCCCGCTGAGCGGGGACGGCGTCGGCGGACCGGACGGCGGGGGCGGTCAGGTCATGTCGTCGTAGCGGCGTTCGATCGGGGCGGGTGGGGCGATCGGCTCCGGTGCGCCGACCGGCGCGTCCACGTCGATCCGCTGCCCCGCCTCGACCGGCTCGGGGTCGTGCTCCAGCGGCGACACCTCGTCGTCGTCGAGGCCGGCGTAGACATCCTTGCCGCGCCCTCGCCGGCGATCGTTGAGGAACGCCACCCCGACCGCCACGAAGTAGAGCAGCGAGAGGGAGAGCGCCAGCAACGTCATGCCGAACGGACCCGGATCCGGCGTCGCGATGGCCGCGAAGGCGAAGGAGATGAAGATGACCGCGCGCCACCAGCTCAGCAGCCGCCGGGCGCTGGCCACGCCGGTGAAGTTGAGCATCAACAGGATGAGCGGGAACTCGAACGCCACCCCGAACAACAGGATCATGTTCGTGACGAACGAGATGTAGCGGGTGACCTCCAACTGGGTGGAGAGGCCGGTCACGCCCGCCTCCAGCAAGAACGCGAGGCCCTTGTCGACGACGAGGTAAGCCAGGACCGCACCACCGGCGAACAGCGGCGCCGCGATCGCGACGAAGACGTACGCCCACTTGCGCTCGTGCCGGTGCAGACCGGGCGCGATGAAAGCCCAGAGCTGGTAGAGCCAGACCGGCGCGCCAGCGATCAGACCGATCCAGAGCGCCAGCTTCAGCTTCAGGATGAAGCCGTCCGCGGGCGACAACTGGAGGAACTGGTGACAGTTGCCCAGCGCGTCCCGGGCGCCCGGGAGGCTGCAGTAGGGCTCCTTGAGCAGGTTGAACGCCGGCTGGGCCAGGAAGAAGCCGAGAATCAGGCCAGCGACGATCGCCAGTGACGCGCGGAACAACCGGTTGCGCAGCTCGCGGACGTGCTCGATGAGCGTCATCGAGCCGTCGGCGGCGCGCTCGAAGGCGCGCGGGCCGCTTTTACGCAGTGCGAAGGCCACGGTGCTCGGGCCTCTCGGTCAGTTGTCGCGGACGCGGTGCACCGGGTCGGCGACCGGCTGCTGCGGCGGCGCCTGCTGGTACGGCGCCTGCTGCGGCTGCCCGACCTGCGGCGGCAGCGGCTGGTAGCCGGCCTGCGCGTCGGCCTTCTCGGCGAGGTCGCGGTCGTCGTCCTGCAGGCTCTTGGTCTCGGCCTTGATGATCCGCAGCGAACGACCCAGCGAGCGGGCCGCGTCGGGAAGCCGCTTCGCACCGAAGAGCAGGATCAGCACAACCACGAGAACCGCGATGTGCCAGGGCTTGAGGGCACCCATGAGAAGCTCCAGTCGCTCTGTGTGTCCGGGGGCGGTACGCAGCCCATCGTACGTGCGGATCGGCCGGTTGCCACCTGCCGGGGGCGGTCGGCGCGGCCCGGCCGGTGAAGTCTTGACCAACCGCGATGATCAGTCAACCATCGCCGAGCCGTCGCCACCGCGGCGGCCCGTCGCCAGCGGGACGGCGCGGCGACGGGGATCGATCAGCCGCGCCTGGCCTTGATCACGGCGAGACGTCGCTGAGCGGTGTCGAGCTGGCGCTGAACACCCTCGGCACGCTGCTGCAACGCCTCGGCGGTGTCCCGCAGCGCCTCCGCCTCGGCGGCCCGGCGCTGCAGCGCCGCCGCGGCGCGGCGCAGCCGGGGCAGCCGGGCCAGCACCGGACGCACGGCCAGCGCGAGCGCCACGAGCGGGAGCAGCACCACCGCGAGCACGATCCAGATCAGCACGGCGGTCAGCCTACTGGGTGCGGCCGGCCACCGCCGGGTCGCCCGAGGGCGCGCCGGGCGTCGCCGGGTCGGCCTCGGGCCGCCGGGGGGCGGCGGTGGGAGCGGGCACGGCGTACGCGTCCAGCGCGGCGGCCGCCGTCGCCCGGACCTGCTCGGCCAGCTCGACCGGGGCGACCACGGTGACGTCCGGGCCGAGACCGAGCACGAATCGGCGGGCCCAGCCCAGATCGGTCACCCGCAGCGACACCAGCCACTGGTCGCCGTCGCCGGCCTCCACCCGCTCACACGGGTAGTACTCGGTGATCCACCGCTCGCCCCGACCGACCCGCAGGGTGATCAGCGGCAGGTCGGGTGTGGGACGGAAGACGCCCTCGGTCAGGTCGTGCGGGACGGCCTGCGGCGGGACGGTGGCCGGCTCGTCCAGCTCGCTGATCGCGTCGATCCGGTCGGCGCGGAACAGTCGGACCGCCTCGGCGCGGCGACACCACGCCTCCACGTACGCCAGGCCGCCCACCATCAGCATCCGCAGCGGGTCGATGACGCGGTCGGTGGTCTCGTCCCGGGTGGCCGTGTAGTAGGTGATCCGCAGCGCCCGACCGCCCTCCACGGCGGCGCGCAGCGCCTCCACCCGCCGGGTGTCCCCGGGCAGCCGCACCGCCACCGGCGCGCCCACCAGATCACCGGCGGCGTCCTCGATCTTCGCGAGGGCCCGCTCGACGGCCTCCCGGTTGGCCACCCCGGGCGTCTCGGCGAGCATCCGCAGCGCCACCACGAGGGCGAGCGCCTCGTCGGGGGTGAGCCGCAGCGGGCGGTCGATGCCGGCGTCGTAGGTGATGGTCACTCGGTCGCCGTCGAAGGCCATGTCGATCAGGTCACCGGGGCCGTAGCCAGGCAGCCCGCACACCCAGAGCAGCTCCAGGTCCTCGCGCAGCTGTCGCTCGGTGACGCCCAGGTCACCGGCCGCCTCGGCGATCTCGATGCCTGGCCGGGCCAGCAGGTAGGGCACCAGGTTGAGCAGCCGGGCCAGGCGGTCGGCGGAGGCCCGGGAGCCGCCGCGCGCGGCGGGCCGGGTCATCGGGCGTCCCCCGTGACGACCAGCTCGTCGTGCCGGGCGGCGATCTCCTTGAGCCGCTGGATGACCGCCTCGCGGACCTCTGGTGGGTCGAGCACGCGCACGTCCGGGCCGTAACGGACGAGCTGACCGGCCAGCCCGTCCGGATCCGCGTACGGCAGGACCAGCCGGTCGCCGTCCGGGCTGGCGGTCACCTCGACCGCCCAGCGGCGCAGACCGGCGGCCCGGCCGGGTGCGGCCAGCACGGTGGCCCGACCGGTGCGCTCCACCGGGCCGGACCAGCGGGCCACGTGGCTGATCAGGTCGACGCCGGCCGGCGGCTCGTAGGCGCCGGGCGCGCCGGTCACCCGGACCGCGCCGACCACCCGGGACAGCCGGAAGCAGCGCGTCGCCGCGCGGTCCAGGTCGTGGCCGACCACATACCACCGGCCACGCCAGCAGACCACGCCCCACGGCTGCAGCCGCCGACGGCTGGGCGCGTCCCGGTCGGGCACCCGGTAGTCGAACCCGACCTCCCGGCGGTCGCGGGCGGCGGCGGTCAGCGGCGCGAACGCCGGGTCGACGGTGACCATCGGCTCCAGGCCCAGGGTGGCCTGCGGGTCCACGTCCACCCCGGCGGCGCGCAGTTTGGCCAGCCCCGACGAGGCGGCGGCGGCGAGACCGGCGTGCTGCCACAGCCGCGCGGCGATGCCCACGGCGGCGGCCTCGTCCGGTTCGAGGGGGATGTCGGGCAACGCGTACTCGCGGTGGGCGATCCGGTAGCCGGGCTCGGCGTCGAAGACACTGGCCGTCCCGGTCTCCAGCGGCACGCCCAGCTCGCGCAGCTCGGCCTTGTCCCGCTCGAACTTGCGCTGGAACGCCTCGTGGTCACGCGCGTCGTCCGGATCGTGCTCGTAACCGGGCACGGTCGCGGCGATCTGCGCGGCGGTCAGGAACCGTCGCGTGGACAGCAGGCAGATCACCAGGTTGACCAGGCGTTCGGTGCGGGTCCGCGACACGGGTAGACGCTAGCAGCCGACGCGCCCGAGACGTGCACCCGCGCTGGCGTGCCGCACATCTGTTCGGATCGGCGGGTCCCGGCCACTCGCCGAGCGCCGGGCCGCCACCGGTCATAGGGTGCCTTCATGGCGCAAGCGGGGGTCAAGACCGAGAGCGTCAGCACCGTGGTCGTCGCCGGGGCGGCCAACCTCGCCATCGCGGTGGCGAAGCTGATCGCCGGGCTGATCTCCGGCTCCGCCGCGATGCTCTCCGAGGCGGCGCACTCGGTCGCCGACACGACCACCGAGGTGCTGCTCTACCAGGCGCTGCGCCGTGGCGCGCGACCAGCGGACGCCCGGCACCCCTTCGGGTACGGCAAGGAGAGCTACGTCTGGGCGTTCTTCGCCGCCATGTTCACCTTCGTCGCCGGCGCCGGTTTCGCCGTCACCCACGGCGTGACCACCATCCTGTTGCACCAGCACAGCGACGACTACCTCATCTCGTACATCGTGCTGGGGGTGTCCTTCGTCATCGAGTCGATCTCGCTGGGCCGGGCCGTCCGGCAGGTCCGCCGCGAGTCCCGGCGGTGGCGGACCACTCCCCGACACTTCCTGCGGCTGACCGCCGACACCACCGTCAAGGCGGTCTTCCTGGAGGACAGCGCCGCCCTGATCGGTCTGCTGCTGGCCGGGCTCGGGGTCGGCCTGTCCGAGGCCACCGGCGACGAGGTGTGGGACGGCGTCGCGTCGATCCTGATCGGGCTGCTGCTCCTGACCGTCGCCGGGATCCTGGCCAGCAACAACCTGTCGCTGCTGGTCGGTCGGGCGGCCCCGGAGCGGCTGCGCCGCGAGATCGAGCAGGAGCTGGCCGGGCTACCCGAGGTGGAACGGATCGATACCCTGCTGACCATGCAGCTCGGCCCGGACGACCTGCTGGTCGCCGCGAAGGTCGATTTCCGCGACGAGGCCACCGGCGCGGCCATCGAGGCCAGCGCCGACGAGGCCGAACGGCGGCTCACCGGGCGGTACCCGGAGATCCGCTACGTCTTCCTCGATCCCACCCGGTCCCTGCCCGGCGCCGTCGGCAAGGCCCGCAACACCCAGGCCCGGCCGAGCCCGGACTCCGGCGGCGAACCAGACCCGAGCTGAACCACGCGCCGGACCACCCGGGCGCGGGGCGCCGGGTCCGCGCCGCTAGCGTGCCCGTCATGGTGCGATGGCGGGCAGGGACGGTGGCGGCGCTGCGACGGCAGTGGACCGGGGCGGTGGAGCTGGACGTCGACCTGCCCGACGGCACCCGGATGCGGGCGCTGGCCTACCCGGAGCTGGTCGGCACTCCCGAGCCCGGCGACCGGGTGCTGCTCAACGCCGGGGCGCTGCTGATGGGGCTGGGCACCGGCGGGTACGCCCTGGTGGTGGCTCTGCCGGACCGGCTGCCGCCGGACCCGCCGGACGCCGGCGACACCCGCGACGCCGGGCACCTCGTCAAGGCCCGCTACACCCCACTGCAACCGATCCTGCTCGGCGTCGACGAGGAGGCGTCCCCGCACCGGGACGTGCTGGCCGACGCCGACGACCTGGGCGGGCTGCCGGTCGTCACCGCCGACCTGCACTCGGCCCTGCCGGCGATCCTCGCTGGTATCCGGGCCGCGGCCCCGGACGCCCGGGTGGCGTACCTGCTCACCGACGGCGGGGCGTTGCCGGCCTGGTTCTCCCGTACCCTCGCCGGGCTGCGCGCCGAACTGGCCGGCACGATCACCGTCGGGCAGGCGTTCGGCGGCGACCTGGAGGCCACCACCCTGCACGGCGGCCTGCTCGCCGCCCGGTACGTGCTGCGCGCCGACGTGGCCGTGGTCGCGCAGGGTCCCGGCAACCTCGGCACCGGCACCCGGTGGGGCTTCTCCGGGGTGGCCGTCGGCGAGGCGGTCAACGCGATCGCCACGCTGGGCGGTCGACCCGTCGGGTCACTGCGGATCTCCGCCGCCGATCCCCGCCCCCGGCACCGGGGCGTGTCGCACCACAGCCTCACCGCGTACGGGCGGGTGGCGCTCGCCCCGGCGGAGCTGGTGGTGCCCGACGACCTGGACCCGGCGTTGGCCGCCGAGGTGGACGCGGCGCTGGCCCCGCTGGCCGGCCGGCACCGCATCGTCCGGGTGCCCACCGCCGGCCTCGACGCCGCGCTGCGGGCCAGCGTCGTGCCACTGTCCACGATGGGACGTGGCCTCGACGCCGACCACGCCTACTTCCTCGCGGCGGCGGCGGCCGGCCGCCACGCCACCACCCTGCTCCCCTGACAGTGCGGCGGAGGGCGACCCGGGTCAGCGGATCACGGGGCGCTTGTCCCGGGGTAGGGCTTCGATCAACTCCCGAGGCAGGTTGAGGGTGTCCGCGATGACCTGGGGTGGCGTGTTGGCCATCCACTGGGTCAGAGAGATGTCCTCGAAGCGGGGCTTGCGGAACATCTCCAGGAAGACCAGCGGCTCGTCGCCGAGGTTCTCGATGTAGTGGCCGTAGGCGAACGGCACGTACCCGACGTCCCCGGAGCGCATGTCGAAGGTGCCCGCCACGCCACTGCTGGCGAACACGCCCATCCGGCCGTGCCCGGAGAGGTAGTACTGCCACTCGTCGTCGGTGGGATGCCAGTGCAGCTCCCGCATTCCACCCGGGTCGATTTCCACCAGAGCGGCGCAGATGGTGGTGGCCGCGGCGAACTGGGACACGTCGGCGATGCGTACCTGCCCACCGGCGAACCGCTGCGGCTGCTGGGCGAGCAGCCGATGGCTCAGCGTGCGGGGCACGTCCCCGGTCGGGCTCACCACCTGGTCCCGATCCAGCGGCGGCGGCACCTCTCCGGCGAAGATGTACTTCTCCCGCTCCGGGACCGAGTCGAGCTGCTCGGGCCGCCAGCCGAAGTTCTTCGCCAGCACGTCCTTCGGGGTGTGCGCGAAGAAGTCGCTGATCAGGAACGTGCCGTTCTCGGTGAACGCCCCGTCGTCGAAGACCAGCAGGAACTCGACGCCCTCGTCGAGGGCCTGGATGTGGTGCGGCACCCCTTGCGGGAAGAACCACAGGTCACCGGCGCGCACGTCGTCGAGGAAGTTCCGGCCCTCCTGGTCGACGGCGCTGATCCGGGCGCTGCCGCGCGACACGTACGCCCACTCGGACTGCTTGTGCCAGTGCAACTCCCGGTACGCGCCCGGCTCCAGCGCCATGTCCACGCCGCACAGCTCGGTGGCGACCGGCAGCTCCCGCACGGTGACCTCGCGGGTCCAGCCGCCCCGTTGGATGCGGGTGTGCGCGTCGGAGAAGGAGAACCGCAGGTTGGGCAGGGTGCCCGCGTCCGTGCTCGGTGGCGTCAACAGATCGGGGTTCTGCCGGTCCCGGACCACGTCGCGCGGCCCGGGGTCCCGCCAGCCGGCCTGTCCCCTCTGGGGTTGTGGCGTCGCCCTGTCCCCGCCCCTCATCGCTCGCTCCCTCCGTCGGCCAGCCCGATGCCACCAGGGCGCCGCGGGGTGCGGGCGTCCGGTGACCGGCGACGGGTACCCGGCTCGGAGACCCGGGCGGGCCAGCGGTGGCCCGGCCGGGCCAGCCACCGCCGACGGGCGGCGAAGAAGGCGAAGACCCGGGGATCAGGCGAGGAAGATGAGGGCGAGCCAGCCGCCCACGATGAGCACCAGCGCCAGGGCCAGCACCCAGGTCGGCACGGTGTACTCGCCGCGGCGGTTGCGGTCGATCTCGGCGCGGATCTTGTCCCGCCGGCGTTCGACCCAGTTCTGCCGCTCGGCGCCGCGCTCGGAGCGGTCGGAAGGTCCAGAAGTCGTCATGGCGCGCCCAGCCTACCGGGCCGGCCGGCCCCGCCGGCGGACACCACCGCCGGGGCCGGCACACCCGTCACATGCTGGCGATCAGCCGCTCCACCCGCTCGTCGTACGCCCGGAACGGGTCCTTGCAGAGCACGGTGCGCTGCGCCTGGTCGTTGAGCTTCAGGTGCACCCAGTCGACGGTGAAGTCCCGCCGCTTCTCCTGGGCGTGCCGGATGAACTCGCCGCGCAGCCGCGCCCGGGTGGTCTGCGGCGGGGTCTCCTTGGCCTCGAAGATCTCCGGATCGGTGGCCACCCGGTCCACGTCGCCACGGCGCTCCAGCAGCCCGTAGAGGCCGCGACCACGACGCACGTCGTGGTAGGCCAGGTCCATCTGCGCCACCCGGGGGTGCGACAGCGGCAGGTCGTGCTTGCGCTGGTAGCGCTCGATCAGCCGCAGTTTGCTGACCCAGTCGATCTCGCGGGAGACCGGCTCCAGGTCCCCGGTCTCTACCGCGCTCAGCACCCGGCCCCACAGCTCGACCACCCGCTTGGCCGCCTGGTCGCCCCCGCGGCGCTCCACGAACTCGGTGGCCTTGGCCAGGTATTCCTGCTGGATGTCCAGCGCGCTGACCTCCTTGCCGGAGGCCAGCCGGACCTTGCGCCGGCCCGTGATGTCGTGCGAGACCTCACGGATCGCCCGGATCGGGTTCTCCAGCGACAGGTCGCGCATCACCACCCCGGCCTCGATCATCCGCAGCACGATGTCGGCCGTGCCGACCTTGAGCAGCGTGGTGACCTCGTTCATGTTGGAGTCGCCGACGATCACGTGCAGCCGCCGGTAGCGCTCGGCGTCGGCGTGCGGCTCGTCGCGGGTGTTGATGATCGGGCGGCTGCGGGTGGTCGCCGAGGAGACGCCCTCCCAGATGTGCTCGGCCCGCTGTGACAGGCAGTAGACCGCGCCACGCGGGGTTTGCAGGACCTTGCCGGCCCCGCAGATCAACTGCCGGGTGACCAGGAAGGGGATGAGGACGTCGGCGAGCCGGCCGAACTCGCCGTGCCTGGAGACCAGGTAATTCTCGTGGCAGCCGTACGAGTTGCCGGCCGAGTCGGTGTTGTTCTTGAACAGGTAGATCTCACCCGCGATGCCCTCGTCGTGCAGTCGCTTCTCCGCGTCGACGAGCAGGCCCTCCAGGATCCGCTCGCCGGCCCGGTCGTGGGCGACCAGGTCGGTCACCGAGTCGCACTCCGGTGTGGCGTACTCCGGGTGCGACCCGACGTCCAGGTAGAGCCGGGCCCCGTTACGCAGGAACACGTTGCTCGACCGACCCCAGGACACGACGCGACGGAACAGATACCGCGCGACCTCGTCCGGGGACAGCCGCCGCTGCCCGCGATAGGTGCAGGTGACGCCGTACTCGGTCTCGAGGCCGAAGATTCGCCGCTCCATGGTGTGACATTAGCCGTCCGGAGGGCCCGTTCGTCACTGTCAGACCACAGGTCGTGCCCGGGGGGCGGTCACATACCGGTTGAGTGCGACATTCCGTCCGGCCCGCGCGCGCCGGCTGCGCCCCGCCCCGGATGCGCCGGCAACGGCGCGACGGCCCTCTCGGGATGCCGGCTCGCGTAGAGTGCTGAACCCGTGAGGATCCTCGTCACCGGCGGAGCGGGATTTATCGGCTCGGCGTACGTGCGCATGCTGCTCGGCGCGCCGGGCGGCGACGCGGGACTCCCGGTGAGCGAGCCGGACGTGGTGACCGTGCTGGACAAGCTGACCTACTCGGGCAACCTGACCAACCTCGACCCGGTGCGCGACGACCCCCGGCTGCGGTTCGTGCAGGGTGACATCTGCGACCCGGCCCTGGTCGACGAGGTTGTCGCCGGGCACGACGTGATCGTGCACCTCGCCGCCGAATCGCACGTCGACCGGTCCATCGCTGGCGCCGCCCCGTTCGTCACCACCAACGTGCTCGGCACCCAGACGCTGCTGGACGCCGCGCTGCGCCACGGCACCGGGCGGTTCGTGCACGTCTCCACCGACGAGGTCTACGGCTCGATCGACGAAGGTTCCTGGACCGAGACCTGGCCGTTGGCGCCCACCTCGCCGTACTCGGCCTCGAAGGCCGGCGCCGACCTGCTCGCCCTGGCCTACCACCGCACCCACGGCATGGACGTGGTGGTCACCCGCTGCTCCAACAACTACGGGCCGTACCAGTTCCCGGAGAAGGTCATTCCGCTGTTCGTCACGAACCTGCTCGACGGCGGCACCGTTCCGCTCTACGGCGACGGCGGCAACGTCCGGGACTGGGTGCACGTGCACGACCACTGCCGGGGCATCGCCCTCGTGCAGCACAAGGGCCGCCCCGGCGAGGTCTACCACATCGGCGGCGGCACCGAACTGACCAACCGGGAACTCACCGGCCGGCTGCTGGAAGCCTGCGGCGCCGGCTGGGACCGGGTGGTCCCGGTCCCGGACCGCAAGGGCCACGACCGCCGCTACTCGCTCGACACCATCAAGATCAGCGAAGAGCTGGGGTACGCCCCGAGCATCGACCTGGAACACGGTCTGGCCGCGACGGTCCGGTGGTACCGCGACAACCGGGCCTGGTGGGAGCCGCTGCGGTAGGGATTTACTCGGCCGTCTGCGTGCCCGACTTGTCCTCGAGATCGGCCGACCCGGCGGACGACGTGGGCTTGTGCGCCTCCTCGGTCGGCGACGTCGGCGCCTCGGCACGGTCCCCGGCCGGCGGCTCGGCGCCCCCGTCCAGCAGCGAGGTCAACGCCGCGCCGGTGATCCGGCGGAAGGTCCGCCCGACGCGCCGGCGGTCCAGCACCGCGACCTCAAGCTGGTTCGCGGCGATCGCCCGGGCGGCGCCGCCCTCCCCGCCGACGGTGCTCAACGCCTGCACCGCGACGTTCACCGCCTCCCCGAGCGACATGTCCGCCCGGTGGTTCGACTTCAGCACGCCGGTGATCGCCTCGGCCTGCCCACCCATCGCCATCCGCCCCGGCTCGTCGTTGACCGAACCGTCGTAGGTCAGTCGGTACAGCTCATCGTCGTCGGGAGTGGCACCGACCTCCGCCACGCAGATCTCCACCTCGAACGGCTTCGACTGCTCGGTGAAGATCGCGCCCAGCGTCTGCGCGAACGCGTTCGCCAGGGCCCGACCGGTGACGTCCCGCCGGTCGTAGCTGAGCCCGTTCAGGTCCGCCATCCGCACGCCGGCCCGGCGCAGGTTCTCGAACTCGTTGTACCGCCCGACGGCGGCGAAGCCGATCCGGTCGTAGATCTCACTGACCTTGTGCAGGGCGCTGGAGAGGTTCTCCGCGACGAAGAGCACCCCGCCGGCATAGCTGAGGACCACCGCGCTACGACCCCGGGCGATGCCCTTGCGGGCCAACTCGGAGCGGTCGCGCATGATCTGTTCGGGCGAGGCGTAGAACTGCATGGCCACGGCGGCGGTTCTCCTTACGGCGCTGAGTTGACGACTGCTGACTGGTGGGGGTGGGCGAGGGTCAACCGCCCGGGTTCTCCATCCGGCCGGAAACCACACCCTCGGCAATCGCCGCCGTCTCGGCGTCGGTCAGCCGGCGGGTGCCGTCGGCCGTCGCGGTCATCACCACCGGGTAGATCCGTCGGGTCAGGTCCGGTCCGCCGGTCGCGGTGTCGTCGTCCGCGGCATCGTAGAGCGCCTCGACCGCCAGCCGGGTCGCGTCGTCGACGGACAGGCCGGCCCGGAAGCGCTTCTTCAACGCGGACTTGGCGAAGAGCGAGCCGGAGCCGATCGCGTCGTAGCCGGTCTCCTCGTACGGGCCGCCGGTCACGTCGAAGCTGAAGATCCGGCCAGCCCGCGCCGGGTCCGCGCAGGCGAGGTCGAAGCCGGCGAAGAGTGGCACCACCGCCAGCCCCTGCATAGCGGCGCCCAGGTTGCCCCGGATCATCGAGGCCAGCCGGTTTGCCTTGCCGTCCAGCGAGAGCATGGCGCCCTCGATCTTCTCGTAGTGCTCCAGCTCCACCTGGAACAGTCGCATCAGCTCGATGCCGATGCCCGCGGTGCCCGCGATGCCGACCAGCGAGTACGCGTCCGCCGGGTGCACCTTCTCGATGTCGCGCTGGGCGATCAGGTTGCCCATGGTGGCCCGTCGGTCGCCGGCCATCACCACACCGTCAGCGGCCGCGATGGCCACGATGGTGGTCGCGTGCGGCGCCAGGTCGGCGGCCATGCCCGGTGGCAACGGCCGTCGACCGGGCAGCATCTCGGGCGCCACCCGGCTCAGGAACGTGGTGAAGGAGGACGTCCCCGCGTTGGTGAACACATCTGGTAGACGCCCGGATGGATCAAAGCCCGCTGCCACGTGGTTCCTCTCAGGTACGTGATCGCCCTGGCCAGCCTCATGGGACTGTCACGGAACTGGCCAAGACCACCGTTGCAGTTGAAGCAGAGTATCCCGCGCACCCATCCGGTGCGATGATCGTGGTCCAGATGTTCCGGATCGGGGCGCTCACAGATGGCGCACACGCCGCCCTGCTCGGCCAGGAGCTCGTCGAACTCCTTCTGCCCCACGCCGTAGCGCCGCCGCAGGTGGTATTCGCGCGTGCCGCCGTATAGCCGCTGCGCGGGCTCCTTGCTCCGGTCATTATGGCAGGGTTTGCAGTAGCTGTGCCGACCACTGGCCTTAGCCCTGATAGTGGGAAAATCCGCCAGCGGCTTGATCTGCTCGCAATCCGGGCACCACTTGAGACCCTGACCAACCGGCGTCGCCGACCGTCGCTGCGGGGAGACGCCTCGTTTGCGGCGACTGACCTCCGACCGGGCGTTCGCGCACGACTTGCAGTAGAAGGCGAGCCCGCCCGTCCGTCGACGGTCGCTGTGGAACTCAGTGCGTGGCAGTAACCGCTTGCAGTCCGGGCATATCTTGTCCGATCGGCCTGGCAAATCGGACATATGCCTCATTGGCCCCCTTTTTGGACGTAACCCCTCACGAATTCTTCTGCATTCTCTTCAAGAACGGAGTCGATCTCGTCGAGCAGGTCGTCGACGTCCTCGGTGATCTCGGCGTGCCGCTCCGCCACCTCGGGGTTGGCCTCGGTGGTGACGTCCTCGATCTCCTCGCCCTGCCGGGACTTGCCGGACTGCGACTGACCGCCGCTGTCACGAGTGGCCATAGCTGCCTCCTCTAGATCGCCTGGCATGAAATCTACCCCGTGGAAGCGACAGAAAGCCCCCGCGTCAGCCGTGTTCGGATGGCACCGATCGCCGATCCCCGACGGCCGCGGCGTCGCTCACCGGCCGGTCAGCGTCTCCAGGAGGTCCTTGGCGCTGGCGCAGCGGTCGAACAATGCCCCGACGTGCGCGCGGGTGCCCCGTTCCGGCTCCATCATCGGCACCCGGACCAGCGACTCCCGGCCCACGTCGAAGATCACCGAATCCCAGCTGGCGGCGACCACCTCGGAGGCGTACTGCGCCAGGCAGCGACCGCGGAAGTAGGCCCGGGTGTCCTCGGGCGGCTCGGTCATCGCGGTGCGCGTCTCCTCGTCGGTGAGCAGCGTCTTCATCGCCCCCCGGGAAACCAGCCGGTGGTAGAGGCCCTTCTCCGGCCGGACGTCGGAGTATTGCAGGTCGACGAGCTGGAGCTTGTGCGCGCCCCAGCCGAGCTTCTCCCGCTCCCGGTAGCCCTCCAGCAGCCGCTGCTTCGCGACCCAGTCCAACTCGTCGGCGCAGAGCATCGGATCGCGACCCAGCCGGTCCAGCACGCTCTCCCAGCGGTCGAGGACGTCGGTGGTCTGCTCGTCCACGTCCGTGCCGTAGCGGTCGTCGACAAAGGACCGGACCCGCTCCAGGTAGGCCCACTGCACGTCCAGCGCGGTGAGCCGGCGGCCGTCGCGCAGCCGCATCCGGTGGGTCAGGGACGGGTCGTGGCTGACCGCACGCAGCTCGCTGACCGGGTCGGCGATGCCGAGGTCTGGGCCGAGCGCCTTCTCCTCGATCATGGTGAGGATCAGCGCGGTGGTGCCGACCTTGAGGTAGGTGGAGATCTCCGAGAGGTTGGCGTCGCCGATGATGACGTGCAGCCGGCGGTACTTGTCGGCGTCGGCGTGCGGCTCGTCCCGGGTGTTGATGATGGGGCGCTTGAGGGTGGTCTCCAGACCCACCTCGACCTCGAAGAAGTCGGCGCGTTGGGAGATCTGGAAGCCGCTCTGGCCGCCGTCCTGGCCGATGCCGACGCGGCCGGCGCCGCAGACGATCTGCCGGGTGACGAAGAAGGGCGTCAGGTACGCCACGATGTCGGCGAACGGGGTCTGTCGGCGCATCAGGTAGTTCTCGTGCGCGCCGTAGCTGGCGCCCTTGTTGTCGGTGTTGTTCTTGTAGAGGTGGATCGGCTGGCTGCCGGGGATGGTGGCGGCCCGGCGGGACGCCTCGGCCATCACCCGCTCGCCGGCCTTGTCCCAGCGCACCACGTCGCGCGGGTTGGTCACCTCGGGGGTGGAGTATTCCGGGTGGGCGTGGTCGACGTAGAGCCGGGCGCCGTTGGTGAGTATCACGTTGGCCAGGCCGAGGTCCTCGTCGGCGAGGGCCTCGGCGGGGTCGTAGGCGGCCCCGGAGTAGGTGAAGCCGCGCGCGTCGCGCAGCGGCGATTCCTCCTCGTAGTCCCACCGGGCCCGCCCACCCCGGTTGAGCTCGGGGCGGGCTCCGTATGCGTTGACCACCTGGGACGAGGTGACCATCGGGTTGGCTCCGGCCTGGCCGGGCACGGAGATGCCGTACTCGATCTCGGTGCCCATGATCCGTCTTACGCTCATCGACCTACCCGCTTCGCTCGCCCGACCCGGTCCCCCGTCACGTCGAGCGTAGTCCGACAGATCGGGGACGGGGGCACGCCGGTGCAGCCGTGTCACCGGTGTCGTCGCCGCGCCCGGGTCCACAGGAAACGGTTGGGGGCCCGGGACGCGTCGCGTCCCGGGCCCCGGCCGTTGCTAGCTGTGGCTCAGAGGTACTGGCCGGTGTTGCTGGCGGTTTCGATGGACCGCCCGGCCTCGGCGCCCTTGCCGCCGGAGACCAGCGTGCGGATGTAGACGATCCGCTCGCCCTTCTTGCCGGATATCCGGGCCCAGTCGTCGGGGTTGGTGGTGTTGGGCAGGTCCTCGTTCTCTCGGAACTCGTCGACGCAGGCGTCGAGCAGGTGCTGGAGGCGCAGCCCCTTGCGCCCGGAGGTGAGGAACTCCTTGATGGCCATCTTCTTGCTGCGGTCGACGATGTTCTGGATCATCGCGCCGGAGTTGAAGTCCTTGAAGTAGAGGACTTCCTTGTCACCGTTGGCGTAGGTGACCTCGAGGAAGCGGTTCTCCTCGGTCTCCGAGTACATCCGCAGCACCACGGCGTCGATCATGGCCGCGACGGTGGCCTGGGGGTCGGCGCCGTGCTCGGCCAGGTCGTCCGGGTGCAGGGGCAGCCCGGAGAGGATGTACTTGGAGAAGATGTCCTTCGCCGCTTCGGCGTCCGGCCGCTCGATTTTGATCTTCACGTCGAGCCGACCCGGACGCAGGATCGCCGGGTCGATCATGTCTTCCCGGTTGGAGGCGCCGATGACGATGACGTTCTCCAGCCCCTCCACGCCGTCGATCTCGCTGAGCAGCTGCGGGACGATCGTGTTCTCCACGTCGGAGGAGACACCGGAGCCACGGGTCCGGAAGATCGAGTCCATCTCGTCGAAGAACACGATCACCGGGGTGCCCTCGCCGGCCTTCTCCCGGGCCCGCTGGAAGATCAGCCGAATGTGCCGCTCGGTCTCGCCGACGTACTTGTTGAGCAGCTCCGGGCCCTTGATGTTGAGGAAGAAGCTGGTGTGCTTCTCCTTGCCCTGCCGCTCGGCGATCTTCTTGGCCAGCGAGTTGGCCACCGCTTTGGCGATCAGCGTCTTGCCGCAGCCGGGCGGGCCGTAGAGCAGGATGCCCTTGGGCGGGCGGAGCTGGTGCTCACGGAACAGGTCCGAGTGTAGGAAGGGCAGCTCCACCGCGTCGCGGATCTGCTCGATCTGCGACTGGAGGCCACCGATGTCGGTGTAGCCGACGTCGGGCACCTCCTCCAGGACCAGCTCCTCGACCTCGCTCTTCGGGATCCGCTCGTACGCGTACGAGGAGCGGGGCTCGATCATGAGCGAGTCGCCGGCCCGGATCGCCGAGCCGATGAGCGTCTCGGCGAGGTGCACGATGCGCTCCTCGTCGGAGTGGGAGACCACCAGTGCCCGGTCACCCGGCGCACCGCCCGGCCCCTCCAGGATCTCCTTGAGCATCACCACCTCGCCGACCCGCTCGTAGCCGAACGCGTCGACGATGTTGAGCGCGTCGTTGAGCAGGACCTCCTGGCCACGGCGCAGCTCGGCCACGTCGAGCGAGGGCGAGACGGCGACCCGCAGCTTGCGACCGCCGGTGAAGACGTCCACCGTGCCGTCGTCGTGCTTGGCCAGGAAGACGCCGTAGCCACTCGGCGGTTGTGCGAGGCGGTCGATCTCCTCCTTGAGCGTCACAATCTGCGTGCGAGCCTCCTTGAGGGTGCTCACCAGCCGGTCGTTGTTCTCGGTCAGCCGCGCCAACTGTGCCTGGGTGGCCGCCAGCCGCTCTTCGAGCTGCCGGACGTGTCGGGGGCTTTCGGTCAACTTGCGCCGCACCAGGGCGAGTTCCTCTTGAAGGAACGCGACCTGCGTGGAGAGATCGTGGGCTTCCTTCTCCCACCGTGCGGCGCGCGAGTCCGCGTCGTCGCTGCGTGCCACGTCCCACCTCCCCGGGGGGCTTGAACGTTCTGCCCTAACACTAGCCGCTATGAGGCCGATTCGGTCCCACGCAACACCCTCGTCACCGAACCTTGATCGCCAAGGGTGGCCTGGCGGGCCGGTACTGGCGTTCGGGTACCGTCGGACCGTACGACGGGAGAACATGGGGGGTGCTCCGGTGGCCGAGGTCGCGACCGACCAGTTGCAGGTCTGGGTGGACCAGGATCTCTGCACGGGCGATGGGCTCTGTGTGCAGTACGCGCCGGAGGTGTTCGAGTTCGACATCGACGGCCTGGCGTATGTCAAGGGCGCCGACGGTGAGCTGCGGATGGCGCCGGGCAGCCGGGTGGACGTGCCCGAGCACCTGCGGCTCGAGGTGATCGACTCCGCGAAGGAGTGCCCGGGCGACTGCATCCACGTCGTGCGGGGCGACGGTGTCGAGGTCGCCGGCCCGGACGCCGAGGACTGAGCCACCCGCCAGGTGCCGGCAACCGGCGCGGCCCCCGGCGCGAGGGGGTAGGGCTCAGAGCAGCGGGCGGCCGACCACCGAGGCGACCAGCCGGGCGAACTCTTCCAACCGGGCGATCTGCCCGGCGCCGCCGTCGTCGAGGGTCTTGCCGAAGCGCAGCGCGTCGTGCCGCGGCGTGCCGACGATCTCCTCGCTCGGCGGCGCCTCGTCCAGCGAGGTGAGCAGCAGGTACACGTCGATGCTGTCGACACGGATCTCGCCGCTGTCGGTGCGGTTGAGCCGGCGACGGCAGCCGACCTCGGTGACGGTGGAGACCGGCACCACTCGCAGCGACGACGTCATCGACCCCGGCGGGCCCTCCGTCGGCGGCACGTCCTCGCCGTGCCAGAGGATCAACCGGCTGCCGTCGCAGACCACGACCTCCTGCCACACGCCGTTGACCTCGTTGACGAAGCGTTCCAGGGTGAAGCCGAGCACCGACGCGCCGCGCAGCACCCCGCCGAGCGCCTCCAGGGCCACGTCCGGGTCGCGCAGGTAGGCGCGCGCCGCCGACTCCAGGTCCTGGTAGGGCGACCAGTCCGGAAACACCGCGGGCAGATCGCCGCCGCCGTAGCCCGGTCGGCTCATGCCGCCGCCTCCCCCCGCTCGGCGACGCCGTCGCCCGGGCGCGGGCCGACCCGGTCGACCCGCGCACCCACACCGACCTGCCTGCTCGCACCGGCCCGGACGCCCGCACCCCCACGCGTGCTCACGCCGGCCCGCCCAGCTCGATGGTCACGGCCTGTCCATCTCCCCCGTCGCGTCGGGCTCCACACCCGCCGCCTGCGCGGCGGCCGCCTGTCGGGCCGCCTCCGCCTCGCGCAGCACCTGCCGGCGCTGCACGTACGCCTCGGTGCCCTTGCTGGGCTTGCGGCGGCGGGGCGGCGCGGTGACCCCGGGGGCCAGCTTGCGGGCGGAGACCAGGAACGCGGTGTGCGCGATCATCCGGTGGTCCGGCCGGACGGCGAGGCCCTCGGCGTGCCAGTCCCGCACCAGCGACTCCCAGGCCCGCGGCTCGGTCCAGCCGCCGCGCTCGCGCAGCGCCTCCACCAGCTCGGAGAGCTGGGGCGTGGTGGCCACGTAGCCGATGAAGACGCCGCCGGGCACCAGCGCCCGCTCGACCATGTCGAGCGTCTCCCACGGGGTGAGCATGTCCAGGATGATCCGGTCGAAGCCGGTCTCCTGGCACTGCGCGACGTCGCCGACGTGCAGGTTCCAGGCCGGGTGCGGCCCGTTGAAGAACGACTCGACGTTGCGCCGCGCGATCTGGGCGAAGTCGTCCCGCAGCTCGAACGAGTGCAGCTCCCCCTCGGTGCCGACCGCGCGCAGCAGTGAGCAGCTCAGCGCGCCGGAGCCGGCGCCGGCCTCCAGGACCTTCGCGCCGGGAAAGATGTCGCCCATCGCGACGATCTGCGCCGAGTCCTTCGGGTAGATCACCTGCGCGCCGCGCGGCATGGACAGCACGTAGTCCGACAGCAGCGGCCGCAGCGCCAGGAAGGCCGTGCCGCCGCCGGTGGTGGTGACCACGCTGCCGTCGGGCAGGCCGATCAGCGCGTCGTGCGCCAGGATGCCGCGGTGGGTGTGGAACTCCTTGCCGGGCTCCAGCGTCACGGTGTGCATCCGCCCCTTGGGGTCGGTCAGCTGCACCCGGTCGCCGGGCCGGAACGGCCCGCGGTGCACGGGTGTCAGCGCCGGGGAGGCGGCGTCGGCCGGGACGGTGGAGGGAGTTGCGGTCACGATGTCATCTTCCGGTCGGGTTCGAGGACCTGCGCGAGGTCCGCGATGTGCAGAATGCCGACGACATCTTCGCCTGCCGTCACCACGTACTGCGCGCCCGGGTGGCTCTGCACGGCCTCCATCACCCGCTCGCCGTCCAGCCCGACCGGCAGCGCGGGGAGCGCGCCCAGCGACCGGGCGACGGCGTCCACGGCCAGCCACGGGCGGCGATCGGCGGGTACCGCCTCGGCGGCGGCCGGGTCGACCAGCGCGACCGGCCGGCCGGTGGAGTCCGTGACCAGCAGCGCGGCGGCGGGCTGCCCACCCTCGGCGCGCCGGCGCTGGGCCTCGGACAGCGGTGTGCCGGTGGTCACCGGCCAGACCGGTCGGGCCAGGCGGGACAGGTCGATCAGCGGGAACCGGCGGCTGACCCGGGCGGCCCGGATCGACTGCCCGGCGCCGCGCCAGAGGGTGACGGCGACCAGCAGCATCAGCGGCAGCGCCAGCGGCGCCAGGAAGCCGCCGACGGTGAGCAGGAGGACCAGGATCGTGGTGCCGACGGCGACGAGGCGGCCGGCCCAGCCGGCGACCTCGGTGCCGCGGTGCCGGTCGCCGGTCAGCCCCCACACCGCGGCGCGCAGCGCCCGGCCGCCGTCGAGTGGCAGCCCGGGCAGGCTGTTGAACAGCGCGACGATGACGTTGCTCACCGCGAGCTGGAAGGCGAGCTGGTGGGCCACGCCGCCCCCCGGCAGGGCGAGCGTGGCGGCGACCGCGACGACGGCCAGCACCGCGGAGACCGCCGGGCCGGCCAGTGACACCAGCAGGTCGACGCGGGGAGACGGGGCGTCCCGGTCCATCTCGGTGTAGCCGCCAAGCAGTTCCAGAGTGATCCCGCGCACACCGATGCCGTAGCGGCGGGCGGTGAGCGCGTGGCCCAGCTCGTGCAGCAGCACCGAGCCGAGCAGCGACACCACGAACCCGAAGCCGATCAGATAGCCGCTGATCTGCGGCAGGTCCAGCTGCCGGCGGGCGAACTCCGCGTACAGCACGGCGACCAGCGCGGCGAGCAGGAGCATCGAGGCGTTGAGGTGCAACGGCACTCCGAACACCCGGCCCACGTTCAGGCCGGTGCGCCGGTCGGGTCGCCGCGGCGGTCGGGATGTCTGCTCCATCGGGACGATGCTACGGACCGGGGGTGTCCGGGCGGGTGGCGGTCGGTGTCACACCGGTGCCCTAACCTTTGCCGACATGACGGCGGAACCGGTCACCACCCACCAGTCCCCCTCCCCGGCGCAGGTGCCGCCGACGGTGCGGGCCTCGCTGTCCCCGTCGCGGGCGGCGGATTTCAAGACCTGCCCGCTGCTCTACCGGTTCCGCAGCATCGACCGGCTGCCCGAGCGGACCACCATTGAGCAGGCCCGGGGCACCCTGGTGCACGCGGTGCTGGAGCGCCTGTTCGACCTGCCCGCCCAGAGCCGCACACCGGCCGCGGCAGGTGACCTGGTGGCCCCGCAGTGGGACCGGATGGTCACCGAGCAGCCGGAGCTGGCCGGGATCTTCGACGGCGCGGAGCCGGCCGGCCCCGTGGAGTTCCTGCGCTCCGCCGCCGGGCTGCTGGAGGGCTACTTCGCGGTGGAGGACCCCACCCGGTTGGAGCCGGCCGAGCGGGAGAGCCTGATCTCGGCGGTGGTCGACGAGGAGCTGCTGATCCGGGGTTACCTCGACCGGCTCGACGTGGCCCCGGACGGCGCGCTGCGGGTGGTCGACTACAAGACCGGCGGCGCCCCCCGGGAGGCGTTCGAGGCGCGGGCGCTGTTCCAGCTGAAGTTCTACGCGCTGGTGCTGTGGCGCACCCGAGGGGTGGTGCCCAGGGTGCTGCGACTGCTCTACCTGCGCGACGCCGAGGTGTTGGACTACACGCCGGACGCCGAGGAGCTGGTCCGCTTCGAGCGCACGGTGGTGGCGCTGTGGCGGGCGATCGAGCAGGCCACCGCCCGGCAGGATTTCCGGCCCCGCCCGAGCCGTCTCTGCGACTGGTGCAGCCACCAGGCGCTGTGCCCCAGTTTCGGCGGCACCCCGCCACCGTTCCCGGTCGGTGTGGCCGGCGCCGATCCGCTGCGCGATGCCCGGTCCAGTCCGGCGGCGCCGGGCGCCGACGACTGACCTCCGGTGCGGCGCACGCCCGTCACCGCGCCTCCTGACCCCTCGCGCCGAGCCACCTCGGGGGCCTCAGGCCGACCGGACAGGGGCCACGCCGATCGGGACACGGCGGCTGGCCGAGCTCTACGGTGGTCCGCGGCGCATCGGTAGGCATGCGCGAGGATGACCGGTGCGGCAGCACGGCGTCGGCGCGGGACAGGGAGACGAGATGACCGAACGGGTGGCCTCGGCGCGGCCGGTGCGGATCCTGCTCGCCGACGACCAACCGCTGCTGCGCACCGGGTTCCGGATGGTGCTGGGCGCCGAGGGTGACCTCGACGTGGTGGCGGAGGCCGGCGACGGCCTGGAGGCGGTGGAGCTGTCCCGCCGGCTGCTGCCCGACGTCGTGCTGATGGACATCCGGATGCCCCGGATGGACGGGGTGGCCGCGACCCGGGCGATCGTCGACGCCCGACTGCCGGTGCGGGTGCTGGTGCTGACCACGTTCGATCTGGACGAGTACGTCGTGGGCGCGCTGCGCGCCGGAGCCAGCGGATTCCTGGCCAAGGACGTCCCAGCCGAGGAGCTGATCGCGGCGATCCGCACGGTGGCCGGCGGGGACGCGGTGGTGGCGCCACGGATCCTGCGGCGGCTGCTGGACCGCTTCGCCGACCTGCTGCCCGACCCGGCGGCGACGCCGTCGGCCGTGCTCAGCACGCTCACCGACCGGGAGCGCGAGGTGCTGGTGCAGGTGGCCCGGGGGCTGTCCAACGCCGAGATCGCGGCGGCGCTGTCGGTCAGCGAGACCACCATCAAGACCCACGTCGGGCACGTGCTGACCAAGCTGCGGCTGCGTGACCGGGTGCAGGCGGTGGTGCTGGCGTACGAGTCGGGGCTGGTCCGTCCCCGGGCGTAGCTCCCTGGCGGCAGCTACCTCACTCGGCGTACCCGCAGATCCCTCCCAGGGGCGACGCCCCTGGTTGCCGCGCTCACCTACCGTGACCGGAGATGGCTCGGCGCGGTTGACCCTCTCGTGGGGTCAGCTCCTAACGTCCGGCCTGGAAGCGTTCCGCCGGTCAGAAAACACGTGGACCGGCCGTCGGGTCAGGGGCAACCCTGAGCCGGCATGGGGGTGCACCCGCAGCGTGAAATCCGCGCCGGGTCACCCCGTGGGCGGACGGGACGGGCGCGTGCAGCGCCGATGATGGAAACGTGCCGGACCAGCGGGGGCGGCGCGTATTGGCAGAGACGGAAGAGGTAGATGACGTGACCGCGACGGTAGGCCAGCAGGCGCAGGCCGCGGCCCGGGCGAACGACGTGTGGAAGGTGTACGGCAGCGGCGAGGCGCAGGTCATCGCGCTGCGCGGGGTGAGCGCGGAGTTCGAACGCGGCCGGTTCACCGCGATCATGGGCCCGTCGGGTTCCGGCAAGTCGACGCTGATGCACTGCCTGGCCGGCCTGGACTCGGTGACCCGGGGCACGGTGGCGATCGGTGAGACGACCGTCACAGGGCTGGGCGACTCCGGGCTGACGAAGCTGCGCCGGGACAAGGTGGGCTTCATCTTCCAGCAGTTCAACCTGCTGCCCACGCTGACCGCGAAGGAGAACATCCTGCTGCCGCTGTCGATCGCCGGGCGCAAGCCGGACCCGGCCTGGTACGACACGGTGATCGACACGGTCGGTCTGCGGGACCGGCTGGACCACCGGCCGGCGCAGCTCTCCGGCGGGCAGCAGCAGCGGGTGGCGTGCGCGCGGGCGTTGGTGTCCCGCCCCGAGGTGATCTTCGCGGACGAGCCGACCGGCAACCTGGACTCCCGCTCCGGCGCGGAGGTGCTCAACTTCCTGCGCAACTCGGTGCGTGAGCACGGCCAGACGATCGTGATGGTCACCCACGACCCGACCGCCGCCGCGTACGCCGACCGGGTGGTCTTCCTCGCCGACGGGGAGATCGTCTCGGAGCTGATCGAGCCGACCGCCGACACGGTGCTGGACACCATGAAGAAGCTGGACACCCCGACCGAGGTGGGCAACTGATGTTCCGGGCGACACTGAAGAGTCTGCTGGCCCGCAAGGTCCGGCTGATCCTGTCCGGGCTGGCGGTGGTGCTCGGAGTGATGTTCGTCTCCGGCGCCTTCGTGCTCACCGACACCCTGGGCCGCTCCTTCGACTCGGTCTTCGCCGACGGCTTCTCCGACATCGACGTGAACGTCGCGGCGAAGCCGAAGGTGGAGGTCAGCGAGGTCCAGGGCGAGCAGACCGCCAACCCGGTGCCCGCCGCGGTGGTGGACCGGGTGAAGCAGGTGCCGGGGGTGGCCTCGGCGACCGGCATCGTCAACGCCGACGGCGCCCGCGTGATCGGCAGCAACGGCAAGGTGGTCACCTCGTTCGGTCCGCCGCAGTTGGGCGAGAACTGGACCGGGGAGAGCGAACTGCTGCAACTGCGCGAGGGCCGCGGGCCACAGGCCGAGGACGAGATCGTCATCAACAAGTCGCTCGCCACGGCGGCGAAGCTGCAGGTCGGCCAGAAGGTCGGGGTGCTCACCGCGTTCGAGTCGAAGAAGCGCGACTTCACGCTCGTCGGCATCCTCGGTTACAGCGGCGACCGGGACTCGATCGGTGGGGTCAACGAGGTCTTCTTCACCACCCCGGTGGCGCAGCGGTTGATGCTCGGCGCGCCGGACGCGTTCAGCAGCATCACCGTACGCGCCGCCGACGGAGTCTCCGACGAGGCGCTGCGCGACGACGTGGCCCGCACCCTGGGCGCGCAGTACGAGGTGAAGACCGGTGAGCAGGTGGCCGCGGACGCCGCGGCCAGCCTCAAGGAGGGCCTCTCCTTCTTCAACAAGATCCTGCTCGGCTTCGCCGCGGTGGCGCTGCTGGTGGGCACCTTCCTGATCCTGAACACCTTCTCGATCATCGTCGCCCAGCGCACCCGGGAGTTGGCGCTGATGCGGGCCATCGGGGCCAGCGGCCGGCAGATCATCGGCTCGGTGGTGCTGGAGGCCA
The DNA here is from genome assembly GCF_040608175.1 of Micromonospora sp. NPDC005206. Lineage (NCBI taxonomy): Bacteria > Bacillati > Actinomycetota > Actinomycetes > Micromonosporales > Micromonosporaceae > Micromonospora > Micromonospora sp. NPDC005206. Next base: position 279,635 of record NZ_JBEXHU010000010.1, read on the forward strand.
TCGCGGTGGGGCTGATCGCCTCGGTGCTCGGCCTGGCGGCCGGCATCGGCGTGGGCGCGCTGCTGGCGTTCCTGTTCGGCAAGCTGGCCGGTGGGCTCACCCTGGCCGGGATCGGCGTGCCGGCGGCTGCGGTGATCGGCTCGTTCGCCGTCGGACTGGTGATCACCGTGGTGGCGGCGCTGCTGCCGGCGCTGCGGGCGTCCCGGATCCCGCCGATCGCCGCCATGCAGGACGTGGCCACCCCGGACCGGCCATTGACCAAGATCACGGTCGCCGGGTCGGTGGTCACCGGCATCGGCGCGGTGCTGCTCTTCCTCGGGCTCAGCGGCAACGCCAGCGGCCAGACGCTGCCCACCATCCTCGGCGGGGTGCTGTTCGCCTTCATCGGCGTGGCGCTACTGACGCCACTGATCAGCCGGCCGGTGGTGAGCCTGCTCGGGGCGATCTTCTCCTGGTCGGTGCCGGGCAAGCTGGGCCGGCTGAACTCGGGCCGCAACCCGCGCCGTACCGCGATCACCGCCGCCGCCCTGATGGTCGGCATCGCGTTGGTCACCGGCGTCACGGTGATCCTCGACTCGGCCAAGGGCAGCATCAGCGCTCTCGCCGAGGACACCATCAAGGCCGAGCTGGTGATCTCCGGTGTGCAGGGCGGCCCGCGGCCGCCGAGCTTCGACCCGGGGGTGCTGGACCAGGCCAAGGCCCTGCCCGGCGTGCAGATGGTCGACGGCGAGTACGGCGACATGGCGAAGCTCAACGGCGAGAGCACCTGGGTCGCGGCGAGCAGCGACGTCGCGTCGCTGCGGCAGATCTTCGGTGCCAAGCCCACCGCCGGTGACATCGACCGACTCAGCCCGACCCAGATGCTGGTCAGCTCGGACACCGCCGACTCCCGCGGCCTGTCGGTGGGCTCGACGGTGAACGTGCAGCTGACCCGGGGCGAGGCGCGGACGTACACGGTCAGCGGCATCTACGAGTCGTCCCAGCTGACCAACCCGGTGATGCTGCCGGTGACGGCGGCGAAGGACTTCGCCATCCCGCAGCCCATCCAGGGCTTCATCCAGCTCGCCCCCGGCACTCGGGTCGCCGACGTGCAGCCGCAGGTGGAGACGCTGCTCGCGGACAGCCCCGAGGTGTCGGTGGCCGATCGGCAAGCGTTCATCAAGCAGCAGACCGGTCAGCTCGACGCGCTGCTCACGATGATCCAGATTCTGCTGGCGCTGGCCATCGTGATCGCCGTGCTGGGCATCATCAACACCCTGGCGCTGTCGGTGCTGGAGCGGACCCGCGAGCTGGGTCTGCTGCGGGCGATCGGCCTGCGCCGCGGGCAGACCATGGGCATGATCACCGTGGAGGCCGTGGTGATCTCCGTGTTCGGCGCGCTGCTCGGCGTGGTGGTCGGCAGCGGCCTCGGCGCCGCGGTGGTCGAGGCACTCAAGGACGAGGGAATCACCGACCTGATCCTGCCGTGGGGGCAGATGGGTGTCTTCCTCGGTCTCGCCGCGATCATCGGGGTGGTGGCCGCGGTGCTCCCGGCGGTCCGGGCGGCCCGGATCAACGTCCTGGGAGCGATCGCCCACGACTGACCGCTCACCACGGGACCCCGGCGCCGCTCGCGGCGTCGGGGTTCCGTGCCATCAGCCCCCGGTCAGCCGGTCGCGCCGGCCCGGTCGACCAGCAGCGCGGCGAGCAGATCCAGGTCCGCGCCGGTCAGGCTCTCCAACTGGTGTACGCCGGGCATGCTCGGCAACGGCGCCTCCGCGGGTACGGCCAGCACCGCCGCGCCGGCGGCGAGCGCGCTGGCCACCCCGGTCGGCGAGTCCTCGATCGCCACGCAGCGGCCGATCGGCACATCCAGCAGCCGGGCGGCGGTCAGGTACGGCTCCGGGTGCGGCTTGACCGCGACCACCTCGTCGCCGCAGACGACCACGTCGAAGCTGTCCCGGCCGAGGGTGTCCAGGGCGATCTCGACCAGCGGCCGGCCGCTGGAGGTGACCAGCGCGGTGGGGATGCCCGCCGCCCGGACCGCGCGCAGCAGGGCGAACGCGCCCGGACGCCAGCGCAGCCCGCTGCGGAACAGCTCCAGGATCCGGGCGTTGATCCACGCCGCGCTGGCCCCCGGGTCCCGTTCGGGCTGGCCCAGGTCGTCGTGCAGGATGCGCATCGACTCGGCCATGCTGGTGCCGACGATCGTCTGGCGGGCGGCGACGGAGAGTTCACCGCCGTACTCCCGCGCCAGTTCCTGCAGTGCGACGTCCCACAGCTTCTCGCTGTCGACCAGCGTGCCGTCCATGTCGAAGAGCACGGCGGCGGGGTGATGGCTGCTCAGCGGATCCTCCAGGGTCGTGGCCGACACACCGGCGATCCTGCCAGGGCCTGCCGCCGCAGATGGCGGCGGCGGGCGCCGGGGTGACGCGGGCAACCCGGTCAGCCCAGGTCGCAGGCCTTCAGAGAGCGCTCGTAGCCGCGGAAGAACGACTCGGTGCGCTGCTCGGAGGTGCCGTGCGAACCCTCGGCGAACCACGGCTGGTCCGGGTCGTCGCCTACGGCCGCCACCCCCGCTCGGAACTCCTCCAGGTCACCCTCGGCCAGGTTCAGGTCGCCGGAGCGCACCGAGTCGCCGAGGTACGCCCCGGCCATGCAGTCGGCCTGCAACTCCTGCTGGATGGTGAAGCTGTAGTTGATGCCGAGCCGCACCTGGATGCCGTGGGCGTACTCGTGCCCGAGCAGGTAGAACACGAACGCGTCACCGACCTGCCGGAACGCCGCCACCGACCAGGCGATGTCGTAGGCGATGAAGTCGCCCCGTGAGCAGTAGACCGCGTTGTTGCGTGGCAGCGGCTGGCCGCCGCAGGACACCTCACCCGCCCGCTGGTACGAGGTGATCCGCCGGATGGGCTGGAAGCCCTGCCCGGACGCCTTGAACTGGGCCGCCCAGTACGGCTCGGCGACCGCCTGGGCGTCGGCGACGTCCTGCTTGAACTCGGCGACGCTGGTGGTGCTGTCGGCCCGGGTGGTGCTGGGCCCCGGCGAGGCCGCCGACCGGTCCGGCACCGGGCGCTCACCCTCGGGCTCGGCCAGCCCGCCGCCGGCGCACGCGGCCGACACCAGCGCGGCGATCAGCAGCCCCACCAGTGGACCCCGGGCGTCGCGCCCCGATCGTGCCCCCACGGTGCCTCCCCTGGCGTCGGTGCTGAGCTACGCAGTACCCCGACGATACGGTCACCACGCCCACCACCTCATTCACGTGCGTGGCCGCCGGGTGGTTCACGGTTCAGGCGCGGTTCACGGCGCCGGCGTTCAACCGCCACAATGGGCCGGGGCGGGCCACCGTCCGGTGAGGAGGGTCGTCGTGCACGTGCTGGGCAGCCGCCGGCGCAGCCAGCCAGCCCCGCCGCACATCGTGTGGCGGTCGCTGCGCGACCCGTACGAGGCCGGCAGCCGGCCCTGGCTGGAGCTTCGCGACGACGAGGTGGCGCCCCGGGTGGTGGCGGGCTACGCGCCGGTGCTGCTGATCTGGTCGTCGCTGTGGCCGCACCGGCCCCTCGACCGGATCCGCTTCGACCTGGCTCCCGAGCCGCCCGGCTCGGACTGCGCGCTGCGCTGGACGCTCACCACCGACGGGGAACTGCCGGGCGAGAGCACCCTCGGATACCTGCGACACCGGCTCAACTACCTGATCAACAACCGGCTGCGGCTCTCCTACGGTCAGTAGACCGGTCAGCCCGTGCCCTCGCGACTCCGCTGCCACGTGTCGCCCTGGTCGCCGTGCCGCTCGGCCTCGTACCGCTGCTGCCTGGCCCGGGCGTCCCGCCCGGCGGCATCGTCGTCGGCGGAGCGCAACCGCGCCCGATCACGCCACGCCACCACCCCGAACGCCCCAGCCGCCACCGCGGCAAAGACCCCGACCACCACCCACACCGTCGTCATCCCGCCACGCTAACCATTTCCCACCACCCACCCACCCGCCCCGGCGCCACCCCGGCCCCCGCCCGGTGACCATGAAGTTATTGCCGGGTGGCACGGCGTGTCGTGACAACAACTTCATGATCGACGCGCGGTGAGGGGTGGGGGTTGGAAATGGGGGGTCGTAGCGTGTCCGGGTGGGGTGGGTGGCTTCGACGTCTCTGGTGAAGCGGCGCCGTCGCGGCGCCGGAACAGGAGGACCACCGTGAAGTACATGATCCTGCTCTACGGCTCGCAGCAGGACTACGACGTGCTAACCGGCCGGGCGACCGACCGGCCGGCCATGTCGGCCGAGCAGATCGCGGCCATGCACAAGCACATGGAGACGTTCCACCAGGCGCTCGCCGAGTCCGGGGAACTGGTCGACGCCCGGGGGCTCAGCGAACCGGTGCACGCCCGCCGCGTGCAGGTGCGTGACGGCGCGCCGGTGGTCACCGACGGTCCGTACCCGGAGACGCAGGAGGTGCTGGCCGGCTACACGATCGTGGAGTGCGCCAGCTTCGACCGGGCCACGGAGATCGCCGCCGGTCTGGTCGACCCGGACTCCCCCGGCGGGTACGTGGACGTGCGGCCGGTGCTGGACGGCGTCGAGGACCTGGCCGGCTGACGATGCCGAAGCCCGTCGAGGACCTGCTGCGCGAACTGGCGCCGCAGGTCCTCGGCGCGCTGGTGCGTCGCTACGGGCACTTCGACACCGCCGAGGACGCCGTCCAGGAGGCGCTGATCGCCGCGGCGAGCGGTTGGCCGCGCGACGGCGTACCGGAGAATCCCCGGGGCTGGCTGATCACCGTCGCGTCCCGCCGGCTGACCGACCTGCTGCGCGGCGAGCAGGCCCGGATGCGGCGGGAGGACGCCGTGGCGCGGCGGGTGCTCCCCGAGCAGTGGCAGGCGCCCGCCGCCGACCGGCCGCCGGCGGACGCCGACGACACGCTCATCCTGCTGTTCCTGTGCTGCCATCCGGCGCTCTCGCCGGCCTCGCAGATCGCGCTCACGCTGCGCGCGGTGGGCGGGTTGAGCACCGCCGAGGTGGCCAGGGCCTTCCTGGTGCCGGAGGCGACGATGACCCGGCGGATCAGTCGGGGCAAACAGCGGATCCGGGCCAGCGGGCTGCGGTTCGCGCCGCCCACCGGCGCGGAGCGCGCCGACCGGCTCGCCGCCGTGCTGCACGTGCTGTACCTGATCTTCACCGAGGGGTACGCGCGGACCGCCGGGCCGGGGCTGCTGCGCGGCGACCTGACCGCCGAGGCGATCCGGCTGACCCGGCTGGTGCACCGGCTGCTGCCGGACGATCCCGAGGTGACCGGGCTGCTCGCGCTGATGCTGCTCACCGACGCCCGCGCCCCGGCCCGAATCGGTCCACACGGCGAGCTGGTGCCGATGGCCGAGCAGGACCGGGACCGGTGGCGGGCCGACCAGATCACCGAGGGCGTCGCACTGATCACCGCGGCGCTGCCGCGCGGCGTCGTCGGGCCGTACCAGCTCCAGGCGGCCATCGCGGCCGTGCACGACGAGGCGACCAGCGCGGAGGCCACCGACTGGGCCCAGATCACCGCCCTGTACGAGGTGCTGCTGGCCATCTCCGACAACCCGGTCGTGGCGCTCAACCACGCCGTGGCGGTGGCGATGAGCCGGGGCGCGCCGGCCGGGCTGGCGCTGCTCGCCGAGATGGCCGACGACACCCGGCTGGCCGACGATCCCCGCCTCCCGGCCGCCCGCGCCCACCTGTGGGAGCTGACCGGTGAACGGGTCGCGGCGCGGGAGGCGTACCGAACGGCGGCGGCGCGGTCGACGAACCTGGCCCAGCAGCGCTACCTGAACGCCCGCGCGGACCGGCTGGCAGACGGTCGGTGAAGGCGGCGGGTCAGGGGCTGGCGGCCAGGAAGACGAAGGCGGCCAGCAACACCAGGTGTACGCCGCCCTGAAGCACGTTGGCCCGGCCCGGCACCACCGTCAGGACCGCGGTCACCGCGGTGAGCGCGAGCAGCGCGAGCTGGGTGCCACCGAGGCCGAGCAGCAGCGGGCCGTCCAGCCAGATCGAGGCGATCGCTATGGCCGGGATCGTCAGGCCGATGCTGGCCATGGCTGAGCCGAGCGCGAGGTTCAGGCTGATCTGCACCCGGTCGCGGCGGGCGGCGCGGGCTGCGGCCAGGGTCTCGGGCAGCAGCACCAGCAGCGCGATGATGACACCGACGAACGCGTGGGGCAGGTTCGCCGCCGCCACCCCGGCCTCGATCGTCGGGGAGACGGTCTTGGCGTCGCCGACCACGGCGACCAGCGCCACCAGCAGCAGTCCCAGACTGACCAGCGCCGCTCGCGTCGTCGGCGGCTTCGCGTGCTCCTCGGCGTCGATGACCCGGCCCTGGCTGTCGACCGGCAGGAAGTAGTCGCGGTGCCGGCCGGTCTGCACCAGCACGAACAACCCGTACAGCGCCAGCGACGCGACGGCGGCGAACGTGAGCTGGGCCGGGCTGAACTGCGGGCCGGGCCGGGTCGTGAAGGTCGGGATGACCAGGCTCAGGGTGGCCAGGGTGATCACGGTGGCCAGCGCCCCGCCGGTGCCCTCCGGATTGAACACCGCCACCCGCCGCCGCAGCGCCCCGAGCAGCAGGGACAGGCCGAGGATCCCGTTACAGGTGATCATCACGGCGGCGAAGACCGTGTCCCGGGCGAGCGACTGGGTCTTCTCCGGTCCGCTTATCATCAGCGTGACGATCAGGGCGACCTCGATCACCGTGACCGCGACGGCGAGCACCAGGGAGCCGTACGGCTCGCCCACCCGGTGGGCGACCACCTCGGCGTGGTGCACGGCCGCGAGCACCGCGCCACCCAGCAGCGCCGCGACGACCACGACGACGGGTGCGGGTAGGTCCCGCCCCCACGTCAGGATCAATACCAGCACGGCGAGCACGGGTACGGCGACGGTCCAGTCGGTCATTCGGGATCGAAGCAGGGCGGCCATGCCCTAAAGAGTGCCAGGTCAGGTGATCATGTGCCCACCATCGACGCAGCCGTGCCGCGGTGGGGGCACTCTCCACTACGGTCGAAAACCCTGATTTCCGGCGGGCCATCGCATCGCGCGGAAAGTGTCTGTCACAGCGGACGATCAAGGGAAAGGAGGGCGCGCCCACTCCCCGCCACTTCTAACGTATAGCGCACCGGGGGGCTTGCGGCAAGACCCGGGTCGTGCCGCAGAATCGCCGACCGAGGCCAGGACCTGCGGAAATCCGAGCAACGGTTGCCCGCGGCCTCAGATCGGAGCCAATGACGTGAGCCCTCTGACCACCAGTGTGTTCGACCTTCCCGACCACCTCTCCCCCAAGGCCGACCCGGCGCTGGTCGGCCGCGACGAGCGGCACTTCGCGGCCCTCGCGGAGAGCCTCGAGGAGTTGTTCGCCGAGCTGTCCGCCCGGCTTGACGCCGCGCGCAAGGCGCCCGGTGGCAAGGGCCGGCAGGCGGTGGACCGCGACATGGAGGTCCGCCGGTTGACCGCTCGCCTGCGCGCACTGCGCCGCTTCGGTCTGGACCTGTGCATCGGACGCGTGGTCGGCGCGGACGACCCGGAGCCCGTGTACGTCGGACGACGCGGCCTCACCGACAGCACGGGTCGTCGGCTGCTGCTCGACTGGCGCTCCCCCGCGGCTGAGCCGTTCTTCGGCGCGACCCACGGCAACCCGATGGGTCTGGCGAGCCGCCGCAGGTATCGCTGGACCCGCGGCCGGATCAGCGATTACTGGGACGAGGTGTTCACCCCGGACGGGTTGGAGGGGCACGCCGCGCTCGACGACCAGTCCGCCTTCATCGCCAGCCTGGGCAGCAGCCGGTCCAGCCGGATGCGGGACGTGCTCGGCACCATCCAGGCCGACCAGGACGCCATCATCCGCGCCGGGTCCCGCGGCGCTCTCGTCGTCGACGGCGGTCCCGGTACGGGGAAGACCGTCGTCGCGCTGCACCGCACCGCCTATCTCCTCTACTCGGATCCTCGCCTCGGTCACCGTCGGGGCGGGGTGCTGTTCGTCGGGCCGCACCAGCCGTACCTGGCCTATGTCGGCGACGTCCTGCCCAGCCTCGGCGAGGAGGACGTGCAGACCTGCACGCTGCGGGACCTCGTGCCCGAGGGCGCCGCGGCAACCGTCGAGACCGACCCGGACGTGGCCCGCCTGAAGTCGTCCGCGAACCTGGTGCACGCGATCGAGGCGGCCGTCCGGTTCTACGAGGAGCCGCCGGCCGAACCGATGACGGTCACGGCCGGCGACGCCGACATCCGGCTGAGCGCCGACGACTGGGCCGAGGCGTTCAGGGCGCCGGGGCCCGGCACCCCGCACAACGAGGCGCGTGACGAGATCTGGGAGGAACTGCTCACGATCCTGCTGGAAAGGTACGACGGCGAAGAGCCGGAGGACCTGGTCCGTGGGTCGCTGCTGCGGAACAGGGAACTGCTCGCGACCGTCAACCGCGCCTGGCCGCTGCTCGAGGCGACCGACCTCGTCGGTGACCTGTGGTCGGTGCCCGCCTATCTGCGCAGGTGCGCGCCCTGGCTCAGCCCCGAGGAGATTCGCAAGCTCCAGCGGGGTGACGCCCAGGCCTGGACGGTGTCCGACCTGCCGTACCTGGACGCGGCACGGCAGCGGCTCGGCGACCCGGAGGCGTCCGGGCGCAAGCGTCGGCAGGAGGCCATCGTCGCCGTCGAACGCGAGCGCATGGCCACGGTCGTCGACGAACTGATCGAGGCCCACGCCTATGACGACGGTGAGGGCGTGCTGTCGAGCCTGCGCCAACTGGATCTCCAGGACGCCCTGGTCGACGAGTCCGCCCTGCCCGGCGTCGACCCGGACCAGCTCGCCGGCCCGTTCGCGCACATCGTCGTGGACGAGGCTCAGGAACTGACCGACGCGGAGTGGCAGATGTTGCTGCTTCGCTGCCCGTCCAGGAGCTTCACCATCGTCGGCGACCGCGCCCAGGCGCGGCACGGGTTCACCGAGTCGTGGCAGGAGCGGCTCGAACGGATCGGGCTCGACCGGGTCGACCTGGCCTCCCTGAGCATCAACTACCGGACGCCGAAGGAGGTCATGGCGGAGGCCGAGCCGGTCATCCGGGCCGTGCTGCCCGACGCCAACGTGCCGACGTCCATCCGCGGCAGCGACGTCCCCGTCGTACACGGATCCGCTTGCGACCTGGGCTCGATCCTCGACACCTGGCTCGCCGCGCACGCCGACGGCATCGCCTGCGTCATCGGTGACCCCACCTTCCCGACGACGTCCCGCGTCCGGTCGCTGACCCCGGAGCTGTCGAAGGGGCTCGAGTTCGACCTGGTCGTCCTGGTCGACCCCGAGGCGTTCGGCACCGGCATCGAGGGAGCGGTCGACCGCTATGTGGCGATGACCCGAGCGACCCAGCAACTCGTCGTCCTCACGAGCTCCTGACGGTTCTCACCGGCGGAGCGTCTCCTCGTGCAGCGCCGCGAACTGGGCGGTCAACGCCGGCAGCGGGAAATGCGCGTTCAGGCCGCTGGGGTTGGGCAACACCCAGACCCGGGCTGGGCCCAGTCGATCCGGCTGCGGGCCCAGCCCGGCTCCGGGCCTGGCAAAGGCGATCCGGTACGCGGTCACCCCGAGGATGGCCACCCACCGCGGCCGATGCCGCTCGGTCTTCACCGCCAGCCCCGCCACCCCGGCCACCAGCTCGGCCGGCGTCAGCTCGTCCGCGCGGGCGGTGGCCCGGTTGCTCAGGCTGGTGATCCCCAGGCCCTGCCGCAGCAGTTCGTCGCGTTCCCACGGGCGCAGTTCCCGGTCGGTGAAGCCGGAGCGGTGCAGGGCCGGCCAGAAGCGGCTGCCCCGCCGGGCGAAGTGCTCTCCCACCGCGGCGGAGTAGAGGCCCGGGTTGAAGCCGCAGAACAGCACCCGCAGGCCGGGACCGATCACATCCACCAACCCCCGGCCGGCGGCCGCCGCGACCTCCTGCGGGGTCGGCCGCCGCCGGAAATGCCCCGGCTCGCCGGTGTCCACCCCACCGATCCTGCCGTACGGCCCGCCACCCGATCACGGCTTCCGGCGCACGGGGCGGCCCGGCCGTGCACCGTCGATCATGACTTGACACCCTCAACGGATGCAGTCAATCGACCACCTCGCCTCCAGCCGCTACGCCCGGATGCGCTGGAACACTCCGCTGTCGGAGGAGCACGCGTCCCTGCTGCTCCAGCGGCTCGACGTCCGTCCCGGCTCGCGCGTGCTCGACCTCGGCTGCGGCTGGGGTGAGCTGCTGCTCAGGGCGGTCGCCGCGGGCGGTGTCGGCGGCCCGGTCGCGACGAGGGGCGTCGGCGTCGACACCGACGATGCCGCACTGGCCCGAGGGCGGAGGCAGGCCGCGGGCCGGTCACTGAACCGGCATGTCGCGTTCGTGATGGGAGAGGCTGGGGCCTGGCAGGAGCCGGCCGACCGGGTCCTGTGCGTCGGTTCCGCGCACGCCTTCGGCGGCACCGGCGCTGCCCTCGACGCGCTCGCCGCGGTGGTCCGGCCCGGTGGACGGCTGCTGTTCGGCGAGGGGTACTGGGACCGTCCCGCCGGCAGGGAGGCCGAGCAGATCTTCGGGACGGAGGTCACCGACCTGCCGGGCCTCGTCGAGGCCGCACGCGAACGCGGCTGGCGGGTCCTGCACCTGAGCACCGCCGACCAGCGGGAGTGGGACGACTTCGAGTCCACCTGGCTCGCCGGCCGGCAGGAGTGGCTGCTGACGTACCCGGAGGATCCGCGCGCGGCGGAGGTCCGCGCCGAACTCGACGAGCGGCTGCGCCAGTACGTCTCGGTCTATCGCGGAATCCTCGGCCTCGCGTATCTCGTCCTGGGTCGCTGACGGCCCGTCCTTGACCTCGGGGCCTACGGTGAGCGCGGTGAGCGGTCGACCTCGCGATCCCCGGGCAACCCGCGACGCTCGCCTCGCCACGCACTGGCGAATCCTCATCGTGTTCGCCGGCACCGTGCTGGTGTGGCTGTTCGTCTACCACGGTGCCCTGCTCGGCCGTGACTACGACCGCCCGACCCATGTCACCAGGGCCGTCCTTACGACGCTGCTCGTCGTACCCCTGGTGGTTGCCGCCCGCCGCCTGCTGGATCGGCGACCCTGGACCGGCCTCGGGTTGCCCTCGCTGCGCGTCGGCTGGCGGCGTCTGCTGCTCGGCATGGCCTGCTGGCTCGTGCCCGCCGCCCTGGGGTTCGCGCTCTGGCTCGGCTTCGGCTGGGTCGAGATCAGCCTGCGCACCTCCGCCGCCGACGCCCTGCGGGTGGCGGCGCTCCTGGTCGTGCTCGTCTTGCTCTACGAGGCGCTGCCGGAGGAACTCGTCTTCCGCGGCTACCTGCAACGCAACCTCGCCACCCGGTTGCCGGCCTGGCAGGCCGTCATCGGCCAGGCCGTGTCGTTCACCCTGTTCGGGTTCCTCGTCGGCGCCGCCACCTCCCCCGACCGACTCCTGCTCTTCGTCGTCTTCGCGCTCCTGCTCGGCGCCTTCCGCGTCGCCACGGGTGACATCTGGGCGGGCATCGGCTTCCACCTCGCCTTCCAGACCGTCGCCCAGTTGTTCGGAGACGTGGGGGCCGTCTTCGACGTGGTCGGAGCTGACGTCCTGGGGCTGGTCGCCCTGGGCGGGCTGCCGTTCGCTCTCGGCTGGATGGCCATGGAACGTCGCTACCGAAACAACCTGAACTGGCGGGCCCGGGAACCGGACCCGATCCGTTGACGAACACGCGAGAGGACGTGGGCGCCACGGCAACGTCGGGACCGTCCGGAGCCGGCGGCACCCGGGTCGCGACTTGACAAGCAACGGGCTCCAGAGTGGACGATTCAGCGTGCGAATACTTGTGGTGGGTGGAAGTGGTCTGATCGGTGCCCATGTCGTGGACGTGTTGCGCGAGCGAGGCCATGCCGCGACGACGGTGGCGCGTACCGCCCACCCGGGTGTTGATCATTTGATCGATGTCGGGTCTGCCTCCGTCGACGAACTGCGGGCACTGCTCGCCGGTCACGACGGCGTGGTGTACGCCACCCGCACGGACGAACAGCGACCGCTGCGCAAGCCGATCTATCCGACGTTTCGTCGGGACAACGTCGAGCCGGTGGTGCGCCTGTTCACGGCCGCCCGCCTGGAAGGTCTCACGCGCGGTGTCGTCATGGGCTCGTACTACACCTATTTCGACCGGCTGCGTCCGCAGTGGCGACTCGCGGCCCGCCACACGTACATCCGGTGCCGGGTGGAGCAGGCCCGGGAGGGACGGGCGGCCGCCGGCCGGGATCTACCGGTTGCCGTGCTCGAGTTGCCGTTCGTCTTCGGCCGGGCCGGCGACCGGCTGCCGAACTGGTCCGCTCCGTTGGACCGTTGGGCACGGTCACGCACACCCCTGGCCGTCCCCGTTGGCGGGACCGCCGCGGCCTCGGCGCGCAGCGTGGGCGAGGTGGCGGTGGACGCTCTTGAGCGGGCTCGCGGTGAGGACATTCCGGTCGCTGACGAGAACCTCACGTGGAACGACATGCTCGCGCGCATCGCCGAGGCGGTCGGGCGACGTCGCCGGGTCGCTCGCCTGCCGGCCGGCGCGGTCAAGGCCTCCCTACGGCTCGGCGGCGCGCTGCAGGCCCTGAGCCGCAAGGAGTCGGGCGTCAACCCGACCCACCTCACCGACCTCCTGCTCGCCGAGCTGTTCATCGAGCCGACGACCGGCCGGTCGCTGGATCCGGCGCTCCGCGAAACCTTCGCCGACACGGCGACCGCATAGCATCGGCCGTCAGCTGAGCTGTTGGGCCAGTCCGACGATGATGCCCTCGGGGCCGCGGACGTAGCAGAGTCGATAGCTGTCCTCGTACTGCGCCAGCTCGCCGACGAGTTCGGCGCCGTGGGTGCGCAGGCGGGCAACGACGTCCTCGATGTCGTCGACGGCGAACATGATGCGACGAATGCCCAGCGTGTTCGCCGGCGCGTCCTTCGGCTCGGCGCTGATCGCCTTCGGCGCGTGGAACATCGCCAGCTCGATCCGGCCGTGGCCGTCCGGGGTCCGCAGCATGGCGACCTCCTGTCGGACGTCGTCGATCCCGATGACACGCTCCACCCAACGCCCCTCGATCGGCCCCCTGCCCTCCAGCTCCATGCCAAGTTCGACGAAGAACGAAATCGTCGCGTCAAGGTCGTCGACAACGATGAGAACGTTGTCCATCCGCTGGATCGTCATGCTGAGTCTCCCTGGTGTGGTACGGCCACGGTGGCCGCATCCACCTCTGAGACGGAGCCGCCGGGCCGTTCTCGACATCCTCTGCAGCATCCTCTTCCGGACCTGCCCTCTCGATGATCCAACGGTGGCGGCCCAGTCGGGTGGCGCGAAGGCAAGGAATCGACTGTCGGGTTAGGTCGGCGGTGGCTACGGTATCCGGATGACCGACACCAGCCAGCCATCGGCGACCGCTGAGACGGGCTACCAGCCGACGGTCACCGCAGCACATGCCAAGCAGATCCACCGGTGGCACGAGGACGCCTATCAATCCCTGCGAGAGGAAGCCGGGGCGGGGCAGACGTTCGACTACCTAGGGTTGACACTGGACGTGCCGCCGGAGGTTATGCCGATCACCCCGGTGTCCGATCTCCTCGGTGAAGCCGTGCTGGCCGAGGTGAAGACCTGTGACCGGGTGTTGGACATGGGCACGGGCAGCGGCGTGAACGCCATCCTCGCGGCGTCCAGGGCGACCGATGTGGTCGCGGTCGACATCAATCCGCGGGCCGTAGAGGCCGCCCGACACAACGCGGCACGCAACGGTGTCTCGGAGCGGGTCGACGTCCGACGAAGCGACGTGTTCAGCGCGGTCGACGGTGACTTTGATCTGATCATCTTCGACCCGCCGTTCCGGTGGTTCGCCCCGCGTGACCTGTTGGAGATGGCTGCCACCGACGCCAACTACGGCACGCTGACCACGTTCGTCCGCGCTGCCGGCCGGCAACTCCGCGCCAACGGCCGCATGCTGATCTTCTTCGGCACCTCTGGTGACATCGGTTATCTGCGGCAGTTGCTCGCCGAGGAGGGCTTTACGCCCGAGGTTGTGGCGACCCGGGACGTGATGAAGGACGGGATGCGGGTGGACTACTACACGTACCGAGTGACCCGAACCGCCTGAACGTCTCACCGGAAGGCTGTGTTGCTGCGCCCTCGTGCACGCCTGTTCTCACTCAGCCGGGCTCGCCTGGCCGCCCCGGTCAGACGGCCTTGGCGCAGGTGCCGGAATCGGGTCCAGGGTACTGGCAGCCACTGGACCCAGGACCCGAAAGTGGGGCCACCCCCTCGGGGCTCCGCCCCGGACGCCACCAAATCTGACTTGCAAGAATGCATCCGCAGCAAGCCAGCATCGCCCATAGGAAGGACCCCACTCATCAAGGAAGTCCCGCTGAGCCACCCCCGCTTTTATGGAGCTTCTTGATCATGGTCTGATGGCCGTGGGGAGGAAGTCGTCCGTGGCAGCACCGAAGAAGTACCCCAAGACCACGAAGTTAAGGCGCTGATACGTCTGTCAACTCGGTATGGACGGTTGCTGTCTGGGCTGTTCGGGGTGGGCCCATTCGTGGGTGAGGGCGTAGGTGCCGGGGGCTGTTCGCGAGAGCATGTTCTCTTTGACCCAGCGACTGAGCTCGGCGGTCAGGCCTCGGTGAT